>NZ_JACUUB010000003.1 GCF_014859525.1 Marinobacter sp.
GCCGTTTCGACGGATCATCGAATACTGATTGAGCCATGTCGGCGCATAAAAAAAGCCAGCTCGAACGGGGTGGCTCTTATTAAAGAGGCTCTTCATGGTTCAATAATAGGCGCAAAAGGGGCGTAAACGGATCATCCAAATTTCGCCAGAGCTTTTGTCCGGCGACTTACCCTGGTCAGGCTCTAACAAGTCGTCGAGGCGATGCCTGCGCACCGATCGCGGATCGGGTGTTGGCCTGAGAAATTTGGTGGTAAGCAGCATGGCTTCCTGAGTTTAGGGTGTGGTTGATACGGGATTGTGTGCTTTGCCACACACAAGCAAGAGCTGCGATGACGCAAGGCGTTGGCAGGGCAGCGAAACCCGGGATTTGGTCTACACTGAATACAGATAGCGCTGTATACCTAAAAAGAATGAAAATAACGTTTCTTATGCGTAGTATCTGGGAAAAGACTCATCCGGGGAGCGACAGTCTCAATGAAATTACAACAGCTGCGTTATATCTGGGAAGTGGCGCACCATGATCTGAATGTATCCGCCACAGCCCAGAGCCTTTTCACATCTCAGCCGGGGATCTCCAAGCAGATTCGCTTGCTGGAGGATGAATTGGGTCTGGAGGTTTTTGCCAGAAGCGGCAAGCATCTGACGCGCATCACGCCGGGCGGCGAAATCATTGTCCGCGAAGCCGGCGAGATTTTGCGCCGGGTAGAAGGCATTAAAAAAATTGCCCAGGAGTTCAGCAATCAGCGTAAGGGTGATCTCAGCATTGCCACCACCCACACCCAGGCTCGTTACGCTTTGCCACCGGTCATCAGCGGCTTTATTGAGGCGTATCCCGACGTATCACTGCATATGCATCAGGGCACGCCCATGCAGATTTCCGAAATGGCGGCCAACGGCGCAGTGGACTTTGCCATCGCCACCGAGGGCATGGACCTGTTTAACGATTTGATTATGATGCCTTGCTACAAGTGGAATAGGTGCGTGATCGTCCCCAAGGATCATCCCCTTGCGAAGGGCCAGGAACTGACACTGGAAGAGCTGGCTGAGTATTCGCTGGTAACTTACGTGTTCGGTTTTACCGGGCGTTCAAAATTGGATGAAGCATTTCAGACGCGGGGATTGACGCCAAAGGTGGTGTTCACCGCTGCCGATGCGGATGTCATTAAAACCTACGTGCGGTTGGGCCTGGGTGTCGGCATTATTGCGAGTATGGCGTTTGACCCACAAGTGGATACCGACCTGGTGGCGCTGGACGCCAGCAAACTGTTCGGGGCTTCTGTTACGCGTATTGGCTTTCGCAAAGGTACCTTCCTGCGAGGTTACATGTACGACTTCATGCGTCGTTTTGCACCGCACCTGACCAAAGAAATGGTGGATCGGGTGGTTGCGCATCAGGGCAGTCGCAGCGAAATTCTGGAGTTGTTCAAGGATATCGAACTGCCTACGTATTGAGTGAGCCCGAACAAAAAAGGCCCGCCGTCAGTGCTGACGCGCGGGCCTTTTTGTTGATTTTTGCAGGTGGCCTGGGTTGGTTCAGCCAGATTTGCCAATCAGGTTGCCGGCATGCAGACCACATTCCTTATGGGTGGCTTCTTCCCACCACCAGCGGCCTTCGCGTTCGTGCTGCCCCGGCAGGACAGGACGCGTGCAGGGTTGGCATCCTATACTGATAAATCCTTGCTCATGCAGCGTATTGTAAGGCGCCTCCGACATTCGGATGTAGTCCCACACTTCTTTGGAGCTCCAGTTCGCCAGCGGGTTGAACTTCACCAGCGTTTTATCCTGGCTCGAAAATGCGCCGTCTACCTGAACAACCGGCACGTCGTTGCGGGTGCCGGGGCTCTGGTCCCGTCGTTGGCCGGTGATCCAGGCGTCGACCGTTGCCAGTTTGCGCCTCAGGGGTTGTACCTTTCGGATGCCGCAACACTCCGAGTGACCGTCTTCGAAGAAGCTGAACAAACCTTTTTTGTTGACGAGTTCCTGTACCTCAGACGCATCAGGAAACAGGACCTCGATATCAATACCGTAATGCTTACGAACCCGTTCAATGAATTCGTAGGTCTGTGGGTGCAGTCGCCCGGTATCCAGAGTGAAGACTTTGAGGTTATCGGTCAGCTTGTGGGCCATTTCAATCAACACCACGTCTTCGGCGCCGCTGAAGGAAATAGCGATGTGATCGTAGCGAGCCAGTGCGGCTTTCAGAATGGCCCGGGGGCTTTGGCCGTCAAGTTCAGTACGTAGGGATTCGATATCAGTCATGTTGCTCCGGCGTTTTTGTCCACTGTGCAATCAAAAGGCGTTCTTAATGTCGGCAAGGCTACCACCAAAACCCACATAGCCTGAAGGAATGACCATCTATATGTTTATACCCTGGGAAATCACGATGCATTCCGCCCGACTTTTTCATATCATAGCTCCAGACAATTCGGGTGGTGACGCCGCCCAGCCAATTCTTATTTGTTCAGGAGACCGTTGTGGAACTCGCATGTCTTGACCTCGAGGGCGTATTGATCCCGGAAATCTGGATCGCATTTGCAGAAAAAACCGGTATTGACGAACTCAAGGCAACCACCCGGGATATTCCTGACTACGACGTGCTGATGAAGCAGCGTTTGCGAATTCTGGACGAGCACGGTTACGGCCTGCCTGAGATTCAGGAAGTGATCAGCACCCTGGACCCACTGCCAGGCGCCGCTGAGTTTCTGGACTGGCTACGTGAGCGCTTTCAGGTTGTGATCCTGTCGGACACCTTCTATGAATTCGCCATGCCGTTGATGAAGAAGCTCGGGTATCCAGCGTTGCTGTGTCACAAGCTGGAGGTGGCGGACAGCGGCCAAATCACTAACTACTTGCTGCGTCAGCGGGACCCTAAGCGCCAGTCGGTGCGGGCTTTCCAGTTGCTGAACTATCGCGTGATTGCCGCTGGCGACTCCTACAACGACACCACCATGCTGGGCCAGGCCGAGGCGGGCATTCTGTTCCACGCGCCTCAAAACGTGATTGATGAGTTCCCACAGTTCCCGGCAGTACACACCTTTGATGATTTGAAGCAGCAATTTCTGAAGGCCAGCGTCGTTCACTCTGCCTGATCACCCGTAATAGGAACCCTGCGCTGCCGACAGTCCGGTAGCGCAGTGCTTCAAAGCTTCAGCTCTTCCAGAAACCGCATCAGCGGTTGCACTTTGGCGAGCGTTTCCTGGTACTCGGCTTCTGGTTCGGAATCGGCGACGATGCCACCGCCGCCCCAGCATGTTATGAGCCCGTCTGCATCGCACCGTAGAGTACGAATGGCAATGCTGCTGTCCAGCCGTCCATCCAGCCCGTAATAGAAGATCGACCCGCAATAGGGGCCGCGTTGATGCGGTTCAAGCTCGCGAATGATTTCCATGGCCCGGATTTTTGGGGCGCCGGTGATGGAGCCGCCGGGAAAAGCATCGAACAACGCCTGTACAGGGCTGACGCCGGGTTTCAGGCTGGCGCGTATGTGGCTCACCAAGTGATGTACATTGCGGTATGATTCGAGTGCGAACAGCTTGTCGACCTGGACCGACCCTGGCGTGGCGTTGATGCTGAGATCGTTGCGCAGCAGATCGACAATCATCAGGTTTTCCGCTCGATCCTTCTCAGACACGAGTAGCTCTCTAGCCAGCGCCTCATCCTGTTGCGGGGTTCTGCCTCTGGCGCGGGTTCCTTTGATCGGGCTGGTTTCGATCACATTCTTCTGAATCGCCAGAAAGCGCTCCGGCGATACCGACACCAGCGCTGTACCCCGATGTTTGATGAACGCGGCATAGGGTGTGGGATTGGCCTGACTGAGGGCGATAAATGCAGCCCAGGGGTTGCCCTGATACCGCCCTTCAAAAGACTGTGACAGGTTGGCCTGATAACAGTCCCCGGCCTGGATGTACTGGCGAACACGATCAACCCGGGTTCGGAAAGCATCTGCGGTTTGAGTCGGCTTGAACGGTTGTGTCATTGACCAGTGGATGGATGATTCTGTGCCCGCTTTCGGGGCCTGCATCCAGGTTGTCAGCAGGTCTTGTTGTTGCAGGGGGAGCTGCGGGTGGGTCCAAAGATAGTGTTGCCCGCTTTCCAGATCTTCGCTGGCGAGCCACAGGTAAAGTCCGGCAATGAACAAGGGTAAACGCTGCTCGGGCATCAGTGATCGGAGGCGTGGCTCCCGGGCGTATCCAAACTCATAGGAGATACTGCCCATCCAGCCGCCGATCAAAGGGCAGGGCACCGGCTCGCCAGCAACCGGTGGAAGTGGGTAGTTTGCGGCGAGGGATTCCATTTTTTTGGCCAGTGCGGCGGTATCGACGCTGATGCCGGGGTTGCCGTCTACAACAATCTGTTCAACCGCATTGCAGCTGAAGCCCCGGGCAGCTCCGCGACCACCCGATGATGCCTGACTACCCAAAAACACAAAATCCGATTGCCTGGAGGCGTGCCCGCACAGCTGGTCATATTGGCGTCGGGAAATGGGCTGGCAAAGAGGAAGAGCCAAGATACCTCCATTGAAAATTGGAAGAATGATACACGTTGCACAAAACGGCCGTTGTCTGATCTAGAACGGCGCTGATCTAATGAATATACGGAGCAGATCAGCCCGGAGAGTATTTTACCGGGTTTTGTGGTCTATGAGCTGAAAATCCCTAAAACAAGAACGGACGTTGTCTTATGCATCGCTTCAGAAAATACGCACTCGCTCGCTCATTACCGGTTCGCCGGGCGAGATTGTGAGTGTTCTTAAGATGCGCTGGCGGTCGGCTTCAGACTTCTGCTGAGCTCTCGGAACAACGATGATTGCTGAATGGAAAGTGCCCGGTCTGTGATCAGAATCTGCAGTTTGGCAGTAAAGCTTTATGAGCGGATGGCGAGTGTGGTTTGATGCATTCTGGTAACCGATGAACTTCTCAGAGAAAAAACGGCCTGATGGGCATGATCAAGAAACTGGTTAAACGTCGCTGGCAACGCTGGATTGGCCGTCGAATTCCAAGAGCGGACGTTCAGGTGTTCAGTCAGAAAAATATTTTCATTTTGCCAACCGGAGCAGGCGTGGTTTATGGCGTGCTTTTGTTGATCATGCTGATCACCGGTATTAACTATCAGAACAGTCTGATCTATTTGCTGACCTTTGTGCTCGGCGCGCTATTCGTTGGTGCCATGCATCAAACGCACCGCAACCTGTCGGGTCTTACTCTTTCGATGGTGCGCGCTGGTGAGGGTGTGGCCGGAGATGACGTGCCGTTCAGTTTGCGGCTCAGTGCCGGTAAAGATGCCGGGCTGGCAATGAGACTGTCTGTTGAGGACTCAGAGCTTGACAGTGTGCATGTGTCATCGGGGCAATCCCGGGATGTGGTATTGCCCATTCCCTCCGCTCATCGGGGCTATCTTCGCCCTGACAGGATTCGTATTGAAACTCGCTTCCCCTTTGGTTTGCTTAAAGCCTGGTCCTGGTTGCGTCCGGCTTCCGCGGGGATTGCCTATCCCAGACCCTTGGCAGCTCCGGAGGTGCTGAGCCAGGTCGATGACGGCAGTGAGGCAAAATCGGAGGCTAAGGTTGCCGGCCAGGATAATGCAGACCTGCGGCCCTGGCGCGAGGGTGACATGAGCCAGCGAGTGATGTGGAAGCGGTTTGCCCGGTCTGGGCAGATGGTGGTTGCTGATTGGGAGGGGGAGCAGGGCAGTCCCCATTGGCTGGATTTCAATTCGTTCCCGGGAACGGATACAGAGTTAAGACTCAGCTATTTGGCATGGCTGGTATCAGACCGGGTGCAAAAAGGTGCTCGTTTTGGGCTTAACTTGCCCGGCGATGTGATAGACCCGGATACCGGCCCCGTTCATGGAAAGCGTTGCCTCCGGGCTTTGGCCGTGTGGGGCGAGAAGCCTCCCCGAGAACAGGATACTTTGGCGTTTGGAACTCGAAAGGCGGTTGACGACATCGAACAGGAGGCTGCTGTATGAGTGGTATGGCCAGCTTTTTGAAGGCGAGAAACGCTGCAGATAGTCCTCCAGTAGATTCGATTCCGGGTGCTGCCTTACTCTGGTTGATCGGCAGTTTTGCCTTGCTATTGCTGCCGCAATGGAACCGGCTACCCTGGTGGCTGATTGCCGCGTGTGTCGTGTTGGCTGGCTGGCGCTGGCTGGCCCAGACCGGGCGGGTACGCTTACCCGGGCGCTGGCTGCGAACCGGGATTATGCTGGTGTTGACTGGTGTCTATGTGGGGACGGTTCAGGGACGGTTTACCGTTGACACTGCGGCCTCGTTTTTTGTCCTCGCGGTTGGGCTTAAATGGCTGGAAACCCGTTCTGCCCGGGACTTCTATGTACTGTTTTTTATTCTGGTGTACCTGTCTGCCGTTAATTTTCTGTTCCAGCAGGATATTTTTTGGGCCTTGCTGGCGTTCGGAGCCATCGGCTGCCTGCTGATTGGTTTGCAGATTTTGAATGCCCCAGACCTTCCGGATTCCATGAAGTCTGGCTGGAAGAGGCTTGGGCTATTGCTGGTGAAGACGCTCCCCGTGGTGGTCCTGCTATTTTTGTTCTTCCCCCGTATGGCGCCCTTGTGGAGTGTGCCGTTGGTGTCGGGCGAGGCGCGCAGTGGTATTTCAGACAGCATGCGCCCGGGCGACATCTCGAACCTCGCTCAAAGCAGTGCGCGGGCTTTTCGCGCGACGTTTGGCGGCCCTGCACCGGCGTATCGCGATCGCTATTGGCGCGGCCTGATTCTGGATCATCTGGATGGAGAAACCTGGCGGCAGCGAGACGCAGAGCCCTTCCAAAGGCCCGGGCGGGTGGCAGTAGACGGCGGTATTGGGCCCTTGGCGAGCAACCAATACGATGTGCTTATGGAGCCTACGGATCAACGCTGGGCGTTTTCTCTGGAACATTCGATCGCCGTTTCAGACAATGTATTTGATGCGGGAGAAGATCTGTTCCGTTTTCGGCGGCCGGCAGACAGTGCCGTTCGCTATCGCTTGGCGGCAGAGCCGGGCCGGGTTCAGGCGAGTCAGGAGCTGTCGCCTGCGATGCGTCAGCGTAACCTCCAGCTGCCCGAAGGTTCGAATCCCAGAGCGCGGGCACTAGCCAGCGAGCTGGCAGACGCTTACTCCCCGATCGGCGTAGTTAATGAGTTGATGACCCGTTTCCGGGAGCAGGAGTACTTCTATACCCTTCGGCCCCCGGCGATGCCCAGGGACGGAATCGACGCTCTATTGTTTGATGAAAAACGCGGTTTTTGTGCGCATTACGCAGGCGCAGCTACCTTTGTGTTCCGCGCGGCCGGTATTCCAGCCCGAGTGGTCATCGGTTATCAGGGTGGTGATGCGGGCGCTGGCGATGAATACCTGATCGTACGGCAATACGACGCCCATGCGTGGGTGGAAGTGTGGCTCGACGATCGGGGCTGGCTGCGAGTAGATCCTACCGCTGCCATTGCGCCTAGCCGAATTGAGTTTGGCCTGCGGGAGGCGATGGCTGAGGAGGGATCGTTTCTTGAGAACAATCTGACCTCTCCGCAGCGGTATGCCGATTTTGCAATGTTGCAATGGGCGTCTTTGCAGCTTGACCGGATCAACTACCATTGGCAGCGCTGGGTTGTGGGCTATCAGGGGCAGAGCCAGATGGATTTGATGTCTCGGCTGCCCGGCGGCATCGGTCTGCGGGAACTTGGCTATATCACCGCGGGGCTGGTTGGTTTTGCCTTGCTCGTGGCGGGGTTGGTGTCTGCCTTTGCCATGCGCCGGGGCACGCGCCAGGATGGTTTTCGGCGAGTGGTGAGCTCCTGGTATCGTTTGTGTGAGCAGGTGGGTGTGCCTGTGCGCAGCGGCGAAACCCCGGGGGTGCTGGCAGATCGGATGGCGCAGGCACGGCCAGCCATCGCGGATACGGTTCGTATTTTTGCCCGCACGGTGAACAGTCATTACTATGGCTCTCCACCGGCAAAGCAAGCAGACCAGGACGCTCAGCGGCTTAAAAGGTTACTGAAAACCATGAAACGCCAGTTAAGGCGTGATCAACAACCCGTTTCACGGACATCGCAACATGACTGACATCGCACAGGAAATGCCTTGGCTGGGCGGCGCCTGGTCTGCCGTTCAGCAACGGCTTGCACAGGATCGCTTGCCCCATGCGTTATTAATTGTGGGTGAACGTGGTGTCGGCAAGCGTGAATGGGCGCAGGCCGTGGGCGGGCTCTTGCTCTGTTCATCGCCGGCAAAGCTCGGCGCCGGAACTGTGGTTGCTTGTGGTCACTGCAAGCAGTGCGAATTGATGGCCGCGGGCAGCCATCCGGATCTGCGGGTGTATGCGCCTGAAAAGTCCCGGATGGTTAAGGTAGACCAGATTCGTGCCTTGTCGTCTTTCGCCGTTGCTTCGCCCCAGGTGGCTCACCATAAAGTGGTCATTGTTGATCGGGCGGACCAGCTGAACATCAATGCTGCTAACGCGCTCTTAAAAACCCTCGAAGAACCTTTGCCAGACGTGACATTGCTGCTGTTGCAGGAGAGTGGTCGACCGGTGTTGCCGACCATTCGGTCAAGATGTCAGGCACTGACGATACCTTTGCCATCGGCGGAGCAGGCCGGACGTTGGTTGGCCGATAAGGTATCGGAGCTTGAGGACGGCAGCCAGCCCGGCACCGATGTGCTGGCCAAAAGCCTGTTGCTGGCGGGAAACGCACCAAGACTGGCACTGGAGTACGTGATGGGAGATTTTCTCACATTGCGGGACAGTGCTTTTGATGCTTTTCGCAAGTTTATGAAAGGTCAGGTGCCGGTTGGTGAGGCCGCAAAAGCGTTTAAGGCGCTGGGGCTGGAAGACACGCTCTGGTTGTTTGAAGGTTGGGCGGTGGATCTTGCCAGGGCCGGTGTGGGTGGTGAAGTGACCGATCCGGATGCGGCAGACATGCTGGGTTATCTCGCTCAGACCAACCCTCCATGGCGAGCTCATGAGTTGCTGGAAAGGGTAAAAGAGAGTCGGAGCGCAGCAGTCTATAATGCCAGTCCGGAACTGGAGGCCAGTCAGCTTTTGATTGCCTGGCGCGACCTGATGCCCCGTAAGCGGCAAGCAAGCTGAGCTTTCTTTAAATTCAGCTGCTATGATTGTGAAATGTCAGCAAATTCCTGAAGTATTGCGGCAAGTTTAACGACACAAGAACTCATAGCGTAAAAGGTGTGTGATATGGGCCCCGGATTCGGCGCGCGCAGCGGCATTCTAACCCTGACCATCAAAGATAAAGCGGTGCTCTACGCCGCCTACATGCCCTACGTGCGGCAGGGTGGCATGTTTATTCCCACGCAAAAGCAGTACCAGCTGGGCGATGAGGTATTTCTGCTGCTCAATCTGATGGATGAGCCAGAAAAAATTCCGGTAGCCGGTAAGGTGGTCTGGATTACCCCCAAGGGTGCCCAAGGCAACAGAGCCGCGGGTATTGGCGTGCAGTTTAACGGTGATGATGAATCTGCACGCACCAAGATTGAATCGTACCTGGCCGGTTCGCTGAGTTCTGATCGCCCCACCCATACGATGTAGGATTTGTATTGCATGACTGACGCTGTGTTACCCGGTAGTGGGCACGACATTCCGGCCGGCTGCCGGGAGGCACATTGGCCGCTCGATAACATCACGCTGGCTGGCCTGAGCTGGCGCACCCCCGTCGAAAACGAAGTTCACCCACCGGTGCTGATGGTGCATGGCTGGCTTGATAACGCCATGACATTTACAAGACTGGCACCAGAGCTGGCCAAACAGGCCGCAGTGCACGCCATTGACATGGCGGGTCATGGTCATTCGGGTCATCGCGCTCCCGGTTGCGGCTATTGGTTGACGGACTATGTAGCGGACTTGAGCGAGCTGATCGATCACCACTTTCCCGAAAGCGAGCGTTACCCGTTAGACCTGGTGGGACATTCTCTCGGTGGTATCGTATGTGCCCTGTATGCGTCGGCGTTTCCTGAGCGCGTACGGCGTTTAGTGATGATCGACAGTCTGGGGGCGCTTAGCCGGCCGGCGAAAGAAACAGTGCCCCAGCTTCGCAGAGCGTTACAGAAAAAACGGAACGGATCGGCCCCGGCAACGGTCTATCCCGATGTTGAGACTGCTGTGAAGATTCGTGAAGGAGGGCTCAGCCCACTGAGTGCAGAGGCAGCCAGACTACTGGTGCCCCGAAACATGCGCAGCGTGGATGATGGATATGTCTGGCGGACAGACGCCCGCCTTCGGCACCCAACACCCTTAATGATGACGGAGGAGCAGGTGCAGGCGTCCCTTGCTGCCATTCAAATCCCGACTTTGTTTGTCAGGGCTGCTGAGGGTTTGCTCGCTAACCATAAGGGCCTGGATGCACGCGCCAGGCTGATCCCGAATCTCACTACAGTGGACGTTGCGGGCGGGCATCACTGCCATCTTGATGGCAACACGGCTCCTGTCGCTAATGCAATAGAAAGGTTTTTGTTGAATGACTAATCGAGTGTTTGTTAACAGTCTGACGTTTTTAACGGCGCTTATGCTTGCTGTGGTTGCGCCCGTGTCGATGGCGGCTGATCTGGGTGAGCCGATCAGAGCCTTCTCGCAGTCCAGTCTTCAGTCGACAGAGTCTATCCGGTCGTCCGGGCACCTTGTGCTGCTCAGCCCGGTACGGGAAATTCGGGGAGAAATCCGCTCGGAAGTCATGCCTCGTCTGCCCGTCTCAGGGCAAGGCCAGCTGTTTGAAATCAATCGCGAGTCCAGTCGTGACGCGGCCCGTGAACATTATCGCCGGGAACTGCAAGCGAGGGGTGGGCAGATTCTGTTTGAGTGTTCTGGCATGGCGTGTGGTCGCAGTAACGTCTGGGCCAACCAGATCTTCCAGCAGTCAGGTTTGCTGGGCCGGGACAACGCTCAAGATTACCTGGTAAGTGCTGTAGCAGATGCAGAGGGTCAGCGATGGTTGACGCTGGTCTATACCGTCACTCGTGGCAATCTGAGGGAGTACGTTTGGGTTGAGCATCTTCAGGTGGATGCGGGCGCAGACATTCCGGGGTTTCAGTCGGTCGCAGCCCGTATTCTGGGGCCGGTCGTGGTGCCTTGGCAAGGGGGTGTGACGGTCCGGTTTGATCTCGCTACGGCGGATCGCAGGCGGCTTGTGGAATGGGCATCTGAGGACGGGGCGGAAGTGGTGTTGGCAGCGTTCTCAACCCTCGAGTCGGGCGAAAGCCTGGATGAGGCGACGGATCGTGCAGTGTCAGCAGCGGATGCCCTGGCCGACGTTTTGGGTAAATCCGGAATTTCGCGTAGCCAGATCCGAACCCTTGCTATCGGGCCTGGCGTTCAAGTGGCTGATCCGAATCGTCAAGGCGACCGCATTGAAGTGCTGGTGATCAAGAGGTAAGGGGAATGACCGGGCAGGACAAGCCAGAACCTGGCAAAGACGTTGGCAAATCGGCAGTTTCGAGCGACAACGCCCGCGTTGTTGAAGAAAGTGCCGGGCGAAAGGCTGTCCAAACGGGCAAGGGTAAAACGGTCGCTTTGACTTTAGGCAGCGGTGGTGCCCGCGGCTATGCGCACATTGGTGCGATTGAGGTGTTGAGGGAGCGTGGTTACAACATTGTGGCTATTTCCGGGTGCTCCATGGGGGCACTGATCGGCGGTATGTTCGCCGCCGGCAAGATGCAGGAATACAAAGATTGGGTGACTGGCCTGGGTCAATTTGATGTGCTCAGGTTGCTGGATGTGACATTTACGTCCGTTGGCGCCATTCGTGGCGAAAAAGTATTTTCCATTGTCCGGGAAATTCTGGGTGATACCCGCATTGAAGATCTGCCCATTGCCTTCACCGCTGTCGCCACCGATTTATTGGCGCATAAAGAAGTCTGGTTTCAGGAAGGTCCCCTCGATCGGGCTATACGCGCGTCCATCGCCATTCCCAGTGTGGTCACGCCTCTTGTTCTGGATGGCCGGGTGTTGGTAGACGGTGCTTTGCTCAACCCGTTGCCCATTATTCCCACTATTTCTGCCCATGCGGACCTCGTGGTGGCGGTCAACCTGAGCGGTGAAGACGAGCAGCGGCGGCGGGTGCCGGATTCGGCGTTTACCACACAAGATGACGACACGGCCATGGATATGGACGAGTGGGTAGATGCCATTCGTGACAAAGCCTCGCGCTGGTTCGATTGGGATGCGTTGAAATCACTGACATCCCGTAAAATTGACAACGGTGAATCTGCGGAAGAGAAAATCAGCCGAGAGATGGCGAAGAAAGCGCAGGAAAGGGAAAAGAAGGTGAGGCGCGACGAAGCCGCCAGAGTCGAGCAGGAAAATCGTGCCAGCAAAAAAGACGATCATGAAACCATCGACTGGGACAAGCTGGGTATTGGCAAATTTGATGTGATGAACCTGACCATTGAGACCATGCAGAGCGCCCTGGTGCAATACAAAATTGCCGGCTATCCGCCCGATCTGTTGGTTAATATCCCCAAGAACGCCTCCCGAAGCTACGATTACCACAAGGCGCCGGAGCTGATTCAATTGGGGCGGCAGAGAATGGCTGCGGCTCTTGATCGTTATGAGGAGAGCCGAAGCAGCTCAGGACTGTTGTCCCTTTGAGGGGTGCACAGGCTGCAGGCGGTCACTTAATAGGCGTATAATGTCGCGCTAAATGATCCTGACCAGGAAGACGCTCCAGTGACCAGTCCAGTTGACGATTTGCACACCATTCGTGATTTTTTGAGGTATACCTCCTCCCGATTTGCAGCGTCGCATCTGTATTTTGGCCACGGTACGGACAATGTCTGGGACGAGGCCGTGCAATTGGTGCTGCGCAGCGTTCATCTGCCCTTAGAGAATAACAACGTGTTTCTGGACGCCCGCCTGGTGCGAGCAGAGCGCGAACTGATTGTTGAGCGTATCGAGCGTCGAATTAATGAGCGGGTGCCGATTGCCTATTTACTCGGTGAGGGGTGGTTTATGGGCATGCCGTTCAATATTGATGAGCGGGTTCTGGTACCCCGATCACCGATCGGCGAGTTGCTGGAGAATGGCCTCCAGCCTTGGTTGGGCACGCAACCAGTACAGAGAATACTCGACCTGTGCACCGGTAGTGGCTGTATTGGTATCGGTGCGGCGAGCGTATTTGACGAGGCAGAAGTTGACCTTTCCGATATCTCTGAAGACGCCCTGAAAGTGGCCGCATCCAATATTGAGCTACACGGTTTGGAAGGTCGGGTACGAGCCATACGGTCGGATGTTTTTGCCAATATTGAAGGTCAGTATGATGTCATTCTCAGCAACCCTCCGTATGTAGATGCTGAAGACATGGCAGACATGCCTGACGAGTTTCATCACGAGCCGGCACTCGGGCTTGCCGCGGGTGTTGACGGTCTCGATATTGCTCGCCGGATCATTACCGGTGCCGCCGAGCATCTGACCGACGACGGCTTGCTGATTGTCGAGGTCGGCAATTCCTGGGGCGCGCTGGACGACGCTTATCCGGATTTGCCGCTGACCTGGCTGGAATTCGACAATGGTGGTGATGGGGTGTTCCTGATCACGGCCCGCGATCTGCGTGAGTGGCAGGCCGCAAAGAGCTAATCCTGTTTATTATAAAACCTCAATAAAGTGCTGAAATATGTCCGGAAATACATTTGGTAAACTGTTCACGGTAACCTCGTTTGGTGAAAGCCACGGGGCCGCATTGGGGTGCATCATTGACGGCTGCCCTCCGGGTCTTGAGTTGTCCGAAGCAGACATGCAGAAGGATCTCGACCGGCGCAAACCCGGTACTTCCCGGCACACCACTCAGCGGCGCGAGGCCGATGAGGTTCGCATCCTGTCCGGGGTCTTCGAGGGTAAAACCACGGGTACGCCCATCGGTCTGATCATCGAGAACACCGACCAGCGCTCCAAGGACTATTCCAAAATCTCCGAGCAGTTCCGGCCAGCGCATGCTGATTACACCTACACCCACAAGTACGGGGTTCGGGATTATCGGGGCGGTGGTCGCTCTTCGGCCCGAGAAACCGCCATGCGGGTGGCGGCCGGTGCGGTCGCCCGCAAGTTTCTGGAGCAGCGCCTGGGCATCCGCATTCGCGGGTATCTGTCGCAACTTGGTCCGATCAAGGCCGAGAAGCTGGACTGGGATCAGGTACATCAGAATCCATTTTTCTGCCCGGATGCCGACAAGGTGCCAGAGATGGAAGCCTACATGGACGCCCTGCGCAAAGAAGGCGACTCCATCGGTGCCCGCATCAACGTGGTGGCGGAAGGCGTGCCGCCGGGGCTGGGTGAACCCATCTTTGATCGTCTGGACGCAGACCTGGCACATGCCTTGATGAGCATCAATGCGGTCAAGGGCGTGGAGATTGGTGCCGGTTTTGGCTGCATTGATCAAAAAGGCACGGGCCACCGGGACGAAATGACACCTGAAGGGTTCTTGTCCAATCATGCGGGTGGCGTGTTGGGTGGAATCTCTTCGGGTCAGCCGATCGTCGCCAGCATTGCGTTGAAGCCAACGTCTAGCCTGCGCCTGCCTGGCCGCAGTATTGATGTTAATGGTAATCCGGTTGAGGTCATTACTACCGGGCGCCACGACCCTTGTGTCGGCATCCGTGCAACACCGATTGCCGAGGCCATGATGGCCATTGTGCTAATGGATCATTATCTGCGCCACCGAGGTCAGAATGGCGACGTAGAGGTGTCAACCCCGATTATCGGCCAGCTTTGATCAGGGGGCGTCACCATCTACTGGCGGCTGTCTAACCTCTATTTCTGGTTCTTTGCTCTCCTCGGAGGGCTGTTGCCCTATTGGTCCCTCTATTTAGAGGGGCAGGGTTTTTCCTATCTGCAAATTGCCACCTTGATGGCAACCATCCAGCTCACCAAAATTGTTGCGCCCAGCGTCTGGGGTTGGCTCGGCGACCGATCGGGCCAACGGGTACGCCTGGTTCGGTTTGGCGCTATTACTGGCTCTTTGTTTTTCGCCGGCGTGTTTATGGAGCCGGGCTTCTACGGTTTGTTGGTGGTGATGCTGGCCTTCACCTTCTTCTGGAACGCCATCCTGCCGTTGTACGAAGTGATCACCCTGAGAGCACTGGGAACAAAGAAAGAAAAGTACGGCAAAGTGCGCCTGTGGGGCTCTGTCGGATTTATTGGCGCCGTTGCGGCGGTCGGTGGCGTCCTGGAGTGGGTGCCTGTTGACCGGTTGCCCTGGTTGTTGCTCCCGGTGTTTGTCGGCATTGCTGTGTCGGCCTTTTTAGTGCCGGCAGAGAAAGGAGAGCGCAAGCCGCCCGCACCCAAAGGCAGCCTGAAAGCGATCCTCAGACATCCGGCGGTGATCACGTTTTTCCTCATGAACTTTCTGTTACAAGTGTCTCATGGCGCCTATTACACGTTTTTCAGTATCCATCTGGACCAGCACGGTTACGGCAAACTGTCCATCGGCCTGTTGTGGTCGCTCGGGGTGCTTGCGGAGATTGGCTTGTTTCTGGTCATGCACCGTTTGTCACTCAGGTTCAGTGTGCGTCAAATTGTGATCGGAGCGCTGCTGCTGACCATGATCCGCTGGGTGCTGATTGCCGAGCTCACCAGTGTGGTGCCGGTACTGATCTTTGCCCAGCTATTGCATGCGGCGTCTTATGGCGCACTGCATGCTATTTCTGTGCAATACATTCAGGGCTTTTTCGGAAAACACCATCATGGCCAGGGGCAGGCGCTGTACAGCGGATTGACCTTTGGTGCTGGAGGCGCGCTGGGAGCCTGGATGTCGGGTTTCCTGGTGGAGGGGATTAGCACGTCTGCAGCGTTCTGGGGCGGCGCAATCGCAATGGCCGTGGCCATTGTGGTTACCTGGCGTGGCCTGCAACCTTTACCCGCTGCTGATCACTCCGAGGATCACTGATCAGGTTCCGGTTTCTTCGGCTTCAACAATTCTGAGTAACGCTCTGGCGCCGTTGCTGAGCTGTCGCCCCGACAGTGCAACGGCACCCAGTACCCGGGTGACCGGATGAGCAACCTCAAGCTCCCGCAGACTGCTGTCCAGCATGCTCACCGGCAGCACACTCCAGCCCAGGCCGACGCTGGTCATCATCTTGATGGTTTCGAGGTAGTTGGTTGGCATCAGGGGCTTCAGGGGCAGGTTGGCCTCGAGAAACAGCCGGCTGACCACACGGTAGGTGGCGGTGCTGGTATCCGGCAGCAGAGCGGGGTGCTGCGCCAGGTCATGCAGTGTGGGTTTCGCAAGGCTTGCCAAGGGGTGGTCCGTACCAATTACGAAGGCCATGGGATCTGGCCATTGCGTCAGTATCCGGAACTGCGGGTTCATGCTATCACTAAGGGTGACGAAGGCGAGTTCGGCGTTGCGTTTGTTCATCTGTTGGTAGGCGGCGTCGGATTCCATAAATTGCAGGTCGAGGGTGACCTGGGGGTATTCCCGGCGGAATCGTCTGAGCCAGTTAGGTAGATGGTGCAGGCCGATGTGGTGGCTGGCGATGAGCTGGAGTTCGCCTTCGATGGTGTCGGCGTTCGGTGACAGGGCAAGCTTCGCGTTATGAATCTCGTCGAGTATCTTGCGAGCGTGGGGCAACAGTCGGGCGCCGGCTTCGGTGACGCGGATGTCGCGGTTGCTGCGGTCGATCAGTCGGGTACCGAGCTGGGTTTCCAGGGCGGCCAGGCGTTTGCTGATCGCCGGCTGTGTTAAGTGCAGCGTTTCGGCGGCTTCGGAAAAGGAGCCTTGGTCGACGATGGTCAGGAAGGCTTTGAGTGCGTTTGAATCCATGAATTGTGCTCGCCGTCATTCGTGCTGCTGAGTTTGGTGGAAGGAGCCGCTTCACTGCCCCCCTCCCAAAAAACGCTACGAGCACATCCATGTGCGCTTCGCTCCGGCCATCCATGGCCTCCGAGATTTTTGGGAGGGGGGCAGTGAAGCAGCTCCGCTCACAATGGTGTGTGCGGTCTGGAAAAGCTTTGCGGAATCCTCGGCCAATGTTCGGGCGCGTCCGGATAGGGAGGAGCTTTTCAAAACCGTTGAGGGCCATGGACGGCCCGAAACGAGCCTACAGGGACGTACTTGTGGCGTGTTTTGAAAAGCTCCTCCCTATCTGGACGTGCTTGGTACCGATGATCAAGTCTGCTCCAACAACGACGATCTTAGTCAGATAACAGATGGGAATGCAACGAATGACAAACATGAATTGAGGTTATTCATGGCAGCGGAGTAAGATGGTACTTCAAAGAGCACACACAGAAACCCCCAGAGAGAGAGCAACCATGGTGGGCAAGACTTTATACGACAAATTGTGGGACGACCATCTGGTCAAACAGCGGGATGATGGTTCGGCATTGATCTACATTGATCGTCACTTGTTGCACGAAGTGACATCTCCCCAGGCTTTTGAAGGTCTGCGACTGGCCAACCGTAAGCCTTGGCGTATTGATGCCAACGTTGCCACGCCGGATCATAACGTGCCGACTACCGATCGTGACAAAGGCATAGACGGTATTGTTGACCCGGTATCGCGGACTCAGGTTGAGACTCTGGATAGTAACTGCGACGAGTTTGGCATTCTTGAGTTCAAGATCAAGGATCAGCGCCAGGGCATCGTGCACGTGATCGGGCCTGAGCAGGGCGTCACCTTGCCAGGGATGAGTGTTGTGTGCGGTGACTCCCACACCTCTACCCACGGCGCGTTTGGTTGCCTTGCACACGGCATTGGCACCTCAGAAGTCGAGCATGTACTGGCGACCCAGTGCCTGGTTCAGAAGAAGATGAAGAACATGCTGGTCAAGGTGAACGGCAATCTTGGTAAAGGTGTAACCGGCAAAGACGTGGTGCTGGCGATCATTGGCAAGATCGGGACCGCTGGCGGCACCGGATACGCCATCGAGTTCGGTGGCGATGCCATTCGCGGTCTGAGTATGGAAGGCCGGATGACCATCTGTAATATGGCCATCGAGGGCGGTGCCCGAATTGGTATGGTGGCTGTGGACGACACCACGATCGAATATGTCAAAGGTCGCCCGTTCTCACCCAAAGGCGAAACCTGGGATAAAGCCGTTGAATACTGGCGGACATTGCACAGTGACAGCAACGCGGTCTTTGACAAGGTCGTTGAGTTGGACGGCAGTGCGATTCAGCCGCAGGTCAGCTGGGGCACGTCGCCCGAGATGGTCACCGGCGTTGCGGGCAGTGTGCCAGATCCGGCCAAAGAAGCGGATCCCATCAAGCGCGAAGGCATCGAGCGGGCGCTGAAGTACATGGGGCTGGCTGCGAATCAGAAAATTACCGACATACAACTGGACCGGGTGTTTATCGGTTCCTGCACCAACAGCCGGATCGAAGATCTGCGTGAAGCCGCGGCTGTGGTGAAAGGCCGCAAGGTAGCTGCGAGTCTGAAGCAGGCGATGGTGGTGCCGGGCTCTGGCCTGGTGAAAGCGCAGGCCGAACAGGAGGGGCTCGACAAGATCTTCATCGAAGCCGGTCTGGAATGGCGTGATCCGGGTTGTTCCATGTGTCTGGCTATGAACGCCGACAAATTGGGGCAGGGCGAGCATTGCGCGTCTACTTCCAACCGCAACTTTGAGGGTCGTCAGGGCTTTGGTGGTCGTACTCACCTGGTGAGCCCGGCGATGGCTGCGGCGGCTGCAATCAAGGGACATTTTGTTGATGTCCGTGAGCTGATGAACTGATCCACAGGAGAGAGACCATGCGCGCATTTACGCAACACCAGGGCATTGTTGCCCCCATGGACCGATCCAATGTGGATACGGACATGATTATTCCCAAACAATTCTTGAAGTCCATCAAACGCACCGGCTTTGGTCCGAACTTGTTTGATGAGCTGCGTTATATGGATGAGGGGCAGCCCGATCAGGATTCGTCAAAGCGTCCATTGAATCCGGATTTCGTGCTGAATCAGGCGCGGTATAAAAACGCCAGTGTGCTGTTGGCCCGTCGCAACTTCGGTTGCGGCTCCAGTCGGGAACACGCGCCCTGGGCATTAGATGATTTCGGTTTTCGAGTTATTATTGCCCCCAGTTTTGCTGACATCTTCTATAATAATTGCTTTAAGAATGGCTTGTTACCCATTGTTCTTGATGAAGATGTTGTTGACAAGTTGTTCCAGGAGTCGGAAGCGAATGAAGGCTACCAACTGACTGTAGATTTGACGGCTCAGACGGTTATTACGCCGTCCGGTGAGTCGTTCAGCTTCGAGGTGGATGACTTCCGTCGTCATTGCCTGCTCAACGGCCTGGATGACATTGGCGTTACGCTGGAAAACGCGGAGGCGATCACGGCCTATGAAGACGCCCGTCGCAAGACTGCGCCCTGGCTGTTTAACGCTGGAAACTGATAAACAAGGAAATCGATATGTCCCGTAGTGTATTGCTGTTGCCGGGTGACGGCATTGGTCCTGAGATCGTGGCCGAGGCTGAGAAGATTCTGCACAAGGTTAATGACAAGTTCAGTCTGGGTCTGGTGTTTGACTCGGGCTTGATTGGCGGTGCCGCGATTGATGCAACCGAGGTGCCGTTGCCCGACGAAACCCTGGACAAGGCCCGCAAGGCAGACGCCATTTTACTTGGTGCTGTGGGCGGCCCCCAATGGGACAGCCTGCCGATGGCGGTGCGCCCGGAAAAGGGTCTGCTGGGCCTGCGCTCCAACCTGCAGCTGTTTGCCAACTTGCGGCCGGCGATTCTGTATCCGCAATTGGCGTCCGCATCTTCGCTCAAGCCAGAAGTGGTGTCCGGTCTGGATATCCTGATTGTGCGCGAGTTGACCGGCGGTATCTATTTTGGTCAGCCCCGTGGTGTGCGCCAGCTGGAAAGCGGCGAGCGCCAGGGTTATAACACCTATGCCTATACCGAATCCGAAATTCGCCGGATCGGCCGGGTCGCCTTTGAAGCCGCGCAGCAACGTGGCAAGAAGCTGTGCTCGGTCGACAAGGCCAACGTGCTGGAAGTGACCGTGCTCTGGCGCGAAGTGATGGAGGATCTGAAGCGCGAATATCCTGACGTTGAACTGTCCCACATGTACGTCGATAACGCCGCGATGCAGCTGGTGCGGGCGCCCAAGCAGTTTGACGTGATTGTGACTGGCAACATGTTTGGTGATATTCTTTCTGACGAAGCGGCCATGCTCACTGGTTCCATCGGCATGTTACCGTCGGCATCACTGAACTCCGAAAAGCAGGGTATGTACGAGCCTTGCCACGGCTCAGCGCCTGACATCGCCGGCCAGGGCATTGCCAATCCGCTGGCCACCATCCTCAGTGTCGCGATGATGCTGCGCTACAGTCTGAACGAGGATGCCGCTGCAGACGCCATTGAGGCGGCGGTCAGCAAAGTGCTGGATCAGGGCCTGCGCACAGGCGACATCATGTCTGAAGGCGCCCGGAAGGTGTCTACCCGCGAAATGGGTGAGGCGGTTCTGAACGCGCTGTAAGCGCTCTTTGATTCAGTCAACAACGACCCGACGGCAGCGCGACGCAGCTGCTGCGGGATCATCCATCCTGTCCCTGTCAGCGATAACGGCAGAGGGTGGGCATAAAACGAGGTTCAAAGGTCGCACATGAAGCGAGTTGGACTTATAGGTTGGCGTGGCATGGTGGGCTCTGTCCTCATGCAACGCATGCGCGAAGAAAACGATTTTGCCAACATCGAACCGGTGTTTTTCACCACGTCCCAGGCTGGGAAGCCGGCTCCGGATATTGGTAAAGAGGGCATCCCGCCACTGCAGGATGCGTTTGATATCGACATCCTGAAAACCCTGGATGTGGTCCTGACCTGTCAGGGCGGCGACTACACCTCCGAGGTTTACCAGAAGCTGCGGGATGCAGGCTGGCAGGGTTACTGGATTGATGCGGCATCGACGCTGCGGATGGTTGATCATTCCGTAATCGTGCTGGACCCGGTTAACCGCAACGTGATCGACGCGGCACTGGCCAACGGCGTCAAAGACTACGTTGGCGGCAATTGCACCGTCAGCCTGATGATGCTGGCCCTTGGTGGGCTGCTGGAGCAGGATTTGATCGAGTGGGTTTCGCCGATGACGTATCAGGCGGCGTCCGGTTCTGGTGCGCAGAATATGCGTGAACTGCTGAGCCAGATGGGTGCGCTGAACGACAGCGTGAAATCCGAGCTAGAGAATCCGTCCTCCGCGATTCTCGAAATCGACCGCAAGGTCACCGAAACCATGCGTTCCGGTGAGTTTCCCACCGAGCACTTCGGTGTGCCGCTGGCGGGTAGCCTGATTCCGTTTATCGACAAGCAACTCGATAACGGCATGAGCAAGGAAGAATGGAAAGCCGGTGTTGAGACCAACAAGATTCTGGGTCGCAGCGACAATCCGATTCCCATTGATGGCATCTGCGTGCGAATTGGTGCGATGCGCTCCCACAGCCAGGCGCTGACCATCAAGCTGAAGAAAGATCTGTCGGTTTCTGAGATCGAGAGCATTCTGGCCAAGGCCAATGACTGGGTCAAAGTAATCCCGAACGATCGCGAAGCGACCATGCAGGAGCTCACCCCGGCGAAGGTGACCGGTACCCTGAGCATTCCGATTGGCCGTATCCGCAAACTGGCCATGGGACCGGAGTACATTTCCGCGTTTACCGTGGGTGATCAGCTGCTCTGGGGCGCCGCTGAGCCGCTGCGCCGCATGTTGCGGATCCTGCAGGAACGTTAAAAAGTGTTACACAGGGGTAATTAATGCCAACTGTGTCCGGTTTTTGGTAAGCCGGTCAGGGGCGGAGGCTGATTTCAGCGTCCGCCCCTGTTATTTTCAAGGGCACTAAGGAGTTCCGCCTGATTGATCAAAAAACGGTGCAAGGATTGCAGCTGATTGATTGATAAAAGGGGTTTTATCAACAATACTTGCCATTCTGAACAGTATAATTGCGATATAACAACGAGAACTAAAAAGACGTAAGTCATCCAACCTCGTCCGATTCTGTTGAGATACAGCAGTAAAGAATAACGGAGACTGGAAAGGAAAAAGCATGAAGGTACGCAAGCTTGCGATTGCCATGGCGCTGGCAGGAGGGCTCGGTTCCGGTGTCGCTCAGGCCTTGGGTTTGGGCGAAATTGAACTTCAGTCCTGGCTGAATGAGCCTCTGGATGCGGAAATATTTCTCCGTGAAAGTCGTGGTGTGGATCCCGGTGACGTGTTTGTAAATGTCGCCCCGGAAGCTGCCTACGCAAGGATAGGAATTGATCGCCACCAGTTTCTCAGCAGACTGAGGTTCGAGGTTGTTACCGGTGCAGACGGTAACCTCGTTGTTAACGTGTCGTCCCGGGAGCCACTCCGGGAGCCTTACCTGAACTTCCTGTTGGAGCTGACCTGGCCAAACGGTCGCCTGATGCGGGAATACGCGGTACTTGTCGATCCTCCGGTTTACGCTGAGGATTCCGGCGTCCGGGAGCAGGTTAGTGCACCATCTACCGCGGCGCCGACAGCGACAAGGCAGCCGGCTACTCGCAGTCCTGAGTCTATTCGCCGTCAGGCGGAGATCGAAGGGACTTTGGCAAGAGGCACCCGGGTTGACAGCTTTGGCCCTACCGGACCATCCGATACACTTTGGACAATCGCTCAGCAAGTCCGTCCTGATAACTCGGTATCGACACAGCAGGTGATGCTTGCACTGCAGGA
Organism: Marinobacter sp.; assembly: GCF_014859525.1. Lineage (GTDB taxonomy): Bacteria > Pseudomonadota > Gammaproteobacteria > Pseudomonadales > Oleiphilaceae > Marinobacter. The sequence continues at coordinate 22,622 of NZ_JACUUB010000003.1, forward strand.
TCAGAACCCGAATGCGTTCATTGCAGGCAACATCAACCGCTTGAAGCGGGGTGAAGTGCTTCGGGTTCCCACGATGGAGCAGATTCAAAGCCGAAGCAGAGCTGAAGCAAACACAGTGGTTGCTCAGCAGAATCAGGAGTTTCAGTCCCGCGCGGTAGACGCTACCCGCACTGCGGAAGCGGATACTGCTCCGGCAGCGCCTTCGGCAACGGCTAGTGGCGACGAACTGCGCCTTTTGGTCGCCGATGGTGACAGTCGGGATGCGGCGGACGGTGGCTCTGCCGGCGGCGATGGGGATCTTCCCGGCGGTGCCGACGCCGGCTCTGCCATTGCGATGGAAGAGCTTGAAGCAACGCGTAGAGAGAATGAAGAACTGAACAGCCGACTGGCTGACCTTCAGGATCAGGTGTCGACACTCCAGCGTCTGCTTGAGCTGAAGAATACCCAGCTTGCCGATATGCAGGGTATGACTGCTGAAGAGGCAGAAGCGGCTGGGCTCACGACAGATGAAGTTGGAGAGCCTGTACAACCAACGGCAGAGCACTCTGATGATGACGTTGCGGACGCTGATGAAGCTGGTTTGGCGCGAATAGATGATGCCCAGGCTGAAGGCCAGCCAGTGGATCAGTCAGCAGTTGAAGCTGCCGATCAAACCGGTGAAGCCGCGCAGGCCGAGCAAGAAGCAGAAGAGCCCGAAGTTGCTGCAGCACCGGCGCCCGAGCCCGCTGCACAGCCCCCCCGTCAGCCCGATCCTGTAGTGCCGCCTGCTGTTGATCGAGGCTTCCCGGGTAATATCATCCACGCGATCACCAACAATTCGCTGTACCAGGTTGCCTTGGGTGGTGGTCTGGTGCTGTTGCTCCTGTTACTGCTGTTCGTGGCGCGTCGTAATGCCAACCGCGAGAAAGCCTTCTATGATCAGCTGAACAGTGAGGAGGGTGGTGACAACGACTCCTTCGATCTGAACCTGGAGGATGAGTCCGCAGAGAATGAAGCGTCAGGCGACGCGCTTGCAGAGGCAGATACCTACATCGCTTATGGTCGTCACGATCAAGCAGCACAGGTTCTTGAAACGGCCATTTCGCGGGATCCGAGCAGAGCCGATCTTAGGCTGAAGCTTTTGGGCGTGTATGCCGACAACCAGGACCGCGAGTCGTTTGAGAAGCAGTTTGGTGAAGTTGAGGCATTGGATGATGAGGCTGCTACCGCTGAGGCTAATGCTCTTCGCGAGCGACTGGCTGAAGCAGAGTCCATGCCGAGTATCGACGATCTCGAGTCTCAACTGCGCTCCGATTCGTATAGCGGTGTTGAAACTTCAGAAGAGAGTTCGACTGACGAAGACTGGGATCTTTCGGATGACCTGAAGGCTGATGAGTTTGAAGCGAGGCCGGAGCCGGAAATCGAAAACAAATTTGGTGAGCTCGAGTCTGACGTTGCGGAAGAGACTGCATCCAGCGACGACTTGATCGAATTCGATCTCTCCGGGTTTGAGAAAGCTGACGAAGCTGAAACTGGCGAAGCAGAAGCCATTGAAGAATCCGACTTCTCATCGCTGGAGATAGATCTGGAAGACTCCGAACCGGCGGAGGCGGAAGAAGACGATCTGAGTTTCGATTTCGAGACCGCCCTTGAAGATGATCAGCCAGCGGAACCAGCAGAGCCGAAAGCTGAGGCAGAGGCTTTGTTCGATGCCGAAGTGCAAGATGAAACGGAGTCTGATGACGTCCTGGACGAGTCTTTCCTTGACGAGCTGGATGCCGAACTGGATAAAGTCGCTGGTGAGGCGGAAGAGCCCGAAGATCTGGATCTGGGTGAATCGACTCTGGATGATCTTGAGCTGGATGTTTCCGACGAAGACCTTGCCTTGATGGAAGAGTTTTCGGAATCCGAGCTGCCGGCCGGTCCTGACCAGGATGAAACTGCGCTGGATGAGGAGCTTGGGCTTGAAGACGCTCTGAATGAGCTTGGACAGGACGAGTCTGGCTCCTTGGATACACAAAATCCGGAGGAGCTGGTATCCGAAGCTGAAAATGAGCCCTCGGCGACACCCGAAGAGGATGATGAGCTTGTGCCTCTTGCCTCTGAAGCTCTTGACGCGAAGCCAGGCCAGGGTTCAGCGCTTGATCTTGACGAGAACGACCTGGGTGAGGAAGACGATTTTGACTTCCTCGCAGGAACCGACGAAGCGGCCACTAAACTCGACCTGGCGCGTGCCTACATCGAGATGGGTGACAGTGACGGTGCTCGGGATATTCTTGAAGAGGTTGCTCTTGAAGGGAACGACGAGCAAAAAACGGAAGCGCAGGAGCTCCTTAAAAATCTCTCCTGATCCGTTATAATCTCGTGATACAGGCAAAAGCGCCGGCCATAAGGCCGGCGCTTTGTTTTTAAGTGGACACCTTCAGCGGATCAACTTTTGTTTCTTAGCCCTCAACCTTTGACCACAAATAACGCGATCGGCAATGGCCGGGTCGTGATCATTTTTGAGTATGATGGCCGCAAATTTCACGGATGGCAGCATCAGAAAAGCGGTGTGCGCTCTGTACAGGCGGAGTTGACCAAGGCCGTGGCGAAAGTGGCAGACCATCCCGTAGACTTGGTGTGCGCGGGACGAACCGATGCCGGAGTACACGCCAGTTTTCAGATTGCTCACTTTGACTCGTCATCAACGCGAACACTGCGTTCTTGGGTGATGGGGATGAATACGGCGCTTCCCGATGACATTTCGGTGCATTGGGCTGGTAACGCCGTTGGTGATTTCCACGCACGCTTCTCTGCGGTCTACCGTCGTTACCGTTATATTATCTATAATAATCCAGTAAGGCCGGGAATTCAGAGGGGCCAGGTCAGCTGGACGTTTCGGCCGCTGGACGTCCCGGTCATGCACAAGGCTGCCCAGGCGCTGGTGGGCGAACATGATTTTTCATCATTTCGGGCAGCAGGCTGTCAGTCCAGAACCCCAGTTCGCTTTCTTGAGCGGATTTCAGTAACCCGATGTGGTGACTTTGTCGTAATAGATGTTCAGGCAAACGCTTTTTTGCATCATATGGTGCGCAACATAGCGGGTGCGTTAATGGCAGTGGGTACCGGTAAGGAATCGGATAGCTGGATTGCCGATATCCTGGCGGAGAAGGATCGTAAACTCGCTGGTGTTACTGCGCCGCCTCACGGGCTGTATCTGGTCGATGTCGGGTATCCTGAGCGGTATGGAGTGCCTCAGGCCTTGTGTGGACCAGAATTCGTCAACCCTTGGTTTGACAGGGAGGATAATCTTCCCGTTGAGCCGTCATACATTCACCCCAAACAACCGGCGTCGACATGATGACTACCCGCGTCAAATTTTGCGGTCTCACTCGGCCTGAAGATGTCGATGCGGCAGTCGCGTGCGGGGCTGATGCCATTGGCCTGGTCTTTTATGAGCCTAGCCCCCGTTCTGTAACGCTGAGCCAGGCGAAAGCGTTGGCCGCAAGGATACCCGCGTTTGTAACAGTAACGGGGCTGTTCGTGAATCCTGATCGTGACTTTGTAGAGCGTGTTCTGCACGCTGTGCCTCTGGACCTGCTGCAGTTTCATGGTGACGAAACGCCAGAGTTATGTAAGGCGTTTCAGCGCCGGTGGATCAAGGCAATCCGCGTTCGTGAGCCCGGGCAGATCGAGCATGCGTTCCACGAATACCGTGACGCCGCCGGCCTGTTGGTCGATGCCTGGGATCCGGAACGCTACGGTGGAACAGGGCGCTCGTTTAACTGGTCGCTGATTCCTGAAGACCGTCCGCTGCCGCTCATATTGGCCGGTGGGCTGTCTTCTGCTAACGTAGCCTGCGCCATTGAGGAAGTCAGGCCCTGGGCTGTCGACGTCAGCGGAGGGGTGGAGCAGAGTAAGGGCAAGAAAGATCCCGCCAAACTATCCGACTTTATGAAAGAGGTTCACCGTGTCTGTAAAACTGACTGAAGAAATGTTGAAGGCGCTCCCGGATGCGAGAGGTCACTTCGGTGCCTTCGGTGGCCGATTTGTATCGGAAACCCTGATAGACTCGCTGATGACCCTGGAAAGAGAATACCTTCGCCTCAAAGACGACGCCGAATTCCAGGCCACATTTGACAAGGATCTGGCGGATTACGTGGGTCGGCCTAGCCCACTTTATTTTGCTGAGCGGTTGACCAAAAAAGCCGGTGGTGCCCAAATCTGGCTAAAGCGTGAAGACCTTAACCACACCGGCGCGCACAAGGTGAATAACACGATTGGTCAGGCTTTGCTGGCCAGCTTTCTTGGCAAAAAGCGCATCATTGCAGAAACCGGAGCCGGTCAGCATGGCGTTGCCACAGCCACAGTCTGCGCGCGTCTCGGTCTGGAATGCCATGTATTTATGGGCGCTGAAGACGTCAAGCGACAGTCGCTGAACGTGTACCGGATGAAGTTGCTGGGTGCCACAGTGCATGCCGTGCAAAGTGGCACCAAGACTCTCAAAGACGCCATGAACGATGCCATGCGCGACTGGGTAGCCAATGTTGATGATACCTTCTACATCATTGGTACCGTGGCCGGCCCGCATCCGTACCCGCTGCTGGTTCGGGATTTCCAGTCGGTGATTGGCCGTGAAACCCGTCGTCAGTCACTGGTGCAGGCCGGCAAGTTGCCGGATGCGCTGGTTGCCTGCGTGGGCGGTGGATCCAATGCCATTGGTATGTTCCACCCGTTCCTGGCCGATGAGACGGTCGAACTGTATGGCGTTGAGGCCGGCGGGCTCGGTATTGAAACCGGGCAGCATGCGGCGCCTCTTTGTGCCGGCCGCCCCGGCGTGCTGCATGGTAACCGGACCTACCTGATGGAAGACGAGAACGGCCAGATTGCCGCCACCCATTCCGTCAGTGCTGGTCTGGATTATCCAGGTGTTGGCCCGGAGCATTCCTGGTTGAAAGACATTGGCCGTGCGCACTACGTGTCTGTGACGGATGATGAGGCGCTGGACGGCTTCCGCATGCTGACTCAGATAGAGGGCATCATGCCGGCTCTTGAAACAGCCCATGCCGTTGCCTACGCCGTCAAGCTGGCCGCCACTATGGACAAGGACAAGATGATCGTTATCAACATATCCGGTCGCGGTGACAAGGATATCCATACCATTGCCCAGCTTGATGGCATTGAAATCTGAAGGTGGCAGGACTAGGCATGAGCCGAATTGAAGGTGTAATGAAAGCGTTGAAAGATCAGGGCCGGAAAGCCCTGATCCCTTATATTACCGCGGGTGATCCACACCCTGACCAGAGTGTTGGTCTGATGCATACGCTTGTAAAAGCCGGTGCCGATATCATCGAGCTGGGCGTACCTTTCTCAGACCCCATGGCCGACGGCCCGGTTATCCAGCTTGCTTGCGAGCGGGCACTGGTCCACGGCACCACGCTTCGTCAGGTGATTGCCATGGTCAAGGAATTTCGTAAAACCGATGATTCGACACCCATTGTATTGATGGGCTACCTCAACCCGATGGAAGCCATGGGCTATGAGGCCTTTGCCGATGCGGCAGCCGATGCGGGTGTGGATGGTATACTGACCGTTGATTTGCCGCATGAAGAAGCGGACGAAGTGGCGCCCCTTTTTGCAGCGCGCAATCTGGATCCGATTTTCTTAATGGCACCGACGACAACGGATGAGCGCATTAAGGCGATCAGCGAACACTCTTCTGGTTATGTGTACTATGTTTCTATCAAGGGTGTGACCGGTTCGGCAACGATCAACGTGGATGAAGTGGCTGAGAAAGTGGCGCATATTCACAATATTATGGCATTGCCGGTTGGTGTTGGCTTTGGTATCCGGGACGCTGACACCGCTGCGGCGATTAGCAGAGTATCCGATGGTGTAATTGTTGGAAGTGTACTTGTCGATACAATAGCCCGACATCAAGCAGATCCAGATGCCCTGAAAAAGGCGCTGACGGATCTGTTGCACCCGATGCGTGTAGCCATGGACAACCCGGCGTCCTGAGCGGCACACATCCAGGCATCAAAGGACAGGATGAGAGCATGAGTAACTGGCTTGATAAAATTATGCCGAGCAAGATCCGCTCGGAATCACGGCAACGTACCGGTGTACCGGAAGGGTTGTGGAAGAAGTGTCCGAAGTGTGGAGCGTTTCTTTATAAGCCGGAGCTTGAGAAAAACCTGGATGTCTGCCCGAAGTGTAACCACCATCTTCGGGTGACAGCCCGTCGTCGTCTCGACATCTTTCTCGATAAAGACGGTCGGGAAGAGATTGCAGCGGCCCTTGAACCCTCGGATCGATTGAAGTTCAAAGACAGCAAACGCTACAAAGACAGGCTGTCTGCTGCGCAGAAGGCAACCGGAGAGAAAGACGCGCTGATTGCCATGAAAGGCACCACGATGGGCGTACCCCTGGTTGCCTGCGCGTTTGAGTTCAACTTTCTGGGTGGTTCGATGGGTCAGGTGGTCGGCGAGAAGTTTGTGCAGGCCGCCAACGTGTCTCTGGAGCATCGTATTCCTTTGGTGTGTTTCTCTGCCAGTGGCGGTGCGCGCATGCAGGAAGCCATCCTGTCACTGATGCAGATGTCCAAAACGGCGGCGGTCCTGGAGCGTTTGAAGCAGGAGGGCATCCCGTACATATCGATCATGACGGACCCTGTTTTCGGGGGGGTGTCTGCCAGTCTGGCGATGCTCGGTGATCTGAATATTGCAGAGCCATACGCCCTGATCGGTTTTGCCGGCCCTCGTGTTATCGAGCAGACGGTCCGCGAGAAACTCCCGGAAGGGTTTCAGCGAAGCGAATTTCTGTTGGAGCACGGAGCAATCGATATGATTTTGCACCGGCACCAGATGCGCGAACGAGTGGCTCATGTGCTCGCCAAGTTTACCGGTCAGGAAAAACCCGGTATTGAAGCGCCCATAGAGTTCGAAATAACGGAAAAACCGGACATTGATGAAGCCCCCAAGCACTAATTCCAAACCGGCCTCCCCGGAGGCCGGTGCTACGGTTGCCCAATGGCTTCAGTGGCTTGAAGCCATCCATCCCACCGAAATCGAACTTGGCCTTGAGCGCGTTCTGGTCGTTTTGCGCCGGCTTTTCCCGCGAAAGCCAGCGGCACGAATCATTACCGTTGCCGGAACCAATGGCAAAGGCACCACGGTCGCGACAGTTGAAAAGCTGTTGAGGGTCGCCGGTCGCAGAACAGGCGCCTATACGTCACCCCATTTGCAGCGTTACAACGAACGGGTCCGTCTGGACGGCCAAGACATTACAGATGCTGCTCTGGTATCGGCCTTTGAACGGGTTGAATCTGCTCGTGGCAAGGTGTCCTTGACCTATTTCGAGTTTGGCACTTTGGCTGCCTTCGTTGCCTTTGCGGACGCCGGGGTCGAGGACTGGATTCTCGAAGTTGGACTGGGCGGGCGCCTGGATGCGGTTAATGTGCTGGATGCAGACTACGCGGTGATTACGTCTATCGATATCGACCATGTCGGGTTCCTTGGTGATAATCGTGAAGTCATTGGTTTTGAGAAAGCCGGTATTTTGCGGCCCGGTATTTTTGCGGTCTGCGCAGACCCGTTGCCGCCTTCGTCTGTGTTACAGCAAGCGGCCGCGCAGAAGGTAGAGCTGCAAGTAACTGGGCGGGATTATCAGATTGCGTCCAGGCCGGCAGATGCCTCGATGGTGGACCTGGTTAGAGAGCACGAGCGGATAGCCCTCCCTGCTGGACCGTTGCCGGTGGAAAGCGTTGCGGCGGGTGCGGTGCTGGTCCGGCTGTTGGAGCCGGAACTGTCGGCTGGTCGGATCAGCGAAGCGGTTCAGTCACTGGCGGTACCGGGGCGTTTTGAGCAGCTGCGCAGGCATCCGGATGTAATTCTCGACGTTGGGCATAACCCCCACGCTGCGCGCTGGCTTGCGAGCAAGCTTGAAGGGCATAGATCCAGGGCAGGGCGTGTTTTGGGTGTATATGCGGCATTATCTGACAAAGACGTTGCAGGCGTCCTGATGGCAATGGCGCCGGTTGTCGATCAATGGTGGTTTGCCGGGCTTAGCGTTCATCGGGGGCTGGATACAAAATCTTTGGTTGCGCTGGCAAAGGCGCGTGGGATCGATCGTTACAGGGGATTCGACTCGGTGCCAGATGCGCTTCGCGCCGCGATGGCAGAGGCAGGCGCCGCCGATACGATTATCGTATTCGGATCTTTCTATACCGTTGCCCAAGCCCGTGAGTTACTGGAGCATGGTGTCTCTTAAACTTTGTCCATGGCGAGCGCTCGGGCTTTGTGTTCATGCGAGCGCGCAGTTAGTATCAGGGTCAAATTGACCAAAAAGGGAGCCGTCTCTCGTGAATGGATTGAAGCAAAGGATCATTGGCGCGCTGGTGCTGGTGTCGCTGGCCGTCATCTTTGTGCCCATGATATTTGATGAGCCTCACTCTGAGCGTGAGTCGCGGTCGATCACGATTCCTGAAGAGCCTCCATTTCCAGAAGTAGATGTGCCCGCTGAGCCGGTTGCAGGTGGTCCGGATTACGGCATGACGGCGGAACCGGAAAGCGCGTCCTCCGAGCCTGCGCAAGGGTTCCGACTGATTGAGGACAACGAGCGTGCGGCTCCCAGTCAGGCCAATGCTCAGCAGGCAATGCCGCAAACAGCAGCACCAGAGCCGGACCCGGAGCCAAAGCCCGCAGCTCAGCAGGCTGCACCTGAACCCGCACCCGAACCGGTGGAAGAGACCGCTGAGTATACTCGCTCTCTCGAAGGCGCCTGGGTTGTTCAGTTGGGGAGCTTCGGCAATGCCGATAATGCGCGGAGATTGCGTGATAATGTGCGTGATATGGGTTTTGGTGCGCACCTTCAGCAGGTTGAACGTGGTGATGCCACTCTGACACGAGTGTTCAGTGGCCCGTTTGCCAACAAAACCGACGCCGAAGCCGCTAAAAAGTCGCTGGACGAGGCGTTCTCGCTCAACAGTCTGGTCACGTCGGGCGGAAAGTGAGCCGGCGTTGTCATTTATGAGTCTATGGCAGTTTGGTGACGCTGGGTTTCCTGATAGAATTCGCGCTTCCTTTTCTCCATCGGGTTCTACATGGAAGCGCTGATCTGGATTGATTGGGTCGTCATTGCCCTGATTGCCGTATCCACGCTAATCAGTCTCAAGCGAGGCTTTGTCCGAGAAGCACTGTCCCTGGTGACCTGGGTCGGTGCTTTTGTTATCGCGCGCACCTTCCATCCTCAAATGCAGTCGTTGCTTGAATCCACTGTTGAGACACCCCTGGTAAGGTTGATCGCTGCCTTCGCGATTCTGTTCTTTGGCACGCTGATTGTTGGCGCCATTATTAATAACATGATCGGTCATCTGGTTCGGGCGACCGGGCTGTCAGCCACGGACCGGGTTCTGGGTATGGGCTTCGGGCTCTTGCGGGGCGTGGTGGTCGTTATTGTTGCTATCGCGTTTACCCGTTACACGCCGCTGGCCGAGGATACATGGTGGAAGGAGTCCATCATGATCGACCGTCTTGCGGTCGTTGAAGATTGGTCTCGCCGCACGTTCGGCGATGAGTTTGCCCGATTCCTGGGCCCCGCAGAAGGCGCCTGGGAAAAGCCTGGCGAATCGATTGAGCAGGAAGGCGTAGATCCTGCGCCTACATCCCGTTAACATTCAGATCTAACACTCGGAGAGTATTCCAGCCATGTGCGGCATTGTCGGTATTGTCAGTACTTCTCACGTCAATCAGCTTCTTTATGATGCACTGACTGTTCTTCAGCACCGTGGCCAGGATGCGGCGGGTATCGTGACCTTTCAGGATGATCGGTTCTTTCTTCGTAAGGACAACGGGCTGGTGAGGGACGTGTTCCACACCCGTCATATGCGCAGGCTGGTGGGCAATGTGGGGATTGGTCACGTTCGTTACCCTACCGCCGGTAGTTCGAGTTCTGCCGAAGCCCAGCCGTTCTATGTGAACAGCCCTTACGGCATCACACTGGCTCACAACGGTAACCTGACCAACGCTGACGATCTCAGTAGTGACCTGTTCAGGACCGACCTTCGTCATATCAACACCAACTCGGATTCCGAGGTGTTGCTGAACGTCTTTGCCCACGAGCTTCAGAAACTTGGCAAGCTGAATCCGACCAAAGATGAAATCTTTTCGGCGGTACGGGCGGTTCATAAGCGCTGTCGCGGTGCTTATGCGGTGATTGCCATGATCACCGGCTATGGCATTGTCGGTTTCCGTGATCCCAATGGTATTCGGCCGGTCTGCTACGGCGTTCGCGAGAACGAAGACGGCCAGAAGGAATACATGATCTCGTCGGAGAGTGTGGCCCTTAACTCGGCCGGCTTTACCATCGTTCGGGACATTGCTCCGGGAGAAGCGGTTTACATCGAAACCGACGGCACGCTCTACTCCGAGCAATGTGCCGAATCGCCAAAACTGTACCCCTGTATTTTTGAACACGTCTATTTTGCGCGGCCGGACTCTATTATGGATCGGGTTTCGGTCTACAAGGCGCGCTTGCGTATGGGCGAGACCCTGGCAGACAAAGTGCTGAGGGAGCGGCCAGAGCACGATATCGACGTGGTGATCCCGATTCCAGACACCAGTCGTACCTCGGCCATGCAGATGGCGTTTCAGCTGGGCGTGAAATACCGGGAAGGCTTTATCAAGAATCGCTATATCGGTCGCACCTTTATCATGCCCGGCCAGAAGATGCGCAAGAAATCGGTACGGCAAAAGCTGAACCCCATTGATCTGGAGTTCCGGGGCAAGAATGTCATGCTGGTTGATGACTCGATTGTCCGTGGCACCACCTGTAAAGAAATCGTGCAGATGGCGAGAGACGCCGGCGCCCGTAATGTTTATTTTGCGTCTGCTGCGCCCCCCGTGCGTTACCCCAACGTTTACGGTATCGACATGCCTTCGGCCAGCGAGCTGATTGCCCACGAGTGTACTGTAGAAGAAATCCGGGATCAGATCGGTGCCGACTGGCTGATCTATCAGGATCTGGAAGATCTGATTACCTGCGTCAGTGACGTTAATGACGACATTGATGGCTGGGAGTGCTCAGTGTTCACCGGTCACTATGTGACCGGGGATGTGGATGAAGCCTACCTGAACCGGCTCGAGAATCTTCGCAAAGACGAAAGCCGCTCCGGCGGACTGGTGTCCGATGGAGATAACGCCATAATTGACCTGCACAATGATGAAGACTGATCCACAAACGCGAACGCCAGGAGTAGTACATCATGACATTTAGCCGAGAAGAACATCTCTGGATCCCGGAATCGGATCTGGAAGGCATGTCGGTTGATACCCTGGCAGTCAGGGCAGGGCAGATCCGCACCGGGCAGCTTGAACATAGTGACGCCATTTTCCCGACATCCAGTTTTGTCTACGGCAGCGCGGCGCAGGCGGCGGCCCGATTTGGCGGGGAAGAGCCCGGTAACATCTATTCCCGGTTCACCAATCCGACCGTGCAGGCGTTTGAGGCCAGGATTGCGGCCATGGAAGGTGGTGAAAAAGCCGTTGCCACGGCCTCGGGAATGGCGGCCATACTGAGTACCTGCATGGCTCTGTTGCAGTCTGGTGATCACGTTATTTGTTCACGCGGGGTGTTTGGCACCACCAATGTGCTGTTCCAGAAGTACATGGCCAGATTTGGGGTGGAAACATCGTTTGTCAGCCTGACCGATCTCGATGCCTGGCGGGGCGCGGTGCGGCCGGAAACCCGGATGTTATTTATCGAGACGCCTTCCAATCCGTTGTGTGAAGTTGCCGATATGGCTGCACTGAGTGAATTGTCCAGAGCGAACGATGCGCTGTTTGTGGTCGATAATTGCTTTTGTACTCCGGTTTTGCAGCGGCCGCTGGAGCAGGGCGCAGATCTGATTATTCACTCTGCCACCAAGTACCTGGATGGCCAGGGTCGGTGTGTAGGCGGCGTAGTCGTTGGGCCTGCGAAGTATCTTGACGAAATTTATGGCTTCCTTCGCTCGGCGGGGCCAACCATGAGTCCTTTTAATGCCTGGGTGTTTCAAAAGGGTCTGGAAACCTTACCGATTCGTATGCGAGCCCACTGTGACAATGCGTTAGAGTTGGCTCGTTGGCTGGAAGGCCAGCCTCAGGTGACCAGGGTGTTCTATGCAGGCCTTGCGAGCCACCCCCAACATGAGCTGGCAAGAAAACAGCAAGATGGATTTGGCGGTGTTCTATCGTTCCAGGTAAAAGGAGAGCGTGAAGAGGCCTGGCGCTTTATTGATGCCACCAGGATGATTTCCATCACCGCAAACCTTGGTGATGTGAAGACAACCATCACCCATCCGGCCACCACAACTCACGGCCGATTGTCGCCGGAAGACAAAGAGAAAGCCGGCATTACAGAAAACCTGATTCGGCTGTCTGTTGGCATAGAAGCCATTGATGATCTGAAAACCGATCTGGCACGGGGTTTTCAGGCGCTAAAAGACTAAACTCACTGACGGTTTGAGCATTCATGGCGGAATCCGCTAAAGCGAAGAAAGCAGCACCCTCTGAACTGACGGACAAACAACAACGCTTTCGCCGTCTGGTAGCCCAAGGGGCCAGGGAAGGCGCGGTGATTGGCATGATTGTGCTCTGCATTTATCTTGTCATGGCCCTGTTTACCTTCAGCGCGTCGGACCCGGGCTGGGCCAGCATTGGTCACGACACGCGTGTCGACAACGCTGCCGGCCGTTCTGGCGCCTGGCTTGCCAGTTTGCTCGTGGATTTCTTTGGCCATGTTGCCTGGCTGTTCCCGGCAATGATTGCCGGCTATGCCCTTATGCTCATCCGCCTTCGTCATGAGTCTCTCGATCTGCACTGGCCGTTATTCATGGTGCGTTTCGGGGGCTTTTTGCTGATTCTGTTATCTGCCACCAGTCTGCTGTCGCTGTATTCGGTCTTCGGCCTGGGAGCGTCTTCTGGTGGCGTGTTGGGCGTTGCGGTATCAGAGGCGATGATTCGTTTCTTCAATCTGCCTGCCACCACATTGCTACTGATCGCCATCTTCCTGTTTGCCTTGACGGTGACCATTGGATTGTCCTGGTTCCGGTTGATGGATCATGTGGGCGGTTTCACTCTGAAAGTCAGCCTGTGGGTCATGGCTTTGCTTAAGTCGCCAGAGCAGCGCACTGGCAAGGTTGCTGAATCTCGCGCAATCCCGGAGCCGGAGCCGCCTGTGGTCAGAGATCAGGTGGCCCGCGCCAAAGCAAAAGCCAAAGCAACGCCAGGAGAGAAAAAAGACGCCTGGTGGCGCCGTTTGTTCCGTCGCAAAGCCAGGGCGGGGCAGGAAGGCCGAGAGCCCGTCAAACCCAGGGCCCGTAAAGAGCCCGCCGTTGAAGGTGTTGCGTCTGCCGACCAGGAGCCGGCACTTCTGGAAAGCTTCAGCTCAAGAGACAATGAATCTGACGTGGATCGCCAGCCGTCACCCAAACCGAGTGCCGTCAAGCCCGCAAATCGTTCACTGAAGATCTCGCCGTTTAAAAAGGATGATCAGGGCTCTGCGGATAAGAAGGCTTTGTCATCGAAGCAGGGCTCTTTACTCGAAGATGTTGAAAGTCCTATCCCGCCCATTTCGCTTCTGGATCCGCCCGAGGTGCACAAGGAAAAGGGCTACTCTGAAGAAGCTCTGGAGCACATGTCACGGCTGCTGGAAGAAAAACTGGCGGACTTTGGCGTTTCCGTAGAAGTCGTTGAAGTTAACCCGGGCCCGGTTATCACCCGTTTTGAAATCAAGCCGGCAGCGGGCGTCAAGGTGAGTAAGATATCCAATCTTGCCAAAGATCTGGCGCGTTCACTGGCGGTGTTGAGCGTGCGGGTAGTTGAGGTCATACCCGGCAAGTCTGTGGTGGGTATCGAGATTCCAAACGAAGAGCGGGAGATCGTTCGCCTGAGCGAGGTGCTCAGTGCGCGGGTGTTTATCGAGTCGTCATCTGCGCTGACGTTGGCGCTAGGCAATGATATTGGTGGTAACCCAATGGTAGCCAATCTCGCCAAGATGCCTCATTTGTTGGTGGCGGGTACGACCGGCTCCGGTAAATCCGTTGGTGTAAACGCCATGCTGTTGAGCATGCTGCTCAAGGCAACCCCCGAGGAAGTCCGCTTTATCATGGTTGACCCGAAGATGCTTGAACTGAGCATCTACGATGGCATTCCGCATTTGTTGGCGCCGGTAGTCACCGACATGAAAGAGGCCGCTAACGCATTACGTTGGTGTGTTGCCGAGATGGAGCGGCGCTATCGACTGATGGCGAGCCTGGGGGTGCGTAACATCGCCGGTTATAACAAAAAAGTGAAGGACGCCCGGGCGGCGGGAGAAGCGCTGCTGGATCCGTTCTGGAAGCCCGATGAATACCTCGCCAATGACGAGCAGGACCGACCGGAGCTTGAAACCTTACCGTTTATTGTGGTGGTGATCGACGAATTTGCTGACATGATGATGATCGTCGGTAAAAAAGTGGAAGAGTTGATTGCCCGTATTGCCCAGAAAGCCCGTGCCGCCGGCATTCATTTGATTCTGGCGACTCAGCGGCCTTCCGTAGACGTTATCACTGGCTTGATCAAAGCCAACATTCCGACCCGGATGTCGTTCCAGGTGTCGTCGAAAATTGATTCGCGAACCGTACTCGATCAGGGGGGCGCGGAGCAATTGCTGGGCCACGGCGACATGCTGTACTTACCTCCGGGCTCGGGCTTGCCAGTACGGGTTCATGGTGCGTTTGTCGATGATGATGAAGTGCATCGTGTGGTCAGTGCCTGGAAAGCGCGTGGTGAGCCGGAATATGTTGATGATGTGCTTAATGGCGCAGAAGGTGAACACTTACCGGGTGTGCCGACATTGAGTGAGGGCGGTGGCGGTGAAGAGGGCGATGCCCTGTTCGATGAAGCCGTAGCGTTTGTCACCGAGAACCGACGGGTGTCGATCTCGTCTGTGCAACGCAAATTCAAGATTGGTTACAACCGTGCCGCCAACCTGGTGGATGCTATGGAGGCCTCGGGGGTAGTCAGTTCGGCGGGCCACAATGGTGCCAGAGAAGTACTGGCGCCCCCGCCTCCAAGAGATTAGGAGTGGTTATGATCAGATCTATGGTTACCTCGGTTATGCTCGCGGTGATGTTGTCGACTGCAGGTACCGCGTTGGCAAATCAGAAGGCGCAGGCCCGCGAGGCTGCAGAAGAGCTGGCATCGGTATTGCGCGGATATCAAACCTATCAGGCCAGCTTTATCCAGATCGTGGTCAGTGGCAACGGCAACACGGTTCAGGAGAGCCGGGGGTCGATGAAGGCCAAGCGGCCAGGCTTGTTTTACTGGGAAACCGATGCTCCCCTGTCGCAATTCATCGTCAGCGACGGCGATACCGTTGAAGTCTACGATCCAGATCTGGAGCAGGTCACCATTCACACACTGGACGACCAGGTGCAAAGCACCCCGGCGCTGTTGCTCAGCGGAGAGGTGGGCAACCTCGACGAAACCTACGAAGTCAGCGAGCGCCGGATAGGTGATGGAACGCGGGAGTACACGTTGGTACCCCGAAGCTCGGATTCCCTGTTTACGTCCTTACGCCTGAGTTTCTATAAGGGTGAGCTTCAGGAAATGCGGATGGAAGATTCGCTGTCTCAGATCAGTATTCTGAGCTTTGATCAAGTAACCCTGAATCAGGAGCTCGACAACAACGTTTTTCGTCTTGAGTATCCGGAGGAGGTAGACATCATTCGGGATGGCGTCTAATGCAAGACAACCTGTTTCAGTCTGACGCAGGTTTTCAGCCACTGGCCGCGCGCATGCGACCAGTGGTGTTGGAGGATTACGTTGGTCAGAGCCACCTTGTAGGCCCGGGCAAGCCCCTGAGGCGAGCGATTGAACAGGGACAGTTGCACTCGATGATCCTTTGGGGGCCGCCGGGGGTGGGCAAAACCACGTTCGCGCGACTGCTCGCCAATGTGGGGGATCTGTCATTCGAAACGCTCTCTGCCGTATTGAGCGGGGTCAAAGAAATTCGCGAGGTGGTTGAGCGAGCCAGACACCGAAAGCACGCTCAGGGTCGAGACACCCTGTTGTTTGTTGACGAGGTGCATCGCTTCAATAAAAGCCAGCAGGATGCGTTTCTACCCCATATTGAAGACGGCACCTTCATCTTTGTTGGTGCGACCACAGAAAACCCTTCGTTTGAGTTGAACAGCGCACTGCTTTCCAGAACACGGGTCTATGTCCTTAAAAATCTGGAAAGTGACGACATTCTTCAGCTCCTGAACCGAGCACTGGCCAGTGCTGATGGACTGGCTGGAAAACTTCAGGTTGCGCCGGACGTGCTGGGCACCATGGCAGAAGCTGCGGGCGGCGATGCCCGGCGAGCCCTGAATATTCTGGAAGTAGCGGCCGATCTGGCGGAACCGGATGACAAGGGAGATAGCCGGGTCAGTGCACAAACCCTGGAACAGGTACTGCAAACCAGTTTGCGGCGGTTCGACAAAGGTGGAGATGTTTTCTACGACCAGATCTCGGCCCTCCATAAATCAGTCCGCGGCTCCAGCCCGGATGGCTCATTGTATTGGCTTTGCCGAATGATCGATGGCGGCTGCGATCCGCTTTACATTGCCCGACGTCTGGTGCGGATTGCCAGTGAGGATATTGGCAATGCGGATCCCAGAGCCTTGCAGCTCACGTTACAAGCCTGGGATGCACAGGAGCGCCTGGGTTCACCAGAAGGTGAACTTGCCCTGGCCCAGGCCGTGACTTATCTGGCGTTGGCGCCCAAAAGCAATGCGGTATACCAGGCTTTCAACGAGTGCATGGCGGATATCCGGAAAGACCCGGATTATCAGGTGCCTGTTCACCTGCGCAATGCCCCCACCAATCTGATGAAAACTATGGGGCATGGCTCGGACTACCGCTATGCCCACAACGAACCGGATGCCTACGCAGCCGGTGAGAGTTATCTGCCCGAAGCCATCCACCAGCGACGTTATTATCAACCGGTGATGCGTGGCCTTGAAATCAAACTGGCCGAAAAGCAGCAGCGGCTGAACGCGCTCGATGCCAGCAGTGCGCACAAACGCTATTGATGCATCTGACCTGCCGCTCCTGATGGGGATGGACAAGGCAGATGGTGTTTAGCAGGTTCATGGCAGGTATAATGCCGTCATATTCATTCATTTGTTAACCGGAAAATTCAGGAAGATCATGCTCGATCCGAAACGTGTCCGTACTCAGACTGAAGAAATTGCCCGCAGGCTAGCCACCAAGAATTATGAGTTTGATGTTGCCACCTTCGAGGGTTTAGAGGAGCGCCGAAGAGCCATTCAGGTTCGTACGGAAACACTACAGGGCGAGCAGAACAAACGATCAAAGTCTATTGGCAAAGCCAAGGCGGCCGGCGAAGACATCAAGCCATTGCTGGATGAGGTGGATAACCTCAAACAGCAAAAAGCAGAAGCCGAGGACGAATTGCGCTCAGTCCAGGAGTCCCTGAATGCCTTTTTTGCCGGCATACCCAATTTGCCAGACGAGGATGTGCCGCCCGGGGAAAGCGAAGATGATAACGTTGAAACCCGTGCCTGGGGCACTCCGCGAGTTTTCGACTTTGAGCCCAAAGATCATGTTGCTCTTGGTGAAGAACTCAAGGGCCTGGATTTCGAGACGGCCACACGGCTTGCTCATTCCCGCTTTGCGGTAATGCGGGGCCCCCTGGCCAAACTGCATCGGGCTCTTGCTCAGTTTATGCTTGACCTGCATACCGAGGAGCATGGTTATACCGAGGCGTATGTGCCGTATCTGGTGAATGCCAACGCACTGTTTGGCACCGGCCAGTTGCCCAAGTTTGAGGCAGACCTGTTCAGAACGGCGGGTGACAACCCTCTGTACCTGATACCGACCGCAGAAGTACCGGCCACCAACCTGGTGTCGGATACCATCCTTGATGCGACCGAAATGCCTGTGCGGCTAGTCTGCCATACGCCGTGTTTTCGCAGTGAGGCGGGATCCTACGGCCGCGACGTTCGCGGTATGATCCGGCAGCATCAGTTTGACAAGGTGGAGCTGGTTCAAATTGTGCGCCCGGAAGACTCTGCGGATGCGCTCGAACAACTGACCGGCCATGCCGAGAAGGTTCTCCAGTTGTTGGAGCTGCCCTATCGGGTGATGACACTGTGCGGTGGTGACATGGGCTTCTCTGCGGCGAAAACCTATGACCTCGAAGTGTGGTTGCCCGGCCAGGGCAAATACCGTGAAATTTCTTCCTGCTCCAATACTCGTGATTTTCAGGCACGGCGTATGCAAGCCCGTTGGCGCAATCCGGAGACTGGAAAGCCGGAGCCTGTGCATACCCTTAACGGTTCGGGGTTGGCGGTTGGCCGCGCGATGATTGCGGTGATGGAGAACTACCAGCAGGAGGATGGCAGCATTCTGGTTCCGGAAGTTCTCAAACCTTACATGAGAGGCATTGATCGCATCCAATGAGCGAGCAACAAAACGATGCACCAGGGCAGGGCATCAAAGCTGGGTCTGCACCGATACGGTACAGACTCAACCCCATAACAGACAATCCGAACAATTCCCCGGGTGAGGTGGCGCTGGTGGGCGCAGGGCCCGGTGACCCGGAACTTCTCACCCTGAAGGCCTGGCGCCTGATCCATTCGGCTCAGGTTGTCCTTTACGACCGCCTGGTGTCTCCGGAAATCCTCGCGCTGATTCCAGAATCTGCGGAGAAGATCCACGTGGGCAAGCAGCGCTCCAATCACACGTTGCCTCAGGATCAGATCAATCAGCGTCTGGTTGACCTGGCGCGACAAGGGCGAAAAGTGGTTCGATTGAAGGGTGGCGATCCGTTTATTTTTGGTCGTGGCGGTGAAGAGATCGAAACGCTGGCTGATGCAGGGATTCGGTTTCAGGTGGTGCCGGGGATTACCGCGGCTTCTGGTTGTGCCGCCTATGCCGGTATACCCCTGACACATCGGGATTACGCCCAGTCAGTTCGATTCATTACCGGACACTTAAAGGATGACACCTGCAATTTGCCCTGGTCGGATTTTGTTCAGAATAATCAGACCCTGGTGTTCTATATGGGTCTGGTTGGCTTGCCCATTATATGCCGTCAATTGATCGCCCATGGCATGAACAAGGTTATGCCTGTTGCGTTGGTGTCCAAGGGCACAACACCAGATCAGAAAGTGATTGTGGGTAACCTGAATACGATCGTTGACATGGTAGAAGGCGGTGACGTTCAGCCCCCAACGCTGGTGATTGTGGGTGATGTCGTGAGCCTGAGAAGCCGACTGGATTGGGTGGGTGCTGTGGAGGGGATAACCTGAGCCCGGGCCGATAAAGAAAAAGCGTGGACGACACCCACTCGGAGCGGGTGCCGTCTGATCTCGTAAATCGATCTTATTTGCCGCGCTTGGGCAGTACGTCCTTCAGCTTTTCACGCATGTCGCGGATGGCTTTCTCGGTTGTTTCCCAGTCAATACAGGCGTCGGTGACCGATACGCCGTACTTCAGGTTCTCAAGGTTCTCCGGAATGGACTGATTGCCCCAATTAATGTGGCTTTCAACCATCAAGCTCTGAATGGAGGTGTTGCCTTCGAGAATCTGGTGGGTGACGTCCTGCATAACCAATGGCTGAATCGCCGGGTCTTTGCTGGAGTTGGCGTGGCTGCAGTCAACCATGATGGATTTGCGCAGCTTGGCTTTGTCCAGTGCCTGTTCACACAAGGCCACGCTCACGGAATCGTAATTGGGCTTGCCACCACCACCACGCAGCACGACATGCCCATAGTGGTTACCTTTGGTGCGGATAACGGCCACTTTGCCTTGCTGGTCAATACCCAGGAAACTGTGCGGGTGAGAGACGGAGTTCATGGCATTCACTGCAACATCCAGGCTGCCATCGGTACCATTTTTGAAGCCGATGGCCATCGACAGTCCACTGCTCATTTCACGATGAGTCTGGGACTCCGTGGTTCTTGCGCCAATGGCAGACCAGGCGATGGTGTCCTGAAGGTATTGAGGCGAGATCGGATCCAGTGCCTCAGTGGCCGCCGGAAGGCCCATCTCGTTGATGTCCAGCAGCAAACGACGACCAATATGCAGGCCTTGCTCAATGTCAAAGGTATCGTTCAGGTGCGGGTCGTTAATCAGGCCTTTCCAGCCAACGGTAGTACGGGGCTTTTCGAAGTAGACTCGCATCACCAGGAACAGGGTGTCACTGACTTCGTCCGCCAGCTTTTTGAGCCGGGTGGCGTAATCTGTTGCGGCTTCGACGTCGTGGATCGAGCAGGGGCCCAACACCACAAACAGACGATGGTCCTTGCCATCCATAATATCGTAAATGGCCTGGCGGCCCGAGGCGACAGTGTCTGCTGCTTTATCGCTGAGTGGCAATTCCTGCTTCAGTGCTTCAGGAGTGATCAGCGGTTCCTGGCTGGCCACGTTCAGGTTTTCAAGTTTCTTGCCCGACATCTTGTTGTGCTTCCCCGAATCAGATCGTTGCATCACCGGGTAACGCGGTCATGGTTCGCCCGGTGTTAAAGGATGAATGCGAATGGCGCCGGCATGCAGTTGCGATAAACCCCGGCGAGTTGGTTATACTGCGTTATTTGAAGACCCTTTTCAACGCTTCCAGACAACAGGTACCGGATGTCGCCCACACCCAGGAAACCACAGGCTGTCGCTTCCTCCAGAAAGGTGGTTTCAGAAAACATCACACAGGTTTTGACCGGCATTCGGGTTCCGGATTTGCCGTATCCGGTTGGCAAATTGTCACCCGATGCTGTACCTGACTGGCGCCCTCTGCTTTTATCGTGCTGGGGCGAGCAGCGTGATGAGCGTGTTACTCGGGTTTTACGCTCTGTTGAAATCGAATGGACGGTGCGTCAGGTCAACGCCGCGTATCTCTCTGATCGCATCATGGACGTGTTTCTGAAAACCAGCGGGCTACATGACACCTTGGTGAATCGCATTGCCCGGCTTCGTTTCTGGCTTGCCTGGCAATTGGATGCCAATGGAGCCGAGGCATTTGGCCCGGTTATTCTGGATTGGCTCGACAATCTTCAGGAGTGGCGCGGTTGGAGCGATACCGGCGGACGATCGGCCAGAGTACTGCTGGATCAGCTCGACAGCCTGATCATTGCGGTGTCTGCGAGCTTCGAGTCCGGCCGCACCGGACCGGTTGAGGCTTATTGCCAGCAATGGCTGGTTGATAAAGAGAAGAGAGAAACCCAGGTCGGCAGGCTGAGGGAGCGATTGCTTGAGACAGAACAGGGCGCCTCTCGCCAACGTTTTGCCGACCAGATGAGTCGTGCGCTGATTGGTCGCGCGCTGACCGGGCGCAACCTGCCTGTGCCGATCAGCCGGTTTATCCTGAGTGATTGGCACAAAGTTCTTAAACAGAGCATTTGGCTTGAGGGTGTTGAGGGAGAGCTGTATCGACACGCCAATAAGTTGCTGGAATGGCTGGTCTGGCTGGGAGATCCGGCGCTTTCGGATCGTGACCGAAATCGTATGTACCATGTTGGTGAACAAATCGGTGATCGTATCCAGGATGTCTGGTCGCGGGCGCTTGGTCAGGAGCCTCCCCGGGCCGTCATGGATGAAATCCAGACGGTCATCGTGGACAGAATTCGCGGTGAGGCTCTCGAGTTAACGCCTGGCCTTAAGGTTGATGGCAGTTTTAGCTGGGAGTCCCGCTGGCTTACGGCCGCGTCTGTGCCAGCCGATGCGGCTTCTGAGTATTGTGGTTGCTGGTTTGTAGAGGGCGAGGGTGCTGGTGAGCAGCGCCGGTTCTTCTTTACGTTGCTGGAAGACAGTGGCGAAGTGCTTTGGACCAATGGTGCAGGCGTTAAGCTGGGACTCCAGCCTTGGTCTGCCTTTTTAACCAATCTTGAATCCGGCTTGGTGCGTCCTTTGCCGTCACCGACACCATTCGGGGATGTTTTGGCAGAGTCCGTCGAGTTGCTTGCGAGGGTGTGCGCAAAACAGCAAAAACAGCGCGAGAACGCGGCTAAGGAGGCTCGGGCAAAGGCTGAGGGTTTGCGTCGAGAAAAGGAAGAGGCTGAGCGAGTGCAGGCCGAACAGGAGGCTGCCCGGCAAGCCGAGCTTGATCGTCAGCATGCAGAGGCAGAAAGCCAAAGGCGGAAAGACGCAAAGGCAGAGCAGGAAAGGTTGCGGCGGGAGCTTGAGGTTGCGGCTATTCGGCAAATCGAGGGTATTGGTCTTGGTGGCTGGATCGTTTGTACGCCAGCGACGGACGGTGGTGATCCGGTTCGCTTGAAGCTTGCGGTGAAAATTTCAGCATCGCGCAAATATGTGTTTGTTGACCGGCTGGGCTTGAATCGCAAAGAGTTTTTACACGACGATCTGGTGGCTGGCATTGTCAATGGCAGCATCCGGGTACTTGGAAGTGCCGCAGAATTCGATGACACCCTCAGTCGGGTGGTCGGCCGGATTCGGGTAGGGCGGAACTGAGGACTTGACATAATGGACGACGATTATCAGTTCGGCACGTCTCAGACATTGCCACTTGGCAGAGATAAGCGGGAAGACTACAGACTGACCGCGAGGGCCAGGGCCTGGATTCAGCGTGAGACGCCAGAACCGGGCACCTGCAGCGCTGATCGGGCGGCCGAGAAGACGGTCGAATGCCAGATTCGAGATATCTCCGCCCGGGGGCTAAGCCTTGCGAGTACAGAGGCTTTTAATCTGAGTTCGCTACTAATGGCAGAAGTCAGTTTGGGCCACCGGTCAGAGCGGTATAAACTGATGGTCGAGGTGATGTGGTGCCGGCAAACGGATGAGGGTTACCAGGTGGGAATCCGGGTGCAGGAATCTGATGAGACCGACTACCTGGACTGGATAGACGCGGTCGCGACTGCGTTAGCCGATGGCTGAAGCTAAAGAGCCGGCGCAAGGCCGGCTCTTTAGGACGATGAGGGCAACCAGGCGACTCAGTCTTCCAGTTCACCCATGCCGGTGATGTTAAAGCCACCATCAACATACAGGATTTCGCCAGTGATACCGGAGGCCATGTCTGAAGACAGGAACGCAGCGGCATTGCCAACCTCATCGGTGGTCACATTACGGCGTAACGGAGCCCGTTTGGCGTTTTCGGCCAGCATCCGGCGAAAGCTCTTGATACCGGAGGCCGCCAGGGTCTTGATCGGGCCTGCCGAAATGCCATTTACCCGGATGCCTTCTTTGCCAAGGCTGGCAGCCATATAGCGAACGTTGGCTTCCAGAGAGGCCTTGGCCAGACCCATCACGTTATAGTTTTGCAGCACTTTTTCAGCGCCCAGGTAACTCAATGTCAGCAGGCTGCTGCCTTCGTGCATCATCTTGCGAGCACCCTTGGCCAGAGCGACAAAGCTGTAGGAGCTGATGTCATGAGCAATACGGAAGCCATCCCGGGTTGTGACATCCACATAGTTACCATCCAGCTCATGGCCCGGCGCAAAGCCCACTGCATGAATGATGATGTCGATGTTGTCCCAGTGTTTGTTCAACTCTGTGAACACATTCTCGATCTCTTGATCGCTGGCAACATCGCAGGGGTAGGTCAGCTGACTGCCCCATTGCTCGGCGAACTTTTCTACCCGCGATTGAAGCTTTTCGTTTTGATAGGTGAAGGCCATTTCGGCACCTTCACGAGCGAACGCCTCGGCAATGCCGTAGGCGATGGAATACTTGCTGGCGACGCCAACAATCAGCGCTTTCTTGCCACTGAGAATTCCCATGGGTATCTGCTCCCTGTGTTCCTTGGTTTTGGCGCATTATCCCCGACATGCTTCAGTCGGAGTAACGCTCAATTGGTCGTAGACTGGTAAAAAAACGCCGCGCTCAGCAATTCTCGGGTGTAGTCCTGTTGCGGGTTCCGGAAAATTGCTTCAGCGGGGCCATACTCCACAATCCTGCCATTCCTGAGCACCAGCAATTGGTGGCTGAGCGCGCGAACGACGGCCAGATCGTGGCTAATAAAGATATAGCTTAACTTATATCGGGCCTGAATTTCTCTCAAAAGCTCAATCACTTGCTTCTGAACCGTGCGGTCCAGGGCGGATGTGGGCTCATCCAGAATAATCAGTTCCGGTTGTAGAACGAGTGCTCGGGCAATGGCAATGCGCTGCCGTTGCCCGCCAGAGAATTCATGGGGGTACCGGTGCCGCGCGTCAGGATCAAGGCCGACGTCTTTCAGCGCTTGAATGACCATCGCTTCGTGTTGCTGCGCACGACCACTATCGTGAATCTCAAGTCCTTCCCGGACAATCTCCGCTACCGACATTCTTGGGCTCAGACTACCAAACGGGTCCTGAAAAACGATCTGAATCCGTTTGCGCCAGGGCCTGAAATTTTTCTGTGAAAGCGGCCCCAGATCCGTGCCTGAAAGGCGGATGGTACCCGTACTGCCAGTCAGCTTAAGGAGCGCATGGCCAATGGTGGTCTTGCCACTGCCACTCTCACCAACAATGCCCAGAGTCTCACCGGCCTGCAGTTGGAAACCGACATCCTGTACGGCGTGAAAGCTTTCTGTGACCCGCCCCAGCAGGTTTTTTCGGATAGGAAAGTGAACGTTGAGGTTGTCCACCGCCATCAGCGTGTTTGTGGTGTGGGTGAGCGGCTGAGGGTGTTCCGGTGGTTCGGCATCGATCAGCTTGCGGGTGTATGGGTGTTCCGGCTGGGAAAACAGCTGCTCGGTCGGGGCTTCTTCTACCTGCTTGCCGTGTTCCATCACAACCACACGATCGGCATAGCGGCGAACGATACTGAGATCGTGGGTAATCAGAAGAATCGCCATGCCTAATTTTTGCTGCAAGGATTTCAGCAGTTCAAGGACCTGTTTCTGCACGGTAACGTCGAGCGCGGTGGTGGGCTCATCGGCAATCAGCAGCTCCGGCTCGTTGGCAAGTGCCATCGCGATCATGACACGCTGCTTCTGTCCGCCCGACAACTGGTGAGGGTAGCTCTTGAGCCGACGCTCCGGTTCAGGGATGCCAACAAGATCCAGCAACTCGATACATCGTTTTTGAGCTTGCGGTCCGCGCATGCCCTTGTGCAGCTCCAGGGTTTCGCAGATCTGCTTCTCTACCGTGTGCAACGGGTTCAGCGAGGTCATGGGCTCCTGGAAAATCATACTGATTTCGCGCCCCCGGATTTGACGAAGTCGCTTTTCCGAGGTGCTCAGCAGGTTCTCACCCCGGTACAGGATCTGTCCGGAGGGGTAACTGACGTGGCGCGCATCGAGCAGTTGTAACACAGACAACGCTGAGACCGATTTACCCGAGCCACTTTCACCCACCAGCGCCAGGGTTTCACCTGCGCCGATGCTCAGCGACAGTTTGTTCACCACCGGTGCGCCGTGATCAAAACAGATGGACAGGTCTGAGATACTTAAAAGGTCAGTCATGTCAGTTCTTTCTCGGGTCAAAGGCATCACGCACGGCTTCGCCGACAAACACCAGCAGGGTCAGCATGACCGACAGAGAGACAAATGCTGAAATCCCAAGCCAGGGAGCGTGCAGGTTGGCCTTGCCCTGGGCAATCAGCTCACCCAGTGACGGGGATCCGGACGGCAGACCAAAGCCCAGAAAATCCAGGGAAGTCAGACCCGTGATGGCACCGGTCAGGATAAACGGCAAAAAGGTGAGGGTAGCGACCATGGCATTTGGTAAAATATGACGGAACATGATGTGGCGATTATCCAGCCCCAGCGCCCTGGCGGCCTTTACATACTCAAAATTACGAGCTCTTAGAAACTCAGCCCGGACCACGTCCACCAGCCCCATCCAGCTGAACAACAGCATAATGCCGAGCAACCACCAGAAGTTTGGCTGAACCAGTGCTGAGAGAATGATCAGCAGGTACAGCATCGGCAGGCCGGACCAGATTTCAATGAATCGTTGACCGAACAGGTCAACTTTGCCGCCATAAAAGCCCTGAATCGCGCCAACGATAACGCCCACTATGCAGCTGGCGATGGTAAGCGTAAGGCCGAACACGACCGAGATGCGGAAGCCGTAGATCACCCGGGCAGCGACATCTCGGCCCTGATCGTCGGTACCCAGCCAGTTTTCAAGGCTGGGCGGGGCCGGTGAGGGCACCTCCAGCTCGTAATTGATGGTGTTGTAGCTAAACCGAATGGGCGGCCAGAGCATCCAGCCGTTGGCTGCAATCTCATCCCGGATGAAATGGTCACGATAGTCTGTTTCGGTCGGCAGGAATCCCCCGAAGGTTTCCTCCGGCACTGATTGAAACACCGGAACGTACAGATCGCCCTGGTACGACACCAGGAGGGGTTTGTCGTTGGCAATGAGCTCAGCCACCAACGATAGACCGAATAGCAAAAGGAAGAGCCAGAGCGACCAGTAACCACGGCGATTGTTGCGAAAGTTCCGGAGCCGACGGCGCTGAATGGGCGTCAGTTGGGGCATGATTACGCACCCTCCCGGCTTTCAAAGTCGATGCGCGGATCCACCAACACATAAGTGATGTCGCTTACCAGTTTGAGCACCAGACCCATCAGGGTAAAGATAAAGAGGGTCCCGAAGATGACCGGATAGTCCCGGTTAAGCGCGGCTTCAAACCCAAGCAAGCCAAGACCGTCTAACGAAAAGATTACCTCGATCAGCAACGATCCGGTAAAGAACAACGACACCAGTACGCCCGGCATGCTGGCGATCACGATCAGCATGGCGTTGCGAAAGACATGGCCATACAGCACCTGCTTTTCTTCCAGGCCCTTTGCCCTTGCAGTTACCACGTACTGTTTACCAATTTCATCGAGAAATGAGTTTTTGGTGAGCAGGGTCAGAGTGGCAAACCCTCCGATCACATTGGCTGTGACCGGCAACGCCAAGTGCCAGAAATAATCGCCAATCTTTTGATACCAGTTCAATTCATCAAAATTCGGAGAGGTCAGGCCCCGTAGAGGGAACCAGTCAAAATAGCTGCCACCTGCGAACAAGACAATCAGCAGGATTGCAAACAGAAAGCCCGGAATGGCATAGCCCACAACAATGGCAGAGCTGGTCCAGACATCAAAACGGGAGCCATCGCTGATGCCCTTACGGATACCCAGGGGAATGGAAACCAGATAGATGATCAAGGTGGACCAGAGACCCAGCGAAATGGACACCGGCATTTTGTCGATGATCAGCTCTACCACCGTGCGATCTCGGAAGAACGATTCGCCAAAATCAAACGTGGCGTAGTCCTTGAGCATTTTCAGAAAGCGTTCGTGGGCAGGTTTGTCGAAACCGTACATTACTTCGATTTCTTTGAGAAGCTCTGGGGGCAAGCCGCGCGAGCCCCGACTGTCACCCGAACTGGTTACCACTTCGCCGCCCATGTCGCCGCCACCGGCCCGGGCCAGGGCACTGCTGCCGTGGCCCTCCATTTGGGCGATCAGCTGTTCAACCGGTCCACCGGGTGCGGCTTGAACAATCAGAAAATTGAGTAACATAATCCCTACAAGCGTAGGGATGATCAGTGCAAGCCGCCGGAGAATGTAGATGCCCATTTACGGGAGAAGTCCTTTCATGACAGCGTTAGGGTTTGTCGATTGATCAGGGAGTGATCCACCAGTTGTTCAGATCAATGCCATTCTTCGGTGTGACCTCAGGCCTTTGTAAATGGTTCCAGTAGGCTATGCGGTCTTTGGTCAGGTGCCAGTGCGGAATCACATAATGATTATGCAGCAGCACCCGATCGAGCGCCCGAACACGGTGCACCAGCTGGTCACGGTCCGGCGCCTGAATCACCAGATCTACCAGTTGATCAATGACCGGATCGGTGACCCCCATAAAATTCCTGGAGCCAGAGATCTCAGCGGTACCAGAGTGCCAGTATTCCCGTTGTTCGTTACCGGGTGAGTCCGATTGGGGAAGCACTTGCGTGATCATGTCAAAGTCAAAGCTGCGAACCCGCTGAATGTACTGGTTGCTATCAACCAGTCGAACGGTGACATCAATGCCCAGTCTTTCAAGGTTGCGGGTAAAGGGCAGAACCACGCGCTCAAAACTCTTCTGAAACAAAAGAACCTCAAATGTGAGCGGATTGCCAGTTTTTTCATCCACCATCTTGCCATTCTGGATACTGTAGCCGGCTTCTTTCAGTAACCCCATAGCCGCACGAAGGTTATCGCGCATGGTCTGATCGCCTGCGGTATCAGGCGGGGTATATTCGGTGGTGAATACATCCGGGTTTAGCTGGTCGCGGAACGATTCCAGAATTTTCAGCTCCGGGCCTTCAGGCAAGCCGGAGGAGGCCAGTTCGCTGTTCTCAAAATAGCTGTTGGTCCGGGTATACTGGTCGAAAAACAGGTTGCGGTTGGCCCATTGGAAATCAAAACCGTAGGCCAGGGCCTGTCTGACTTTGGGGTGGCTGAAGACGGCTTTACGGGTATTGAAAACGAAACCCTGCATGCCACTGGGTCGCTGGTGAGCGATGGCTTCGCGCAGGATGCTGCCATCTTCGAAGCGTCGCCCGGTGTAGGCCGTTGCCCAGTTCTTGGCGGAGGATTCCTGGCGGAAGTCGAAGTTGCCGGCTTTGAAGGCTTCCAGCGCAACGGTATCATCGTTGTAGTATTCGTATTCGATGCGGTCGTAGTTAAATCGACCTTTACGAACCGGTAGATCTTTAGCCCAATAATCCTCGACACGTTCGTATCTGACCGAGCGCCCGGCATCATAAGAAGCTATTCGATACGGGCCGCTGCCGACCGGCGTGGCGAGCCCGCTACGGCCAAACTCCCGGTCTTCCCAGTAGTGGGCAGGCAGAATTGGCATCTGCCCGAGAATTAACGGAAGTTCCCGATTGTCTGTGTCGCCGAAGTCGAATCGGACCCGGTGGCTGTTCTCAACGGTGACTTTACTGACATCGGAGTAGTAGTTGCGGTAGAACGGGTGCCCTTCGGTGGTCAGAATGCGATAAGAAAATTCTACGTCTTGCGCCGTAATAGGCTTGCCATCCTGAAACCGCGCCTGTTCGCGCAGGTTGAAAATCACGTAGCGACGATCATCTGGAATCTCGGCGCTTTCGGCAATCAGTCCATATTCTGAAAATGGCTCATCAGCGGAAGATTCCATCAGGGTGTCGTAAACATAGGTGCTGACACCTGCGGCGGCAACTCCACGGATCACGAAGGGATTAAAGCTGTCGAAACCGTTAGAAACGACCGACAGCTTCAGGGTGCCGCCTTTCGGAGCGTCCGGGTTAACGTAATCGAAATGACTGAAACCCGGCGGATACTTTAGCTCGCCGTGCATGGCGATGCCGTGGACGGGCTGTAGCCGGTCACCCTGGTGGTCGTCAGCATAACTTGCCGGGGCGGCCACCAGAGCCAGAGATGTAATCAGTCCACACAGGGACAGGCGACATGCTTTCCGTGTTTTTGTCATGATTCTCGCACGTTATGGGCTGTTTCTTATGTCAACGTAGAGTACCAGACTTTGACCGGGTTGCAGATAACGGTTGGTATTAAGATCGTTCCATGATGCGATATCCCGCACATTCACCGAAAACCGGCTGGCAATGGCAGACAGGGAGTCGCCCTGGCGTACACGGTATCCGACTCTGCGAACCATGGCGTCGTTGCGTTGATTGCTCGCCACCCTGGTGGGTTGCGCCGTTTTTGACCAGATCACCAATTGTTTGCCCGGAATCAGTGGGTCTCCCGGGGCCATGCCATTCCAGGCCGCCACTTCACGAACGGACACCCGGTGCTCCCGGGCGATGTCCCAGAAAGTATCGCCCCGGCGAACGGTGTAGTCCACTTTGTTGCCGTCCCGTTGTCGTTCCTGAGTGCGTTGCAGCCGTTGTGACTGACTGAGTGCGTAGGTAGCGGAGCCTTTGGTGGCAGATGGAATCAGCAATTGCTGCCCAATCCGGATCAGGTCGGTGTCGAGTTTATTGACTTGCTGGATCACCGCCGGGGTTGTAGAGAACTTCCGGGCGATGGTGTTGAGGCTATCGCCGCTTTGCACTCGGTAGTCTTGCCACGACACCCGTTGCTCAGCCGGGAATTGTGCCAGCGCCGAACGGAACCCTTCGGCTTTCTCGATTGGTACGAGCAAACGGTGAGGCCCGTCCGGGTTGGTGGCCCAGCGGTTGTAGGAGGGGTTGAGCAGGTAGATTTCGTTAATTTCGATGTCGGCCAGTTCAGCTGCCTGAGCGAGATCAAGCTGTGAGCCGGTGTCGACAACGTCAAAAAACGGTTCGTCCTTCAGGGCTGGAAGCTCAATGCCATACGCTTTGGGATCGTCAAAAATCTTGGCCAGGGCGATCAGCTTTGGTACGTAATGGCGAGTTTCCGTTGGCAGGCCCAACGACCAGTAATCCGTCGGCTTGCCGGCATTACGGTTCCGGCGCATGGCGCTGGATACCGTGCCACCGCCCGCGTTGTAGGCAGCCAGAGCAAGGGTGTAATCGCCGTCAAAACGGTTGGCCAAGCGGTCAAGGTAGGTGAGTGCTGCATCGGTGGCTGCGATGACGTCTCGGCGGTCGTCGTGCCACCAGCTTTGGGTAAGCCCAAAGTACTTTCCGGTCGACGGAATAAACTGCCACAGACCGGCAGCGCGGCCGTGGGAGTAAGCGAACGGGTCAAACGCGCTTTCGACAATAGGCAGCAGGGCAAGCTCGTTGGGCAGGCCGCGTTTTTCGGTTTCTTCTAATATATGGTGAAGATAGCGGGAACCTCTCTCTACTACCCGGTCAATGTAACGGGGGTTACGGGTATACCAGTCAAGCTGAGCCTGAACTCGGGAGTTGCTGATCGAGTGGTCCATTTGAAAACCAGCCCGCAATCGAACCCACAGATCTTCTCCGGTCTCCGCAAGATCCTGATCCGCCCGTGGTTTATCAAGTTTCTCTCGGGCTTCGCGGGCTTGCTCCCTCAGCTCAGGGGCAATGGCGTGGTCCAGAGGTGCATCACCGGATCGTTTGCCATTTCCCGCTGCGATCGATTTTTTCAGATCTTCATCGCCTCGGGCGACCACGAGTTCATCGGAATCCAATGGGTTATGAGCGTTACTGGCATCGTCATCACTGAACCACGCCGACGGCGTATGCCAGTTTTCCATCACCTGACTGGTGCTGCAGCCTGCAAGCAGAGTGCTGGCAACCAGCACATAAGAAAATCGTTTGACCGACATAAAGGCAATTTCCGGGTTAGGGCCGAGTCTGTCTTGAATCCCGGCACATTTAACAGTTTACGGTCGTTATAGAAACCGGATTCTATGGGTGCCCTTTTCCATGGGTCAATACAGCTGATGTTACGGCTGTGACAAGAAATGTTAAAAACACCCTTATGCCGACTCAGAAGTGGTCTTTGCCATGGCGGATCGCTGCAAAGATGGCAGTGTCGGAATCGTGAGGTAAGCCTGCGCTGACGGCGTAGCGACTGGCCGCGTCGATCACCGCTGGATCATCCCACTTCATAAAGGGATTCAGTGCCTTTTCAACCCCAATGGTTGACGGCACCGTGGCTTCACCGCGGTTGCGCCGAGCCATGCAGTTTTGTTCAAAGTCAGACAGGTCCGTGTTGTCTGGTAACCAGCTGCGCGCAAATCGTATATTGGCGAGAGTGTACTCATGGGCACAGTAGACGGCGGTCTGATCAGGCAGACTGCGAAGCGATGCCAGCGACTGCCGCATTTGTTCCGGTTTGCCTTCAAACAGCCGGCCACAGCCGCAGACAAACAAGGTGTCACCGCAAAACAGAATCGGACGATCGTTCACTGGTGTATCGCAGAAATAGGCGAGATGATCCAGGGTATGGCCGGGCACGCCGATAACCTGAAAGGTCAAATCTCGCCAGATAACTTCATCGCCAGGGTTAATCTGATTCGTTGTGCCTTTAAAGGGTGAGTCTGCCGGACCGGTCACCCGGGCATTCGGAAAGGTTTTGATCAGAGCGGCAACCCCCCCGGTGTGATCGGGGTGGTGGTGAGTAATCAGAATGGTGTCGAGGGTTAACTGATTTTGCTCCAGGTACTCCTGAACGGGCTGGGCCTGGCCGGGGTCAACGATCAGCGCTGCACCGGAGGCCTGGTCGGACAGGCACCAGATGTAGTTGTCAGAGAAAGCGGGAATAGCGCTGATATTGAACATGATGACCCCATGTGCTCAATGAATGTGCCTGTTATGATAGAGCAACGCCGTGTTTATCCCAAGGTTCGTCCGGAGCCAGGGGTCTACGCCGGTTCAGGGAACACGCAACCGATGGAGAATGACAGGGTGAAAGCCTCAGGAACTGTAAAGTATTCAGAGCGACACGAAAGCTTTGAACGTTGGTTCCAGACTCCGTTGGGCCGATCATTGTTAGCCAGTCAGCGACGGGTTCTGGATCACTCATTTGAGGGGTTGGCGGGTGCTCGCCAGTTACAGGTAGGATTGAGTCATCGGCTGCCGTTGGCAAGCAGTGCCGATTTTATGCAAAAAATCATCACCTCGCCGGTGTGGCAGCCGCACATGCCGGATGGTGTCGCTGTGTGCGATGCCGATGAGCTGCCGTTCCCCGGTGAGTCCATGGATCTGGTCATTCTGCACCATGCTGCAGATTTCTCCCCAGACCCGCACCAGGTGTTGCGGGAGTCTGCCAGAGTACTCAGGGGTGAGGGCCGAATCGCTCTTGTTGGTTTTAATCCCCTGAGCTTGTGGGGTATTCGCCGACTGGTGTCGAGGCAAAGGCAAGGGCCTTGGGGTGGTCGGTTCCTGATGAGATCCCGCATGGAAGACTGGCTTAGGCTTCTGGGTTTCCAGCTGGAGAGTTCGTGCACTCACTTCTGTACGTTGCCGGTTCAGAGAAAAGAAGGCTACACCACCAGAAACCATCGGTTGCTGAATCAAAACGGTCACTTCCTGCCCGTTGGCGCTTATTACTGTATCCTTGCGCGCAAACGCATTTATGCACCGATTCGAACGAGAGCCTCCTGGCGCAAGACTAAAGTCATGTCCTTGCCCGGTGCTGTAGGCGCGTCCAGAGGTTGCACGAGCCGTTTACCCGAAACTATAGATGAGCTTTGACTAAAACAGGATAGCGGATGGCTGACAAGGTAGTGATGTACACCGATGGCGCCTGCAAAGGCAACCCGGGCCGGGGTGGATGGGGCGTGGTGTTGAGGTATGGTGGTGCCTGCAAGACACTGCATGGCGGTGAACAGCACACCACCAATAATCGCATGGAGCTGATGGCGGCAATCCGTGGCTTGAGAGCTCTGACTCGACCGTGCCAGATAGAGCTATACACGGATTCCCAGTATGTCCGCAAAGGCATCACCGAATGGCTGGCGGGCTGGAAGCGAAATGGCTGGAAAAATTCGGCTAAAAAACCGGTCAAAAATGCGGACTTGTGGCAAGAGCTGGATACCGAAACCGCTCGCCACAAGGTGAACTGGCACTGGGTAAAAGGCCATTCCGGTAACCCGGACAACGAACTCGCAGATGAACTGGCAAACCAGGGTGTCGCGGAACTCTCCGGCAGCTGATTGCGATCACTGTTTTGACACCCGCCTGAAATTGAGAGCATGCGGCAATGAGACAAATTGTACTGGACACGGAAACCACGGGCATCGATCCGAAAGAGGGTCACCGAATCATTGAAATCGGCTGTGTAGAAGTGATTGAGCGGGAGCTCACGGGTCGCAATTACCATGTTTACATTAATCCTGAACGCGAGGTTGAAGCCGAGGCCATTACGGTTCACGGGATTACCAATGAGTTCCTGACAGACAAGCCCAAGTTTGCACAGGTTGCCGACGAGTTCTTTGCATTCATTAAAGGCGCAGAGCTGGTTATCCATAATGCGGCCTTCGACGTGGGCTTTATGGATTCTGAGTTCGCTCGCTTGAAGCCGGAGCGAAAAACCGCAGAACACTGCGGTATAGTCGATACGCTGGCCATAGCGCGAGCCAAGCATCCGGGCCAGAAGAATAATCTGGATGCCCTGTGCAAACGCTATGGCGTTGATAACAGTAACCGTGATTTGCACGGCGCGTTACTGGATGCCGAGATACTGGCCGATGTCTACTTGCTGATGACCGGTGGCCAAACGGCGTTGTCGCTGGACGCCAGTGCGGGCGACGATGGTCGTTCGGGCGGAATCCGGCGGATAGACTCTCAACGATCTGCCTTGACGGTTGTTCGGGCAAGCGAATCGGAAGCCAAAGCTCATGAGGAATTTCTGGCGTTAATGGAGAAGCGGGCAGGATCAACGCTGTGGGGCAAATTGCAGTAACCGGAATGAGAACCACGTCAGGATGTACTATTTGTTACAGTCGGGCTTTCTTGAGGTACTTGAGTTTTGTGTTATAAGTAAAGGTAAGTTCGCCAGTTTTACGTGAACAAAAAGTCGGCCGGCAACGGAGCTTGGTCCTTGCCAAGCGAGCTGGCCGACGAACTCATGGTCACCTTCAACACAGGATGCGGTAGTCTCCGCAAAGTAACAGGAAGCGTTTATGGTGCAGTCGTCTCTTGCGACGAAATCGCAGTCGTTTGATCTGGTCAAAAGTGAAATCGAACAGACCATCAAGCAGGCAGAGTCCAGCCTTGAGCGCTTTCAGGAAAACCGTGAGAGTGGGGAAGACCTGCAAAACTGTGTCGATTACATCAACCAGTTGAGAGGTATCTTCACTCTGGTTGAACTTCGCGGCGGCACCCTGCTGTGCCAGGAAGCGGTGAGCCTGGCTAACGATGTCCCGGTTGGTGCCAACGATGACAAAAACATCCTGCTGACCACGTTGAACAGTGCCCTCTTTATATTGCGACGCTATGTCGAGTACTACCATCAGCAAAGAGAAGATCATCCGGAGTTGTTGTTACCGGTGATCAACGATTTACGGGAAGCTCGCCGTGAAAAACCTTATCCTGAATCCTGCTTCTTTGAAGTCGATGTTAAAGAGCGCCCGGACTTCTGCTGTGATCTGCGCCTGCAGCCACTTGAGGGCGGTGACGCGGAATATGACATTCTTGCCCGGCGCATGCGCCTGACCTTCCAGGTTGCCCTGTTGGGTATACTCCGTGAGCGCAATGACGTTGTCAGCAAAAAACTCGTGGCAAGATCTGCCCGTGGTTTCGCCCGGCTCTGTCAGGGTGCTCCAATGGGCCAGATGTGGTGTTTGCTGGCGATTGTTGCGGATGCCATGCTGGATCGGACCATGGGCTTCAACAAAGCTCGTAAACGTTTATTGATGCGCATCGAGAAGTATGCCCGTGAACTCGTCTACGTCGGCAAGGTTGCGACCACCAAGGATGCACCTGATTCGTTGATCAAAGATCTGGTGCACCTTCTGTTCGCCAGTGGCTCCGGTAATCCGGAAGTGTCAAAAGTGTTGGCTGCGTATCGCCTGGCACCGTCAGAGTTTCCGGACGCACTGCTGGATGCCCATGCCAGGCGCCTTTATGGCCCGGGTACCGATGTATTGAAGTCGCTGGCGGAAGCGTTGCAGGAAGAGCTCAATCAACTTAAAGACAAGCTCGACATTATCGAGCGGGGGATTGAGCCTGACCTGGCTGAATTGGCCTCTATTGCTGACACGCTGGAACGGTTGGCGAATACGCTGGTGATGCTTGACCTGAACCGATTGGCTGGAATAGCCCGGGAAGAAGCCGCAAGGCTGCGGCAGTGGGAAGAAGAAAAACGCCTGCCCGCCGAAGAAGAGTTGTATCGCCTGGCCGATTCCGTGCTGGGTGTTGAAGACGCCGTTATGCAGATTGTCACTCGCGGTATCACCTCAGAAACCGACGCGCTGGCGGGTAGCGATCGAAATCGTAGCGAATCGGTCTATCTTCAGGAAGCAGTTTGGGTGGTTGCCGAAGAAGCAAGAAGTGCCTTAACCCTGGCTAAACGCGCTATCACCGCGTTTATCGAATCAGATTTCGACAAGCTTCACCTCGCAAACCTGCCGGGCACTCTCAGAAGTATCTGGGGCGGGCTGCAGATGGTAAACGACCCTCAGGCGGCCAGTGTTATTGCGCGTGTTGCAACGTCCATCCAAGACAAGCTGCTGGACGCCAACGAGGCACCAGAATCGCAAGTCCTTGAGGCGTTGGCGGACGCCCTGACATCGCTGGAATATTACATTGAAAGCATCGGTCGACGTGAAGATCGCAATAGCGATCTGTTGAATCTGGCTGAATCATCCCTGAGTGATGTAGGCCTTTAAGATCTGACGCGTTTCAACGTCATAAAAAAACCTGCGGCATGCGCAGGTTTTTTTATGTTCAGCAGGGGGTTAGCCCATCTTGAACAGTTCGCCCAGCTTGGTAGCCAGCATCATGTCGCCTTCAGCGCGCAGCTGACCAGCCATGAAAGCCTGCATGCCGTCGGTTTCACCTGATACGATGCCCTGCAGGGTTTCAGAGTTCATGATCAGGGTAACAGAAGGATCGTCGTTGGCACCTTCGTGCAGTTTGCAAGCGCCATCCTTGATCACGAGGTGGTAGGTTGAGTCATCCTCGATGTCGAACTGGAACACCAGATCCAGGCCTTGAGCCGCATCTGCGTTAAAATTCTGTTCGAGCTTTTCAAATACCTGAGCTACTGACATTAGTTTACCCTTTATGATGGTTGTCTTGTCATGGTGACGGCTTCAGAACCCTGGCTTCAGCAGCCTGTGTAAAAGCCCGGGAAGCGCCAACCTCGCAATTCGACTTTATGGTCAGAACCTTGCCCTGTCAAGCTTGATCGAACGCTTGTTTTAATTTCTTTTTGACTTATCACACCCCTTGCAAGGGGTTACACTCTTGTCTTTGCAAAGACGTCTGGAGACTG
Source organism: Marinobacter sp. (assembly GCF_014859525.1). Lineage (GTDB taxonomy): Bacteria > Pseudomonadota > Gammaproteobacteria > Pseudomonadales > Oleiphilaceae > Marinobacter. The sequence continues at coordinate 59,369 of NZ_JACUUB010000003.1, forward strand.
CATTTTGGAATTTCTTATTGAATACGGACTTTTCCTCGCCAAAGTGGTGACCTTCGTGGTGGCTGCCATCGTCCTGGCCTCGGTGATTTTCTCCGCAACCCAACGTGAGCGGGAAGATCACGAAGGTGAAGGGGAGCTGAAAATCCGAAAACTTAACGACCAATACCGAAAACTCAAAGAGTCTATCCAATCCAAACTCATGTCGGACGCTGAGCATAAGGCCTGGTTAAAGCAAAAGAAGAAAGAAGCGAAGGCTGAGAAGAAGACGGCCAAAAGTGAAAAACACGGTGAAAGTGACCAGGAACCAAAATCCCGCATCTACGTCATCGATTTTGACGGCGACATTAAAGCGAGTGATACCGACACCCTGCGCCGATCAGTGTCGGCTGTACTCAGCGTGGCCAATCCGGCCAAAGATGAAATTGTTGTTCGGCTTGAAAGCGGTGGCGGGCTGGTGCACGCCTATGGCCTGGCGTCTGCTCAGTTAGACCGCATTCGCAGCAAGGGTATTCCACTGACCGCTTGTGTTGATAAAGTGGCTGCCAGCGGCGGTTACATGATGGCCTGCGTTGCCGACAAGATCATTGCGTCACCCTTCGCGGTTCTGGGCTCCATCGGTGTGGTGGCTCAACTCCCCAACTTCCATCGGTTTCTTCAAAAGAACAGCGTCGATTTTGAAGTACTCACCGCCGGCGAACACAAGCGTACACTGACGGTGTTTGGTGAGAACACCGACAAAGGCCGCCAGAAATTCCTCGAAGACCTTGAGGACACGCATGGTCTGTTCAAGGAGTACGTCAGCGAACGGCGTCCGGGCCTTGATATTCAGGCTGTTGCCAACGGAGATATCTGGTTTGGCAAGCGGGCATTGGATGTCAATCTGATTGATGAGATCAAAACCTCCGACGAATATCTGATTGAAGCCTGCGAGCGCGGTGAGGTAGTGTCAGTGTCGTTCCAGCGCAAACGTACCTTGCCCGAGAAGCTTGGCCTGGCGACCAGCGCAGCGTTTGAGCACACGTTATGGAAGCTGCTGAGTGCGTTCCGTAACCAAAAAATCCAGTAGCCGACAGAAACGGGAATAATCATGACAACTAACACCGAATTTAAAGCCTGGCGTGTCGAAGACCATAACGGTGACTACCACGGTTCGGAGCAGACCCTTAGCACTGCAGATTTGCCCGAGGGCGACGTTCTGATCAGAGTCGGTTATTCGTCACTGAACTATAAAGACGCCCTGTCGGCCTCCGGCAACAAAGGGGTTACCCGCTCTTTTCCCCACACCCCAGGCATTGACGCCGCCGGTGAAGTGGTCGAATCTACCCCGGGAAGCCCGGCTCCAGGCAGTCAGGTTATTGTCACCGGGTACGATTTGGGTATGAATACCGCGGGCGGCTTTGGTGAATACATCCGGGTACCGGCGGCCTGGTGCGTGCCCATGCCCCACGGCTGGGACAGCCGAACCGCCATGATCTATGGCACCGCCGGCCTCACCGCCGGCCTGTGTGTGCAGAAACTGCTCACCATGGGAGCAACACCGGAGCAGGGCAAGGTCGCCGTCACCGGCGCCAGCGGCGCTGTTGGTAGCGTTGCCGTTGAAATTCTGGCTAACCTGGGTTTCGACGTTGTCGCTGTCAGCGGAAAGGCCGACCACACAGAGTCGCTGAAAGCCCTCGGGGCCAAAGAAGTCGTGGGCCGTGACGCCCTGGCGGAAGACAAAAAGCCCATGCTCAAGCCGACCTTTGCCAACGCCATCGACACCGTCGGCGGCGCCCCCCTGGCCGAACTCCTGAAACAGATCCAGCCCGGCGGCTCCGTGTCCATCTGTGGTCTGGTTGCGGGTGTACCCCTGAACACCACGGTACTGCCGTTCATCCTTCGAGGCATTAACTTACTGGGTGTCGACTCGGTGGAAATCCCGCTGGCGGACAAAGAGGCCGTCTGGGAAAAGCTGTCCGGCGAGTGGAAGTGCCCGACCACGGAAGCGTCGGCAAAAGATATCAGCCGCAGCGAACTGGACAGTGCCCTTAAGGCATTTCTGAAGGGGAAGTCGTCAGGAAAAATCGTACTGGATCACGCGAAGAGCTGATACTTCAGGAGCATCAACAATCCAATAAAGAAGTCCTCACCCTTCGTACACCAGGCAGTGAAGCCTGGCGAACACGGGTGAGGCTCAGATCAAGAAGCCCGACGACGAAATAAAGGCTGGTCCGTATCCGTCGCCGCCTGATAGCCCTGACTGAAGAAGTTCAGACACTGGGCCGCTTTGGAACTATCCTTGTCAGCTCGAAGCACATAAGAATCAAACCCGCAGCGCTTCATAAACTGCAGTTGATCCAACAGCACATCACCCACCGCACGTAGCTCACCGGTATAGCCAAACCGCTCTCGCAACAGCCGGGCAATACTGTAACCCCGACCATCCACAAAGCGTGGAAAGTTCACGGCAATCAACGGTAACTGGTCCACCTTGCCGGCCAGCAACTCAGGCTCATTGTGGCTATCAAACCAAACCCCGATATCCTCTCGACCCGCAAAGTGCTCATAGCCTGCCAGCCACAAGTCTGCTGGAATCAACGCCGGCTGGTCTGCCGGAATATCCAGAGAATCCCCCTCAGCCGGGCGCGCAACCAGTACCCAACTATCATTACGAACAGTGCCGTTAGCGGCAATAACATCAGGCATAAACCCGCTCCTTGAATGGCTGAAGACCGATCCGACGATACGTGTCCAGGAACGTCTCTTCCTCAGTACGCTTATCGACATAGACATCAATGAGCTTTGCGATCACATCCGGCATCTGATCCCGGGCGAACGAAGGACCAAGAATCTTGCCAATAGTGGCATTGTGGTGCGAATCGCCACCCAGGCTGACTTGGTAGAACTCTTCGCCCTTCTTGTCGACACCGAGCACTCCGATGGTACCAACGTGGTGATGACCACAGGCATTCATGCAACCGGAAATGTTCAGATCAATCGGGCCCAGATCATACAGGTAGTCCAGATTGTCGAACCGGCGCTGAATGGCCTCTGCGACTGGAATGGATTTGGCATTCGCCAAGGCGCAGAAATCACCACCCGGACAGCAAATGATATCGGTCAGTGTGTTCAGGTTGGCGGTACCAAAGCCTAACGGAACAATGCGTTGCCAAAGCTCGAACAACTGATCCTGACGCACGTCCGCAAGCACAACATTTTGCTCATGAGTGGCGCGAGCTTCACCAAAGCTGAACTGATCGGCCAGCTCGGCAATCTGTTCCAGCTGATAATCGGTGACATCGCCCGGCGGAGTGCCGGTTTTCTTGAGCGTGAGCGTGACGCAGGCATAGCCGGATTTCTTGTGTGCGCTAACGTTCTGAGACAACCATTTGTCGAACTCCCGGTTCTCAAATCGTTGCTTGCCCAGCACGTCTGTGGCGTCTGCCAGGTTGTCATAGGCTGGCTCACTGAAGTAGCCCTGGAATTTTTTGATTGATTCAGGTGTCAACCGCGTTGGAGAGTTGCGAATGTGAGCCCACTCGGCTTCGACTTTCTCGGCAAAGCCCTCCGGCGTTAGCGCCTTCACCAGAATCTTGATGCGGGCCTTGTACTTGTTGTCACGGCGACCATAACGGTTATAGACCCGCAAGACGGCTTCAAGGTAGGTGAGAAGGTCCAGTTCTGGCAAAAACTCCCGAATGACCGGACCCACCACCGGTGTGCGGCCAAGACCGCCGCCCACATGAACTCGAAAGCCAAGTTCGCCTTGCTCATTGCGAACCAGCTGCAAACCAATGTCGTGCACCTGAATAGCCGCCCGGTCTGTTTGTTCCGAGGCATTAACCGCCACTTTGAACTTGCGCGGTAAAAACGCAAATTCCGGATGGAAGGTAGACCACTGGCGTATGATTTCGCAGTAGGGGCGTGGATCGGCGATTTCGTCAGCCTGAACGCCGGAGAACTGGTCAGTGGTGGTGTTCCTGATGCAGTTGCCGCTGGTCTGGTTGGCGTGCATTTCGACTTCTGCCAGTTCTGCCAGAATATCTGGCACATCTTCCAGATTGGGCCAGTTCAGCTGGATGTTGGTACGGGTAGTGAAGTGAGCATAGCCCTTATCGTAATCCCGGGTAATTCGGGCCAGGCGTCTGAGCTGGTCTGAACGCAACATGCCATAGGGCACACAGATTCGCAGCATAGGTGCAAGTCGCTGAACATAGAGCCCGTTTTGCAGGCGGAGTGGAAGAAATTCTTCTTCCGAGAGCTCGCCAGAGAGTGCGCGTTCGGTTTGATCACGAAACTGGGCAACACGCTCTTCGGCAATTTGCCGGTCGTGTTCATCATAAACGTACATAGGATAACGTCCTGCCTGCTGACTTCAGAAGTGCCTGTTGATTGGTGGCCTCAGATACCATGGGCCTTATTCCTGTTATGAAGGATAACACCGGCTTTTTATTCGTAAAATGATTATTTCAAAATATCATTATCGATTCAGGTGATAAGTACAGACGGTGGGCGGATCGAGCGTGGACTGGACGAAAATCAATTTCCTGCTTTAATTAAGACGGAGTATTCAACAATAAAAACCAGCCATAAACGAGGGTAAGCTATGAAGAAGACAGCCAAATCAGACAGCCAGGCCGATGCCGTTGCTGCCGTACTGCTTGTAGTGCTGGCGGTTGCCTTTGCCGTGGTATGGGTTGCTGGCCAGTAGGCTAGTGACCAGAAAGCACAATCTGCACAACCAGGATGAGCCCTCCAACAAAGACGGCACCGAACAGTAGTCCGGCGACAATGTAGGGTAGGGGGCTGTGGTTTGAAAAGTCTTCCTGACGGCGCTTCTCGGACTGCACGCCGAGAGCGCCGGCAAGAATACTTTGCATGATCTTCAATACGCCCGGGGAGCCGGGCTTGTTACGCTTTTCGTTATTCTTGTTCTCTGAAAGACCATTCATGCGCTACGCCTTTATCTATTCTGCTGGATCGTAAGCCAAACTTGGCATCAGCCACCGCTCTGCTTCGGCTTTGGAAATACCCTTTCGCTCAGCATAGTCCTCAACCTGATCAACGCCAATCATTCCAACCGCAAAATACTTGGATTCCGGGTGGGCGAAATACCAGCCTGAAACCGCCGCCGTCGGATACATGGCGAAGCTTTCAGTAAGCTCCAGGCCGATGTTACCGGTGGCTTCAAGCAGCTTGAACAGTGTTGCCTTTTCAGTGTGATCGGGGCAGGCGGGGTAGCCAGGTGCCGGACGGATACCCTGATAGCGTTCTTTAATCAGATCTTCATTGGCCATTTGCTCTTCCGTGGCATAACCCCAGAATTCCTTCCGGACCCGCTCGTGCATGCGCTCCGCAAACGCTTCTGCCAGACGATCCGCGAGGGCTTTGACCATGATGGCATTATAGTCGTCGTGCTTGTCTTTGAACTCCAGTGAAAATTCCTCGGCGCCAATACCAGCGGTGACCGCAAAGCCGCCAACGTAATCGATTTTGTCTGAATTCTCGGGCGCGACAAAATCCGACAGTGCCATCATCCGTTTGCCAGGGGCTTTTTCATCCTGCTGGCGCAGGCTATGCAGGGTGGTTAGCTCTGATGTACGGGTATCGTCGGTGTAAACCACAATGTCATCGCCCCGGCGGTTGGCAGGCCAGAACCCGATGACACCACGCGCGGTGATGCGTTTTTCTTCGATCATTTGTTTGAGCAGTTTCTGGCCATCCTCAAACAGAGTGCGGGCGGCGTCTCCACGTTTCGGATCGTCGAAAATGCCCGGATACTTGCCGGAAATATCCCAGGAAATGAAGAACGGCGTCCAGTCAATGTAATCGACCAGTTCGTTCAGGTCATACTCTTCAAACACCCGAACACCGGTAAATTGCGGCCGGGGTGGGTTGTAGCCTTCAAAATTGATCTCCGGTGCGCGTTCTCGGGCTTCTTTCAGCGACACCAGCTTGGTTCGCACACCACGGTTTTTGCGGCGCTCGCGAATTTCTTCGTATTCCGTGCGAGCCGCCTCGACGAGGGCCGGTTTGGCGGTTTTACTGAGCAACTGAGAAGCGACGTTGACGCACCGGGACGCATCCGATACGTACAGCGCCATGTCGTTCTTGTAGTGGGGCTCAATCTTCACCGCCGTGTGAGCTTTAGAGGTGGTGGCACCGCCAATCATCAACGGAATATTGAAGTCCAGTCGCTGCATTTCCCGGGCGACGTGGACCATCTCGTCAAGGGAGGGAGTAATCAGCCCGCTTAAACCGATAATATCGACGTTTTCTTTCCTGGCGGTTTCCAGGATTTTGTCGCAGGGCACCATAACGCCCAGGTCGATCACTTCGTAGTTGTTGCACTGCAACACCACGCCCACGATGTTTTTACCAATGTCGTGGACATCGCCTTTTACCGTGGCCATCAGGATCTTGCCCTTGGCTTGTTGCTCGCCGGTCTTTTCGGCCTCGATGTAGGGGATCAGGTAAGCGACAGCCTGTTTCATGACCCGGGCACTTTTGACCACCTGGGGAAGGAACATTTTGCCATCGCCGAACAGGTCTCCGACCACGTTCATACCGTCCATCAATGGCCCTTCGATAACCTCGATCGGCCGGCTGGCGTTTTGACGGCAGGCTTCGGTGTCCTCAATGATGTAGTTGGTGATGCCCTTTACCAAAGCGTGTTGCAGGCGCTTTTCAACAGGCCACTCGCGCCAGGCCAGGTCTTCTTCCTGAGTCTTGCCACCTTTACCTTTGAACTTCTCAGCGGCTTCGAGCAGGCGGTCAGTGCCATCGTCGCGACGATTCAGAACAACATCTTCGACCAACTCTTTGAGGTCTGGCTCGATTTCATCGTAAATCACCAGCTGACCGGGATTCACGATACCCATGTTCATGCCCGCTTTGATGGCGTGGTACAGGAACACCGAGTGAATGGCTTCGCGCACGGCGTCGTTACCCCGGAAGGAGAACGAAACGTTGCTGACGCCGCCGGAAATAGACGCGTGAGGGAGGTTTTCCTTGATCCAGCGAGTAGCGTTGATGAAATCCACGGCGTAGTTGTTGTGTTCTTCAATACCCGTTGCGATCGCAAATATGTTGGGATCGAAAATGATGTCGCCCGGATTGAAACCGATGCTGATGAGCACATCATAAGAGCGTTTGCAGATCTCGGTTTTGCGCGCGTAGGTGTCGGCCTGACCGTCTTCATCGAAAGCCATAACCACCACGGCGGCGCCGTAGCGCATGCAGGATTTCGCCCGCTTGATGAACTCTTCCTCGCCTTCTTTCAGGCTGATGGAATTCACCACGGCCTTGCCCTGAATGCAGCGCAAGCCGGCTTCGATGACCTCCCACTTGGAGGAATCGATCATGATCGGAACCCGGGAGATATCCGGCTCTGAGCCGACCAGATTGAGGAACGTCACCATAACGTCCTTCGAATCCAGCATGCCCTCATCCATGTTGATGTCGATAATCTGCGCGCCATTCTCTACCTGGTCCCGAGCCACGCTCAGGGCTTCTTCATACTGTTCTTCTTTAATCAGACGCAGGAACCGTTTTGATCCAGTAACGTTGGTGCGTTCACCCACGTTGATGAACAGCATGTTTTCATCACCGGTAAAGGGTTCCAGACCCGACAATCGCAATGCTTCAGGGCGTTCAGGAATCTGCCGTGGCGGGTATTTGGCGACAGCGTTGGCAATGGCTTCAATATGATCGGGGCGAGAGCCACAGCAACCGCCGATGATGTTGAGAAAGCCGTCTTTGGCGAAGCCCTCGATGATGTCGGCCATTTCTTCCGGGGTTTGATCGTATTCCCCGAATTCATTCGGCAGGCCCGCGTTGGGATGCGCAGAAACGTAGGTTTCAGCTTTGTTTGACAGCTCCTCAACATACGGGCGCAGCGCGTCGGCACCCAGTGCGCAGTTCAGGCCTACGGATATAGGTTTGGCGTGGGCGATGGAATTGTAGAATGCCTCGGTGGTCTGGCCAGACAGGGTTCGCCCGGAGGCGTCGGTAATGGTGCCGGAAATCATGATCGGCAATTCGATTCCGCTGTCCTCAAAATACTGCTGGGTGGCGTAGATGGCCGCTTTGGCGTTCAGGGTATCGAAAATGGTTTCGATCAAGATGAGGTCAGAGCCACCCTCTACCAGGCCAGACACGGCCTCGTAGTAGTTATCCACCAGAGTCTGAAAGTCGACGTTACGATAACCGGGGTTGTTGACATCCGGTGAGATGGACGCCGTTCTTGAGGTGGGCCCGACTGCGCCCGCAACAAACCTGGGCTTGTCCGGATTCTTGGCCGTGAATTCGTCGGCAATTTCCCTTGCCAGGCGGGCGGCGGCAACGTTCAACTCCCGGGCAAGTTCCTCCAGACCGTAATCCGCTTGCGAAACACGTGTCGAGTTGAAGGTGTTGGTTTCAATGATGTCGGCGCCGGCATCCAGGTAGTCTGCATGGATGTTGCGAAGCAAGGCTGGCTGGGTAAGGTTGAGCAGGTCGTTGTTACCTTGCACCTCCCGTTCAAAGTCTTTGAAGCGATCGCCCCGGAAAGCGGTTTCGTCCAGTTGCAGGTTCTGGATCATGGTACCCATACCGCCATCAAGAATAATGATGCGCTCTTTCAGGGCTTTATTCAGCTGTTCCAGGCGGGTAGTGCGATCGATCATAGGGGTTTCTTCCGGATGTCATTAAAAACGTCGTGTTTACTGTGGCGGCGCAGGATCATAGCAAAATTGTACGAGCACGTCTTAATACGGATGATCGATATCAATCGATGATCGCTGCGCCGGTGCAGCCGACCATACGTGCAAATCATTATCCGATTAATGCCCGACTATTTTACTTGGTCTTTCAAGTTCACGCGAACTCTCCTAAAATAGAGATCACATTCGATAACAGGTGGGAAGCATGGCTTTGGTAACTGTCACTGATTCCGCAAGGGATTATCTTGCGCAACTGATTGAAAAGCAGGATGTCGAAGGTATGGGCGTACGGATTTTTGTAACCCAGCCCGGCACGCGTAATGCGGAAACGTGCCTGGCATACTGCCCTCCCAATGAAGTGGTTCCGACGGATGAGCAAGTGAATCTTGAAAAGTTCACCCTGTTTCTGGACCACAGTTCGGTACCGTTTCTGGAAGATGCCTATGTCGACTACTCGAAGGATCAGATGGGCGGCCAGCTTACGATCAAAGCACCGAACGCCAAGGTTCCTCAGGTTGCCGATGACGCGCCCCTGCCGGAACGCGTCAAGTACGTTCTGGCTTCTGAGATCAACCCAAATCTGGCTTCACACGGTGGTGATGTGTCGCTGGTTGAGATAATTGAAGAGTCGGTCGCCGTGCTGAGGTTTGGCGGTGGCTGTCAGGGTTGTTCGGCGGTGAGTCTAACCTTGAAGCAGGGCGTTGAGAAAACATTGATGGAACGCGTACCAGAAATTACAGCGGTGCGGGACGTGACCGATCACTCCAACACAGAGAACGCTTATTACCAATAATTGCCTGACGTTCTGTTAAGCCGTTGCCGCCGTTACAGGCTGGCAGCGGCTGCCGCAGATGCCTTTCGGCCGTGGCTGCGCGGCCAATGTCCCGTTTCTCGGAATCCCCCATTATTCATGGCATTAACCTTGCCGATGCGCGACCTGTTCGTCGCGTCATAAACACAGTGACTTCAGCGGCACTGACGTCACCTGGACTGAATTCGGGGTAACACTTGCTGGACTTTACTCTCTTGTCTGTACCGGTTATGGCAGCCGTTGTCGGTTGGTTTACCAACTGGCTGGCGATACAGATGTCGTTTCACCCGGTGCGATTCGTCGGTATTGGTGTGATCGGCTGGCAGGGTGTGATTCCGCGAAAAGCGGAGAAGATGGCCCATATCTGTATTGACCGGACCCTGCAGCAGTTCGGTGATCTTAATTCGGTTTACCAGAGGCTCGAGCCGCAGCGCATTGTGGAGCAAGTGCTGGCTCAGGTTTCGCCTCGCATGGACGAGTACATCGATGAGGTAATGTACGAAGTCCAGCCGGTGCTTTGGGATAATCTGCCGTTGTTTGTCCGGGCGCGCATATACCAGTGGGCACGTCAGCAGCTGCCGTCTCGAATTGAAGAGCTGGTAGAAGACTTCGGTGACGATCTTGACGAGCTGGTGGACCTAAAGGCGCTATTGAGCCGAGAGCTCCAGAACCACCCGGATTTAATGAACCGGATATTCCGTGAGGCGGGCTCTGTTGAACTGCAGTCGGTTATTAATCGTGGTGCCATTATCGGTGGTGTGCTGGGCGCGATCCTGGCGCCGCTTTGGCTGATCTATCCGCAGCCCTGGGTGTTACCGGTTGGCGGCTTTGCGATCGGTTTTATTACCAACTGGGTTGCCATTAACCTTATTTTTGCGCCCTTGCGGCCCAGAAGAATTCTGTTCTGGCGGGTTCAGGGCTTGTTTCTGCGCCGCCAGGAACAGATCAGCGACACCTGGGCCCGACTGGTCGCAGGCGAGCTGATCACCGTTGAAAAGGTTGCGGACGCCATGATCAACGGGCAGCAGGGCTCAAGAACACGGGCGATTATTCAAAAGCATCTGCGCCCGATGCTGGATAACTCAATTGTTATGAAGCTGGCAGCTCAGGTTTCCGTCGGCATGACCGGCTATACCGATCTAAAGCGAGTGATGAACCAGAAAGCCGTGCTTGCAACTCGGGATGTCTTTAGTGACCCCGAGTTTAATCGGGAGCGTGCGCCGGTGGTGGCCAGCGTGCTGGCGGGGCAAATGAAATCGCTCCGACCGGAGGAGTTTCAGGACATTCTAAGGCCGGCGTTTCGTGAAGAAGAACTGCAGCTTATGTTTGTGGGCGGGCTGTTTGGTGCTGTTGCAGGTTTGATCCAGTTTGTCGCCGTGAACCAACTGGCGTTGCCGCTGGTGGGTGGTTAACGAGAGAGGTTAAGTGATGCCGGTATGGGCTTTGATGATCATTCAGGTTGTGTTGACGGTTGTCTCTGTGGCGGCCGTTTTGTTTGCGTTCTGGTATCTGGTGGTTCGGCCGTGGCTAGCGGCCAAAGTCCAGGAGTTGATTGAGGCGGCCGGCGAAGTTGAGCCGAAAATTGCCCAGGGTGTTCAGAAAGGGGTGGCCGATGCGGTGCGGCAACTGCCTCAAAACGCCTGGGATGGTGCCACCAAAGAGTCTACCAAGCAGTTTATAAAGTTTGGCTCCAACTTGTTTGAAAATGGCCTCAGCAGCTTTCTGGGCGCCGCTGCTGAGCCTCACAAATCCAAACCCGAAACCCGCGATAAACCGCGCAATCGCGAAAATACCTGATCAGAGGCAGTTGGTCGGTCGGGGCAACCCTGCAATCCGGCAGGCGGTCTTGGCCGGCGTGCCCGGGAATAATTGCATCAGGTAGATGCTGTTACCTTTCTCTTCGCCCATGGCTTCTCTGATGGCTTTTACAAACAGCCGGTTAGAGGGTGGCGACATCTCATGCTCTGCATAAAAATCCCTCAGGAACCATAGGATTTCCCAGTGTTTTTCAGATAGAGATATCTCATCGTCCTGGGCGATGAGGTTGGCAATCTCTGGGGTCCAGCGGCCAGCATCCTCCAGAAAGCCTTCATTGTTGCGGGCAGGGGTGTTTGTCATGGCGTTACCAACTGATGATCCGTGCGTATTGCTCAGTGAGTCTTACCAACTGCTGATGATCAATCTGTTTTTCAACGGGCATGGCATCTGAGAGCCCTCTGGCTTCAATGTCTGCACCAAGGGCGACGGTGCCTTCGGGAAGCTTTGTATCGGCGTCAGATGCGGCCAGAACGGCGTTCTCGGTTAGCACAAGAGTATCTTGGTTGGTCAAGTTGGCCAGGCAGGTGATAAATCGGGAGTGCCCGGGTGCTTTGTTGAGGATGTGAAGAGTGCCAGGGTGCAGTGCAGGGCTCATAATCTCGATATCCTATCCGGCAAAAACAACATGGTCGTATTGTTCAAGAAGGTGATTGACGGACCCGGCCATTGTTATCCCCTTAACTCGGCTGTCGGGGTCTGGTAAAAACCGCTCGCAAGCCGTTTGTTCCGCAAAGAGTTGCTCTATGCCAAACAGCGGTGCGGCGGAAAGGTTTTTTTCCAGGGTCTTTTGGCCTATACCTGCCGCATTCTGCGCTCTGCGTAGCCAGGCCACTCCCGCCCCGATAAACAACAACGCGGCGGGTTGATCGAACGCCGCCAGAGAAAACGCCATGTCGAGGGCCTCGCGGCCTACCCAGGTGCCATAGGGTGCCTGGTCGATCACGATCAGTGTGGTCATTTCAGGCGCTCCCATGAAAGTACAGTACCCGGTCGGACGTCAGGGTGCTGTCTACCCATTCACCAAGACCCGCAATCTGAAACGGTGCTCGCAAATTGTGGGCAGACAACTCGTAGCGCGCCTGCTCGCGCTCATCAACCAGGCCGCGCCGCAGGGCGGAAGCAATGCAGGCTATGCCAGGAATCTGGTGTTCGGACAGAAATTCGGACCACTGCTGTGGCCAGTGTGGTTCGTCTGAAGGCGGTGCGCTCAGGGCAGAGGCGAGATGAACGCCGTCACCGTAAAGAAATACCCGATCCAGCCGGTGGCCGGCGGTAATGACGGCGCGGGCAAAAGCCAGACTGGTCTGGGCAGCCTGGGATGACCAGGGTGCTCCGGTGATCACCAGAGTGTAGGAAAGCGATGTTGACATAATTCCAGAGCCGGATACGCAAGTGGAGTAAGAACCAGAGTGTACCTAAAGCAGAAACCCCGACCAAGGCCGGGGTTTCTGAAGGCGTGAAAACCTGTGTTGATCAGTCGTTGCCGGTAAAGGCACCAATCAAATGCATCAGGCTGACAAACAGGTTGTAAATGCTCAGGTACAGACCGGTCGTTGCCATCAGGTAGTTGGTTTCACCACCGTTTACGATACGGCTGGTATCGTAAAGGATGAAGCCAGACATCAGGAACACCACCGCCGCGCTCAGCGCCAGGCTGAATGCGGTGACTTCTACACCGAACAGGCTCGCAACCAACGCGCCAATCATGCCGACGATAACAACCATCAGGCCTGCAACCAGCATGCCGCGCATGAAGCTGAAGTCTTTCTTGGTGGTCAATACGTAGCCGGACAGGCCCAGAAACACAACGGCTGTTCCGCCGAGTGCCTGGGTAACGATCTGGCCACCGTTAGAGAACTGCAGGTAGTGCATCATGATCGGGCCGAGCGACAGCCCCAGAAGGCCAGTGAAGGCGAAGACAACAGCGATCCCGGCACTGCTGTTAGCGGTACGTGGCAACACAAACCAAATCAATGCCAAGGCACCGAGACTGCACACCAGGCTTGCGCCACGGCTCATGCCGATGCTCATGGATACTGCTGCCATTACGGCACTGAACAGCAGGGTCATGGCCAGCAGCATGTAGGTGCTTCTCAGCACTTTCATCGCTTCCGCACTGATTTCGGCGGTCGCTGAACCCTTGGCAATCTGGATGCCACCTCGATTTTGCTGGACGTTATACTGTCTGTTTTGCATTCTCATCTCCGGAGTTAGTCGAACGTCTGGGTAAAGAAACACCTTAATTTTAGCGTTTCCTTCCTTCCCTTTAAAACCTGAGGTCCATAATAGTGTTGTATACGCAACTTTCAATCAATTACGACAGTTAATCACCGATTCGATTCCATTAAACCCCCGTAATATTGCTCGCGCCTCCACCAGAACCATCGGAATTTACGATGTTTTTTGTTCAGGGCGTTGACAGTATAAGCAAATCCGGTATTATTTGCCCCGCTGTCGCAACGGCAGCAGTGGATAGGCGCTATCGCAGCTTCTATCAACAAGACGGTGGGCTGGCAGAGTGGCTTAATGCAGCGGTCTTGAAAACCGCCGACGGTTAATAGCCGTCCCGGGGTTCGAATCCCTGGCCCACCGCCACTTTTTATCATTCTGCAAGACGCCTGCTACGCACAAGTACCACCTCTCTCCGTAGAAACTACCTAACGGCATCCCGTACACTAGCGTTTGAACCGTTTCTTTATCTGCAGGTGGGGGTATGGACCAGAATCAAAAGTCAAAAACCGATCTCGACCGCGAAAGTCGCCGTTTTGCTGTCTCAGCTAACCGTGGCAACGCCAGCCATCGGGTGCGTTATGTCGAATCCGGAGGTGCCGCGGTGGATAACGAAGAGTGCACATTCTGCCAAGCTGTGCCTGACCTGTCGGATGAGCAAAAAGTTAAAGCCACTCGAGTAAGTGGCCGCACGAACGCCAGCGAGTGCACTGATAGTGACGCTCAAACAAACGACGCTCATTTTGAGCGGTAGCAAGATCCGTGATCTCAAAACGAACTCGGGTGCCGGGTAGCTGTTGGGCCAGAGCGCTGCAATCCAGGCTCGGAACAACTCCTGGCTTGGGGTACCCGCCAATCGTTTGACCGTCATTAAGCAGAACAATCGGTTGTCCGTCGCCGGGAACCTGCACTGCGCCTTGCGCAATCCCCTCTGAGAGTATTCCCGGTGGTGGTGAATCCATTGCCGGCCCCTGCAAACGAAAGCCCATCCGGTCGGATTGATGACTGACGGTATAAGCGCTGTGAGTGAGCCGCAATATGTCGGAACGCGCAAACTGGTGGTACTGATAGCCGGGAATAATCCGCAAACGGATGTCAGCAGACAACGCGGGACGGCACGCGATCGGCACCACGCGATCCGGCCGTGTATCATTTGATTTTAAAGCGGCGAGTTTGTCACCGGCCCTGATCGGGTCGAGTCCGGCGATGCGCTCCCTGATTACTACGGATCGACTGCCAAAGTGTAAGGGTGCGTCCAGTCCACCTGGTAGCGCAAGATAGATCAATCGATGACTTGCTGAATGGCCGATGGTCAATTCATCGGCGTCGTTCAGGTTCAGGGTTTGCCACATCGATACCGGTTGACCATTAACGGCAACCGGTGCTTCAGCGCCGGTCAGTGCGATCTGCAACTTGCCCCTGGTAACCGCGTGAAAGCCCCCCAGTACGATTTCCAGACAGGCGGCGTTTCTTGGGTTGTCGAGTAATTTGTTAGCCCAGCTAAAGCTGCGTACATCGAGGGCACCGCCGCAAGCCAGGCCATGATGTCGGTAGCCCTGTCGCCCAGAATCCTGGACACTGCTGAGCACGCCTGGCCTGATGACCTCCAGCCAGCTCATGGTAATCGTGTCTCGGTCAGCTTGCCCCCGGCGGCCAGAAAATCTTGCCGGCTAATGGCACAAAAGCGGACCCGATCGCCAACCCTGAGAAGCGATAGCGTGTCTGGATCAAACAGAGTGGTGGGGCAACAACCAATAATTTGCCAGCCGCCGGGAGATGCTTGCGGATAGACCGCCGTTTGTCGGTTTGCAATCCCGACACTGCCGGCGGGTACCTGTTTGCGCGGTGTTTGCTTGCGAGGTTTTGCAATCGCAGGGTCCACTTCGCCCATAAAGGCAAAGCCGGGCGCAAATCCCAGGGCGTGAACCCGATACTCGATCGCGGTATGACGACGAATAATATCCAGCATATCCAGGCCAGTCTCTGCGGCTAACCACGCAAGATCTGGCCCTGATTCGATGCTGTAATAGACCGGAAGTTCAACAAGCTTGCCAGTTGGCGGCTGCTTGATGTCGGTTTGGAAGTCTTCAGTGCTCATGATGGTTTTGAGCCTGGAGGTTACGTCTCGAAAATCCGCTAACATGGGATCGTAGACCACGAGCAAGGTGGCGTAAGAGGGGATGAGGTCTTGTAACCAGGGAAGCTTTGCGTCACGAAGGGATTGGCTGAGCCTGGCAATCCGGGCGGGCAAGGTGTCGTCGATGGCTTCCGCCAGAGTGATCAGTACTGCATCTTCCGACACCGGTTCGATCATTATCCAGCGTTACCAAAGGCCCGACGGATTGCTTTAATGGCCGCTAGTGCTGCGGCGTTGTCGCCATGAACACACAGGCTGTCTGCGGGTAGCTCAAGCCAGTTACCGGTGGCACTGTATATGCCCCCTTGTTCAGCAAAGGACCGGGCCTGGCGGACAATGATTTCCGGGTCTTCGTGCACCGCACCGGCCTCGCGCCTGGAAACCAGCTGGCCATCGTCATCGTAGGCGCGGTCCGCAAAGGCTTCCAGCAGTAGAGGTATTCCAGCGTCTGCAGCCAACTGCTGATGGTCTCTGTAATGCCGTGTAACCGGGATCATCAAGGGCAGGTCCGACCGGAAGGTTCGGGTTGCGACCATCACGGCGCGCAGCAGATCTTTGTCCCGCATCATGTCGTTATTCAGGGCACCATGGGGTTTCACGTAGCGCAGGGTTAACCCTTCTTTCCGGCACATACCCTCCAGAGCTCCCAGTTGATAGAGCAGAAGCGCTTCAATTTCCTCTGGTGTGTGGGTAATAGAGCGACGACCGAACCCTGGAAGGTCGTGGTAGGAGGGGTGAGCGCCGACCTCTACGTGGTGTTGGGCCGCCAAAGCAAGCGTCTGGCGTATAACCATAGGGTCTGCGGCGTGAAAGCCGCAGGCCACATTGGCCATATCAATCAGCGGCATGACCTGATCGTCCTGGCCCATCTGCCAGGCGCCGTAACTTTCACCCAGATCGCAGTTCAGTTTCATGCCGCCTAAAGCCCCTCAGATGTCGGTCCGGCCAGGGAAAGTTGCCTTTTTTCGTGCTTCGGCGCACTGCGCTCTGGCTGTAAGCTCGTCCGCGTCGTTCTTCGGTATCGCCCAGCCTTGCAGGTTGTCTTCAACCAGCTGCACCAAGGCTTCGATGTGACCGGGTGTTGCATTCAGGCATGGAATATAGCCAAAGGCTTCGCCTCCGGATTCGATAAAGTATTCCCGGTTTTCTTCGTTGATTTCCTCAATGGTTTCAAGGCAGTCTGAAGAAAAACCAGGGCAGAACACATCGATGGACTTTACGCCGTCACCGGGCAAAGACTTCAAGGTTTTGTCCGTGTAGGGCTGCAACCATTCCTCTCGGCCAAAGCGAGACTGGAAGGTGGTCATATAGTCGTCTGGTCCAAGCCCGAGGCGTTCTGCCAGGAGCCTTGATGTCTTGTGGCACTCGCAATGGTAGGGGTCACCTTTCAACAGATATTTTAGTGGGACACCGTGATAGGAAAGCACCAGTTTTTCATGACGACCGTGGTTGGCCCAGTGTGCTTCGATGTGCTGCGCCATAGCCTCGATGTAAGCCGGATAGTCATGGTAATGGGAGATAAACCGAAAATCAGGCAGCCAGCGGCGCTGGGCAAAGTCGTTTGAGATGGCGTCGAAGGTGGATGCGGTTGTGGAGGCGGAATAATGAGGGTACAAGGGCAAAACCAGTAACTTGCGAACGCCTTGATCCTGCATTTCATCCAGCACCCTTGCAATCGAGGGATTGCCGTAGCGCATGGCAAAGCCAACCACCACATTGCTTCCGTATTTGGCTTTGAGAGCCTCGCGAATGCCCTCCGCCTGTTTAGCGGTGTGAATGAGCAGTGGTGAGCCTTCGGGCTGCCAGACGCTGGCGTAGGCGGCAGCGCTCTTTTTGGGGCGAATTCTAAGAATAACGCCGTGCAGGATCAGCCACCAGATTGGGCGAGGCACTTCTACTACCCGTGGATCCCACAAAAATTCAGCCAGGTAGCGGCGCAGTGCCGATGGGGTTGGCGCATCGGGTGTGCCCAAGTTGGTGACCAGAATGCCCAGGCGTTCGGGCTGGCTATGGCTGAAGTTATCGGTTCCGTTGTAGGGCATGAAAACAATCCGGTGGTTGAGAGATTAGCGCTTGCTGGCTTGTTGCATAAGGCGCGGTATGAGCCCAGTGATGTCATAACCCGCCTGCTGGGCTTTAGACAGTATCTGTTGTGGTTCTTGCTCGCGGGCGCTGCTCAAGGACCATAATACGGTGCAGCGGGTACCTGAGCGGCAGAAGGCGAATACGGGCTTGGCGGCGTCGTGGATCATTGCACTAAAGTCGTCAACGTCAGCGTCGGTGATGTTGCCGGATTCTACGGGCAGGTATACCCAGGTCAGACCGTGCTCTGTTGCAGCGGCCTCGATATCGGCCATGGAGGGCTGCCCTGGTTCTTCCCGGTCTGGCCGGTTGGCAACCAGGGTTTTGAAACCCAGGCGCGCGATGTCTGCCACATCCTCGATACTGATCTGCGGGGCGACGGAAATACTGTCATCGATCTTTCTGATATCCACTGAGTGACTCCGATTAATTCAGGTGCCGGGCCCGCAGGCCCGGGCAAAGTGTAACCGCGACGTGTTAAACATGACGGCGTTTAGAGGCTCACGCGGCGGAAGCGGCCTTTTTGCGCTCGATGGCTTCAAAAAGAATCATACCCGCAACCATGGAGCCAACAAACACCACCGCCTTGAATTCTCCGGCGCCCAACGCGACCAGTCCCGGTCCTGGGCAGAACCCTGCGATGCCCCAGCCGATACCAAACATCAAACTACCAATCACCAGGCGCTTTTCAATCCGGTTATTGGTGGGCAGTTTCATCTCGAAACCAAGAAACGACAAGGTTCGCTTGCGAGCCAGCGCAAACGCAAACACGCCAACCAGGATGGCACCGCCCATGACAAAGGCAAGGGACGGGTCCCACAGGCCGGCGATGTCCAGAAAACCAAGCACTTTCTCGGGATTGGCCATGCCAGAAACGATCAGGCCAAAGCCAAACAGCAGGCCGGCGAATAAGGATGCAAGGGAATATTTCATGGTATCAGGCTCCGATCAGGTGGCGGATAACGAAGACGGAAACAAAGCCCGCCGCCATAAAACTCAATGTAGCGACCAAAGAGCGTAAAGACAGGCGAGATAAACCACAGACACCGTGGCCACTGGTGCAGCCCGAGGCATAGCGTGTGCCGATGCCCACCAGCAAACCGGCGATGATCAGGGCAGGGTAGCCAGCATTAATTTCAATAGGCGGCAGCTCTGCCATTAGCATCCATATTGCTGGAGCACCAATCAAACCCGCGAGGAAGGCCACGCGCCAGATGATATCGTGTTTTGTTGGGGTGAGCAGGCCGCCAAGAATGCCGCTTATCCCGGCTATACGACCGTTCAGTAAGAGAAAACTGGCGGCAGCCAGGCCAATGAGAATGCCGCCGGCCAAGGCGGTACCGGGAGTGAACTGACTCCATGCGATATCAATCATTTGCAGTCTCCATAGGATGTAACACGAGGAATAAGCTTATAAGCAGGTGTGATAATATCAAAAAAAGCCCGGCAAGGGATGCCGGGCAGAGGCGTGCGAGTAGTATCCATGAAAGACTTCCAGACAAACCGACATCAACGGGGATGCCGGTATCAGGAAGTATTGCCCATAATTTGGACAGTTCAAGTGAGAGCGGCTTTCGTTTGAAAACATTTTTTCATATACCATCAGCGTTTATACTGCGCCCTTTCCCTATGCGGTTTTCAGCGGGGTGATCAGGGGCACTGAAATCCCGGTGTGGCTGTAATATAATGGGAATCGAAGTTTCCCGCTTTGTTGCCAAGAGGTGTTCATGTCTGACAGCGACGATAAACAACCAGAGAATGATCCGCAATTGGCGGGTAAGATTAAAGACTCTGCCCGACAAATCTGGTTGGCCGGTCTTGGCGCTTTTACCAAGGCTGAGGAAGACACAGGCAAACTGTTTGATCGACTGGTTCAGGAAGGAGAGCAACTCGAATCCCGCACCCGCGGTGTGGTAGAGAAGCAGATTCGAACGGTTGAAGACCGGGTTGGCGAGGTTAAGGAACGGGCCACGGGAACCTGGGACCGGCTTGAACATATGTTCGACCAGCGTGTGTCTGGCGCCTTGAGGCGGTTGGGCATTCACCGGCGTGAAGAAATCGAATCCCTGGAGCATCGCATTGAAGCGCTTGAGAGTGAACTTGTTCGCTTGCGGGGTGATGCACCGATCCATGATGAAGAAGAGTAGCGTTTATAAATAGCTGCGACTGGTTAAGCGGATCTCTTGCTGCTCTTCTTCCGCCAGGTAAGGCAGAATCAAGTGCAACATCTGGTACACGCCCTTTCCCGGATCGACCGAATTCCGGTCATCGAGATGGGATAACGTATCAAAGCTGCTCCAGTAACACGCGGTGAGGGTGAGCTGTTCGCACAGTGATCGCAGTTCGTCTTCGCTGATGGCCATCAGACCCTGATGCCTGAAACTTTCACATAAAACCATGAACGCCGTTTTCTTCTTTTTCAGAAGACGACGGAAGCGCACTTGCAATTGACTGTGCCGGGAGAGCACGTTAACCAAATCCTGGTACATAAAGCGGTAGCGCGCTACCGCTTCAAACAACAGATGGAGAAAAAAGCTGAACTGGTCCAGTGAAATCTCTGCATCTTCGGGTACCGCCAACAAGTCCAGAAGTTCTGCTTCATAGCTTTCAAAAAGCTCGTCAACGATGTCGCTTTTGCTTTTGAAATGGTAGTAGAGGTTGCCCGGGCTGATGTCGAGTTCATCGGATATCAGCAGAGTGGTCACGTTGGGCTCGCCCAGACTGTTAAAAAGCTGAAGGCTGGTGCCGAGAATCCTGTCCCTGGTTTTAATTTTTTTCATCGTTGCCCGGCCAGTTGGTCAAAGATTAAAGCGAGCCCATACCGGGCAATGATCGGATGGCCTTTCCATGGCTCGGATATCGTAGCTCACCCCCGCCTCAGACGCGTTAGCCAGTAAACCTTCACTCGCCATGATGAGATCGATGCGCAAACCACGTTTTGGTTCACGCTCAAAGCCTTTGCTACGGTAGTCAAACCAACTGTAGGTGTTGTCGTCGTCCGGATAGAGGTGGCGAAAAACATCGGTGTAGCCGCGTTGCTCTACCTGAGCAAGCCATTCCCGCTCTTCCGGCAAAAAACTGCACTTACCGCTGCGCAGCCATCGTTTGGCATTATCAGCTCCGATGCCAATGTCCTTATCGGTGGGGGAGATGTTCATGTCTCCCATAAGCACGACGTGACCTGGCTGTTCGGACAGCTCGTCCAGGTAGCTGATAAGGTCTTGATAGAATTTCTGTTTGGCCGGAAACTTCACTGGGTGGTCTCGGCTTTCGCCTTGAGGAAAGTAGCCATTGATCACGGTCAGGGGTTCACCATTGACTGTAAACTGCCCGGTGATCAGGCGCCGCTGGGCGTTTTCATCATCCGTTGCGTAGCCTTTGCAAACGTAGTCCGGCTTGGCTCTGGATAGCAGGGCAACGCCGTAGTGGGTTTTCTGGCCATGGAAATGCACGTGGTAGCCGAGCTCTCGTATGGCGTCTACAGGGAAGTCTTCGTCAGTGACTTTGGTTTCCTGGAGCCCGATGATATCCGGATTCAGTTGATCGATAACGGCTTCAAGCTGGTGCAGTCGGGTGCGAATACTGTTGACGTTAAACGACACGAACATCATGGGGGCAGGGTCTCCGGATCAATGTGTTCCGGAGTTTAACACACAGTAGCGAAGGTACGGTTTGGCAGCTTTGCCAAATTTACGGTGTCAGCACACAATCTGGGTAGCGGGATACATCATAGCGAATGTGAGCGATGTAGTTGTCATCGGCGTTTTTGCGAATGTTGGTCAGGCCCAGGTACTCGGTTAGCGCACCTTCCCGGTTATAACCAAGCACAATCGGATCTACCAGAAATCTCAGAACCAGGCTCGTAGGACGTATCCGGACCACCACATCGGAACCGATCTGACTATTTGATGTTGGCTCCAACACAAACCCATAGTGTTCGCCTCTTGTCGGGGCAAGAAAACGGAATTCTACAGATTCGCCCTGTTTTACCTTGTTCCAGTTGGCCCTCACGAGGTGGTCAAAGCCGGCGTCTACAACGAGGCGGTCATCGAAAGAAACCTTGTGAGACTCCGTTTTACCCGCTGGGCTTTGCCATTGAACCTTGAGCTGCTCTGGCCCTTGATAAGAGATGTTCAGGTGTTCATCGTAATCCGGTTGGCTGAAATCAACGGTGGGGCGCAAAGCGCCATCTTCATAGCGCAGGGCTTTGCTCGCAAAAGTGCTGCTATCCTGGTTTGCTCGGTAGTCTACGCTGTGTGTAATGGGCTGGAACACACCCTCAGCACAATGGCCTTCCACCCTGTGAGATTCCAGGTACAGCAGGTTGCCTCTGTCGTCCTTGGCGGTACCGGTGAACTCAAACGGACTTCCGAATACCATCGGAGCACTCAAGAGGACCAGTAATGCGCTCAGGGAGACTGACGGTCGAATCATGACTGTAACTCCGAGTACAGGCTATTGCGGATGAATAGCAGCAGAGGAAAAAGTACCAGCCATCCCACGGCCATGGCCGCTAGAGACACGCTGAGATTGGGTAAGGTGACGATGCCGAGCTTGCTGGCGGACCAGTATGCAAAAGGGCCGGCTATTGGTGCAAAGACATAGGGCAGCCATTTACGCTGCCCCATCCACCCCAGAGAGTGACAAATGGTGGTCATGAAGATCGCCCAGATCGCAACCAGCCACGGCGGTGCAACGAGGACGCTATCAACACCGGAAATGCCAAGCACGCCTGTCTGAAACCAGAGGGTGTCCATAAGGCTACCGAGCACGACGCCAAAGCCGATAAACTGCAGCTCTACAAAGCGCTTTTGGCTTACCAGCGCAAAATGAAGTGCTAAAAACACCAACACCAACCCTGCCGCCGCCAAACCGGGGGCTAGCACGCAAGTCAGCCAGCCGATCTGGAACAGAACAAAATTGATGACGTTGCGGCCGGTCTCTGAGGCGATCATAGGCTGAGGATATTGGTACGTTTGTTAGCGGGTTTGGCCATCACAAGATGGGCCACACCGATGGCACGCTCGCTGAAGCCCGCCTCGCAATAGGCAAAGTAGAAATGCCACAGGCGCTGGAAAGCGTCGTCGTAGCCTTGCTTGGCCAAGGTGTCGCGGTTTGCCATGAACCGATCGCACCAGTCTCTGAGCGTTCGAGCATAATGGAAGCCGAAATCTTCTGCGTGCGTCAGAACTAGGTCGGATTCCCGACGCATTGAGGTGAGTATGGCACCAAAGGAGGGAATAAAACTCCCCGGGAAAATAAAGCGCTGAATGAAATCTACGTTCTTCAAAGCACGGTCATAACGCTGTTCTGGCATATTGATGGCCTGGATCAGCGCCAGTCCATCGGGTTTGAGAAGTTTACTGATCTGTGACAGATAGCTGTCCAGAAACTGAGGCCCGACCGCTTCGATCATTTCGATGGAAACCAACTTGTCGAACTGCCCCTCAAGATCGCGGTAGTCATCAAATAACAGTGTAATCTGATCCTCAAGACCTTCCGACTGGACTCGTGCTCTGGCCAGTTCCAGTTGCTCTTTAGAGATGGTGGTGGTGGTTACATGGCAACCGTAGTATTTCGCAGCATGAATGGCAAAGCCGCCCCAGCCCGTGCCGATTTCGACCACCCGATCTTCGGGTTTCAGATCCAACTTCTTGCAAATGGTGTCGAGCTTGTGGATGGCAGCTTCGTTAAGATCTGCGTCTTCTCGCGGATAAATCGCAGACGAGTACATCATGGTTGGATCCAGAAACAACTCGAACAGATCATTGCCCAGATCATAGTGGGCACTGATGTTCTTGCGGGAGCCTTCTGGTGTGTTTCGATTCAGCCAGTGCAGAGCCTTCAGGGCGGGTTTACTGACCCAACTGAATTTGTCTTCGAACGCGTTCATTGTCTCGATATTACGGGTAAAAAATCTCAGCAGAGCGGTCAGGTCGGGAGAGCTCCAATCGCCAGCCACGTAAGATTCTGCTGCGCCAACACTGCCGCCGGTTACCAGATCACGCCAGGTAGTGTGGTCGTGAATAATCAATTCTGCGGCGGGGAAAGCCGGATTGTCATCGCCGAAGACCAAATCTTCAAAACCCGCCTCACGAACCACGAGCCTGCCGTGACCCAGCAAGGACAGCTGGTGGCAAACCAGGCGTCGCGACACGCGACTGAGCGCCGGAATAGTCGAGCCACTGGCGGTTTGGTGGTCAGTGGACGTGTTCAGGTTCTCCATGAGCTTACCCTGCCTTCAAGTTCTGAATGTTCGTGAGTCGATGCCGGTGATTCGGTAATATCTACACCTTGATCTTCCGCCCCCTTGCGATACCCACGGCTGCTTTCAACGAGTTTGTCCGGGTTGGTATAGAAGGGCGCGCCTTTAATCTTCAGTTTTAGCGCATTCCAGTAAATGCCGGCTGTACCCTTGATGGTTTCCAGCGGAAACCGTCTCAGGCCTCTATGTAAAGTTTTACGGTCAAAGGGTATGCGTTGGACTACCAGAGTGGCATCAAAATGTTTTTGTTGGCCCTGCTCAACATTCATGTGGATTCTCAACTGGGGCCCCCGGAAGCTGAACAGCCATTGATAGTGCTGATTCATTCCGTTGAAGGGAGAGACATGAAACCGCTTACTGAAGGCAAACCGTTCGGTGTGCCAGTGGTCAGGATCTGTCACTTTCGATCGACGGGTTTCCAGACAATAGACGTGGCGCTGCTTCCAGGGTGTGTTGGTGATTTGAGCAAGGATAACGCGCGGAACATCGCCATATTGCGGGCTCTGGCCCGGCTCGTAGCACAGATAGAAACTCACCGGATTAAACACGTAGCCAAGATAACGGGGATGAGTGATCAACTCGATGGGACCTTCCGGCGCCCAGCCTGTCGCACTTTTTACCCGGTTGTAGACCGCTTGGCGAAGGCTTGGTACTTCTGGATCAAGGTAATCCTTTCGGTACAGAGACATCCAGTTGAAGCGTTCGAGTGAGAAGAATGGGCTGGACCGGGTAATAGAAGACCACTCATCCAGATCCAGTGCTAACATGCCAATCTTGTAACTAAAGTCATGTAAAACCGGGATCTTGCGACGATGTCTTATAGTGCCTTCTAACCAGTCAGTTGCCATGATCAGAGTTCCACACCAAAGGCCTTGGTGACTCGCAACGCACTTCGCACGCCATCTTCATGAAATCCGTTAAACCAATACGCGCCGCAGAAGTGGGTCCGGTTACGATTGCCGATCTCGTCGTATCGCCCCTGCGCGGCGACGGCTGCCAGGGTAAACACCGGGTGATCATATTCAAACCGTTTGATGACTTTGTCGGGGGCAATGTCGTGGCTGCGGTTCAGGGTGACGCAGAAGGTCTCCGGGGCGTCATGGAAGTTCTGCAGAACGTTCATGTTGTAAGTAACCGATACTGGTTGGGTGCTGTGCTCAGGAATCATGTAGTTCCAGGCTGCCCAGGCCAGTTTGTTGGAAGGCAGCACGCTGGCGTCGGTGTGCAGTACCACGTCGTTTTTCTGGTATGGAATAGCCCCCAGAATCTGCAGTTCCTGATCAGTCGGGTCACTTAACATGGCAAGCGCCTGGTCGCTGTGACAGGCCAGAATAACCTGATCAAACTGGTGTGTTTGGTCATTGACGGTCAGGCTTACGCCGTCCTTGCTGCGTTTAATGCCGGTAACCGGGCTATTCAGGTGCGTACGCTCACCCAGGCGTTCCATCATACGAGTGACGTAACTGGCAGACCCGCCCGAGATCACTCTCCAGGTTGGGCGGTCATCCACAGACAGCATGCCGTGGTTATTGAAGAACTGAAGGAAAAACCGTATCGGAAATTGCTCAAGGATGATTTCTGGAGCAGACCAGATCGCGGCGCCCATCGGTACAATGTAATTGTTTCTAAAGTAGCGGCTGTAGCGGTTACGGTTCAAGTATTCGCCCAGGGTTTCACCTTCCGGGATCTGACCACTGGCCAGATCTGTGCGACTTTCTTTGTTGAAGCGAAGAATCTCACGGATCATTTTCAGAAAACCGACGTTAAGCAGATTCTTGCGCTGGGCAAACAGCGTGTTAAGGCTGGTTCCATTGTACTGAAGACCAGACGAGTGGCAGTCCACACTGAAACTCATGCTGCTGACTTCAGAAGGCACGCCAAGTCGATCCATCAGCTTGATAAAGTTCGGGTAAGTCCAGTCGTTGTAGACTATGAAACCGGTGTTTACCGGCCAGGTGCGGCCTCCAGCATCAACTTTTTCTGTATTGGTATGGCCGCCCGCGTAATCGCCTGCCTCAAAAACATGCACGTCATGGTGTTCGCTCAACAGCCATGCCGCTGTCAATCCGGAGACGCCGGCGCCAATCACAGCAATACGCTGACGATTCGGGTTCATGCAATTCTTTCCTGTATCTGGAGAGTTCGGTTTACGAGTTTTCGTTACGTGCCATGGAGGCCGCCATGCGATCAATAAGAGCTTGGGGCAGTGCCCCCAGGGCCTTTAGCGTCCAGGTAAAACGCCGGGGGAACGCGATTTCAGACTTACCTTTCTCCAGGCCTGTTCGGATTCGTGTTGCTGCGTCTTCCGAACTGATGATGAACGGCATTGGGAAATCATTGCGGTCGGTCAGAGGGGTTTTTACAAAGCCCGGAGAGACCACTACCACATCAATGCCTTCAGCGGCCAAGTCTGCTCGTAAGGCCTGGGCAAAATAGGTCAGGGCGGCTTTAGATGCACCGTAGCCCTCAGCCCGTGCAAACGGGAACCACCAGGCGGAAGAGCTGACGATCACCAGAGTTGCAGGCTTGCCTTTGGCCCGGGTGGCGCGCAGTGCCGGTAACGCAATATCGAGGCTGCGGGCGGTTCCAACCACGTTGGTGACCATGTTGGCCTCAATAATCTGACTATCATAGTTAGCGACATCAAGGTATTCGCAGGTGCCGGCGTTAAGAATGGCCATATCGAGGTCGCCAAAGTGATTCAGCGTACCTTTTATGCTTTCAAGATCGGCGTTACTGGTGGTGTCTGCGGCTGCCGACACCATCTTGCCAGGGTAATGAGAGGCCAGAGTTTCCAGCGCTTCAAGTCTACGGCCAGTAACGATCACGTTGTGACCATGTTTAGCCAGATCATGAGCGACGGCTTCGCCAATGCCCGAAGACGCCCCGGTTAGCCATATGTTGCTACTACGAGAAAGGCGTTTGCTCATCCAGCCTGCTCCTTAACCCAGCGAATGACACCACCCACCACCGGCAGGTTTTCATACAGAAGCTGGCCTGCGTCGAAATAGTCGCGGTGATAGCGAACTCGTCCATCACGGATTTCCAGATGGCTAATTCCTTCTACCTCTACTGTTTTACCGCCTTTGATCCGTTTATGCTGCAATTCCATTACCCAGGGAATGGTGCACCAACCGCGCTGAACCACGGAAGAACCAAACCGAAACTGGCATCGGATTACATTGCCGTAGGCACCTGCAAAATAGTGTGTTAGCTCATCCAGCCCATTAACCTCTCCAAATGGATCCCGAAACTGGATGTCTTCTCCATAAACTTCTTGAAGCTTGCTCAGATTGCCTTTGTCCAATTGATTGAACAGACTGCAGAACCTCTCCAACACCAATGGAAGTGTTGAGTCGGATGTACCGATGTCAATGATAGAGGCGGTTGTCATTGGCGCTTCCTCCTCAGGTTGTCCAACTCGCGGGTTTCTTGCTGAATGTGAGCGGGTATCGGGTTCAGATCCCAGACGATGCCCAGTTTTGATAGCACCCAAAGCCCATACCAGGTGAGGTCTATTTCGTACCATCGAAAGCCTTGTCTAACAGACTGCGGCCAACGATGATGGTTGTTATGCCAGCCTTCGCCGAGCGTAATCAAGGCCAGCCAAACGTTATTTCGGCTATCATCGTCGGTATCAAAGCGACGTTTGCCCCAAACGTGAGACAGGGAATTGATCGAAACCGTGGCATGGAACAAAAATACCGTCGAAATGAAGAAGCCCCAGACCAGTAACTGAAAACCATTGGTTTCCAATCCGGGTGCCCATGCGGCCAGAGCTTCGCCGATTGCGTAAATGAGTACTGCAAAGGCGGCCGGAACCAGTGAGTCAAACCGGTTGATGAAGCGCAACTCAGGGAATTTCAGCCAGTCACGTATCCGCCGTTGATCCATGGCAAAGCCTGCATCGCAGGTAAACCATCCTGCGTGAGACCACCAGAAGCCACCTTGATGGGGGGAGTGGAGGTCTTCTGGATCATCCGAGTGTTGGTGATGGTGCCTGTGATGAGCGGCCCACCAAAGCGGACCTCGCTGAGCCGCGCTTGCGCCAAGAACCGCAAAGAAGAACTGAGCTTTACGGCCGGTTTTAAATGTTTTATGGGAGAAGTACCGGTGATAAAACCCGGTTATTGAAAACATCCGGATCACAAAAAAAACGATCGCAAATACGACGGCGAAGGTACTTACGCCGGTAAAGAAAGCTAACAGACAGGCAAGGTGTAGCGCGATAAACGGCAAAACCCTAACCACGTTGAACGACCTGGAACTGGTGTCCAGGTGATCTGTTCCGGCTTCGGAATCGAACCATCTCAGAATGTTTGTTAACCAGTAATTCATTTGGGCCATATAAAACCATGCTTAAAGTGACATCAGACATCACATCAATACGCAATGTCGCGGTTATCGGTTCAGGTCTGGCGGGCCTTTCGTCAGCCATTATTCTTGGCCAGATGGGCCATAATGTCAGGGTGTTTGAAAAAAGTCGCGGTCCTGGCGGCCGAATGTCGTCGAAACGGGTCAGCGATGGGTCTGCTGACATCGGAGCGCAATATTTCACCGTCCGAAACCCGAACTTTCTCACCTTCTTACACCAGTACGCTGGTGCTTCCACGTTTGATACGTGGTCAGCCCGGTTTGGGTTTCAAGATTCGGATAACATCTGGCAGCCGTTCCCGCAAGAGAACCGGTACGTGGGTGTTCCTCGGATGACCGCAATCACCCGTGCGCTCTCAGCCGGCATAGATTTGGTATCGGAAGTCCGTATCGAACGCCTGGTGCAAGCCGGTGAGCAGTGGCGGTTGGAATGCACAGAAGGGAAGAGCCACGGGCTGTTCGATCAGGTGGTGATAACTGCGCCACCGGCACAAGCTCAGGACATTTTGATGGGCAGCGGGTTGGCTGAACTGGCTGCAAAACTGGTATCGCCTGTCGAGCAGATTTTACCGTGCTGGGCGGTTGCTGCCCATTTTGCGCAACCGCCAACCGACCGATTTGACGCCATGCGACCAAATTCCGACACGCTCTACTGGGTGGCCAACAATTCTTCCAAACCGGGCCGTGACGGTTCTGGTCAGTGGTGGGTGCTGCATGCCACCCCGGAGTGGACAAAGGCTAATGTTGAAACAGCACCGGATGAGGTGTGCGCCGAATTGTTGAGGGAGTTCCGGTCTTTGACGGACCACACCGGTGACCCGACCGAAACTGTCGCACACCGTTGGCTGTATGCACGCTCGGCAGACGCTGACAATCCCGGCTACCTGCTGGATCAGAAAAAGCGCATTGGATTGGCCGGGGACTGGCTGGCGGGTGGTCGGGTTGAGGGCGCTTGGGAGAGCGCCACCAAACTGGCGGCAGCCATGCAGTCTTAACTGCCTCCCGAATCAGAGTCTATTCTGACAGGTCTGAGGGCGCCGATTTGGTGTTCTCAGGCCGGCTATAGAAATGCGTAATGGTGCCATCGCCGAATTTTGAGAAAAACGCACTGACCTCGGTGATTTTTCGCAGAGAGCGTTCCCGGCTAACCGGATTTCTGACCAGTACCTTGATGCCGTTAAAATTATCCTGAATGTTCGAAAAACGCGCACGCATGGAGCAGGTCACCACATTGTGCGGAATCAGTTTAAGTTGATCGGCAAGCCACTGGCTGTGCTCGTCTATCCTTTGTCGATCGAGGTTTTCTCGGGTATCCAGGTGGTCTAGTTTAATTCGGTTTACGATGCAGAATGAGTAGCTCTGGGGTTGCCGTCTCGCCACTTTTCGGAAGGCTTCCCAAAAGAAGTTGTCCGTCAACTCAGCAAAAAACTCCATATTACTCAGACAGGTATCGATCCAGTCGAAACTTTCCGGATCTTCCAGAACCTCATTGATGGCCTCTCGCAAAAGCCAATCAAAGCCGAGAGCCGTTTTGTGGGCATACACTTTCCGGTACATCTGGTATCGGCTGTACACAAAGTCTTCCAATGCGCCCAGCCCCTTTTGAGTAATGGCGAGGCCCATCCAGGGCTCAGAAACTTCCCAGCCAAAACGCAGGTTGCTCAGAAGGTGGTCCAGGTTGAAGCCGCCGATGGTCACGGAGCTGTGGAAACCGTCTCGAAGCATATAATCGGCCCGATCTGCGTCTATCTCACCGGATACGATGGAGGCGAGCAGCCCCATAACCAGGCCGGGCACATCCTGTTCGGCGATGGTGCCTGCAACAGCATCATCACCGGCAATAAATTCCCAGAAGGTCCGGGAGTGACGACAAAAGGTTTCGCTGGGTGTTACCCGAGTGGTTTCCATAATGCCGATAACATCAACGGCGTTCAGGCCAGCACTGTCCAGATCGACCGATGACAACACTTCGTGGGCAACCCGCACTGAATAGTGCTCGTGTTCGAGTTCATCGGGCTCTTGAGAATGGTAGTGACCGTAATCAACGCCGGCCCACAGATCCCGAAAACGCCCCGGCCGCGACATCAGTTCCCGAATGCGCCGGGCCTGAGTGAACTGGTGTGAAAAGCTGGAGTGACCGCTGTCGTGCAGCAGGCAGCTGAGACGAATGGTCTTAGCCAGGTAATCAATAGCGTCGAGCTGACTCAGACTCAGGTCTGTGCGCTCGCTAAGTTGCCGTTCGCGCAAATACGCATCGATCATGGAGCGGAACATTCTGGTGCCAACGTGCATCACTCCAATGCTGTGAAGGAAGCGAGAGTGTGTTGCGCCGGGAAACACCAGGCTCAGAATATCGTTCTGGCAGATGTTCCGAAGCCGCTGGAACAGAGGGTGGTCAATCACCTGGATTTCGTGGCGGTAAAGTGGAATGCCACCGTGCACGGGGTCCATGATGAGCTTGTCATAAGCACCAAGCAGATCGTTGACGGCACGTCTCATGGTTACAAATCTCCGAATTTGGTGATACTGGCCTTGTTATATCACAGCGGCATGCCAGAATAGGCTTTATGAAGCCAATTTCTCTTTTATCGCTGGTAGGTTAAGGCAATCAACATGACCTCGCGCACCGAGCGCATACTGATTATCGATGCCAACGAACAGGCTCGTACCGAGTTGTCTCGCTACCTCGAAGCGAGAGGCTTCTATGTGACCGGTTTTCCGGACGTGAGCTCCGCTCGCGGTCTGTTTGATGGGAACACCCCAGACGTCATCTTTGCAGATCTCCCTCCCGATGCCATTGGTGAATTATCCAGGCGGTTGGATGAGACGGAAAACTTTACGCCGATTGTCTTCTGCACCAACAGTGAATCCAGCTTGGAGATTGTACGGGCGCTCAGGGCAGGTGCTGCGGACGTAGTGCTAAAGCCCTGCAACGATGACAAAGGGGCTTTGGACGACGTTATCGGCAAATTGTTTGACCGGGTCAGGGTCAGCCGTTTGAACCAGTTGTACCGCCAGGAGCTGGAAGATGCCAACAGGGATCTCAGAGCAGGTATTACTGAACTCAGGGCAGACCAGAACGCCGGCCGTAAGGTGCAGTTGAAAATGCTGCCCGACCATGAGCTGCATCTGTCCGGGTTGCAGGTGGATCATCTGATCAAACCGTCTCTGTACCTCAGTGGTGATTTTCTCGATTACTTCCGCATTACGGAAGACAAAGTACTGGTCTATATCGCCGATGTGTCCGGGCATGGGGCGAGTTCAGCGTTTGTGACGGTGTTGCTGAAAAACCTGACTAATCGTCTGCAGCGAAACATGCGGCGGCAGTCCAGCGATGACATTTTGCACCCGGAGCGGTTTCTGGAGCGGATCAATTCTGAGCTACTGGATACCGGTCTGGGCAAACACGTCACGGTGTTTGTTGGCATTTTTTCGATTTCAACACGCGTGCTCAGTTACGCCGTTGGGGCGCATTTTCCGATGCCTATCCTGTCGTTTGAGGGCGGAGAAACACGATTTTTGGAGGGCAGCGGGCTGCCCGTGGGGCTTTTTGAGACCCCTGAATGGGAGGTTTACCAGGTTCCACTGGACCGGCCCTTCCGGCTTTTGCTGTTCTCTGACGGCATATTGGAAGTGATTCCGGCCAAATCTCTGGACGAAAAGGAGAAGACACTACTTGAACTCGTTTCAGGAGGTAGTCACACTATCGCATCGCTGAGTGACGCCTTGGGTCTTGGTAAGATCTCGGAGCTCCCGGACGATATCGCGATAGTATCGGTAACTGATACCATTATTGGTACAGACAACACGTCGTCGACGTAGTGGCAGTGTGAAAATGGCTGGTTATAAAATCCTGCAAGCTGATCAGCAGGGAATCTATGTCCTGAAGTTTATTGGAGAGATCCGGCTGAACTTATGTTCGACGCTGGACAATCTGGTTGAGTCCATTACCCAGGACCCTCAGTTCAAAACTGTGGTTATTGACCTGACAGAGACTGAAATCATCGATAGCACGACTCTGGGGCTGTTGGCCAAGATTGCCCTGGCGGCAGAGAAGCAGGCTCGGTTCCTGCCCACTCTGATTTCCACCAATCCTGATGTGACCCGCATTATTACATCTATGGGCTTCGACAAAATCTTTATCATTGTCCGGGAGCCCGCTTCCCGAATTGAAGAACTCGAAGAAATTCCTGTTTTGAAAGCCAGCGAGCAGCAGGTCAGAGACAAAGTGCTGGATGCTCATAAAGTATTAATGGGCATGAACAGCAGAAACAGGGAAGAAT
This sequence comes from Marinobacter sp., assembly GCF_014859525.1. GTDB lineage: Bacteria > Pseudomonadota > Gammaproteobacteria > Pseudomonadales > Oleiphilaceae > Marinobacter. The sequence goes on from NZ_JACUUB010000003.1 coordinate 92,049, forward strand.
TCAAGAATCTGGTGCGAGCTCTGGAGTGCGAAGAACCGAGCTGACATGCCAGAGTCCTCGCCCCGGGTGATGACCCAAGCAACAAAACGGAATGGATATGCCTGATAACGCAGCGCCCTTCAACGAAAGGGCGAATTCTAGGGATGTGGCCGTTCTTGGTGGCGGCAGCTTTGGGACCGCCATGGCTAAAGTGCTGGGCGAAAATGGTCACACCGTTCACTTCTGGATGCGCGACCAGGAACAGGCGGAACAGATTCGGCAGAACCGTGTTAATGAACGGTATATGCCCGGCATCATCCTGGAAGGCGATATTCAGCCGACCACAGATCTTGCGGAGGCCATCCACAAAGCCGAAGTGGTGTTGGTCGCCATTCCCTCCAAGGCTTTTCGTGCCGTCATTCGTGATAACAGTCAGATCTTCCGCGACGGGCAGATTGTTGTCAGCCTGACCAAGGGCATAGAGGAATGCGGTTTCAAGCTGATGAGCGAAATTCTGCAGGAAGAAATTCCCAGATGTCGCTCCGGCGTGCTTAGTGGTCCCAACCTGGCGGGTGAAATCGTTAACCGGGAACTTACGGCGACCGTAATTGCCGCCAAAGACCCCGAAGTGCGAAGAGCCATTCAGGAGTTGCTCGGCTGTGAATATTTTCGGGTATACGCAAATGTTGACGTATATGGCGTTGAGCTTGCCGGCGCACTCAAAAATATTTATGCCATCGTTGCGGGACTGGCCTCCGCACTGGATATGGGCGAGAACGCGAAGGCCATGTTGATTACTCGAGGTCTAGCGGAAATGAGCCGCTTTGCCGTAAGCCTTGGTGCCAATCCGATGACGTTTATGGGGCTGGCCGGGGTGGGCGATCTGATCGCAACCTGTACGTCTAGCAAAAGCCGGAACTTCCGCGTGGGTTACGCCGTTGGCAAGGGCAAGAAACTGGACGAGGCCGCCAAAGAACTTGGCCAGGTTGCGGAGGGCATCTACACGTTGAAACTCGTTCGAGAAAAGTCTGAGTCCATCGGCATCTACATGCCGTTGGTTCGTGGTTTGTATGAAATACTCTACAACGATGCCTCGATCAGCGCGGTCATTAACAGCTTGATGATGGCCGTTCAGAACTCAGATGTAGAATTTATTCTGCCACGGACCATCGTTCAGTAGGTCCGGCCGAATCAAACAGGGGGCGAGCACTGTGCATCTGATCATCATGCGCCACGGCGAAGCCGGCTGGCATACCCTCGATCAGGATCGGGAGTTGACAGAAGCTGGCCGTGTCGGCGTTGCATCGGTAGCCGCCCAGATCGCCAAATCGCCCTGGCGCCCTGAGCGAATCTGGTCGAGCCCTTACACCCGTGCTCGCCAGACCGCGGCGATTGTGTCTGAGGTGCTTAATTGTCCGATCGAGCACTGTGACTTTATTACCCCTGATGACGATCCTGGCCGTTGCCTCGATGCACTTCTTGAGTCGCAGTTGTCGCCACTGATGATGGTTTCTCATATGCCTTTGGTGGGTAGCCTGTCGACCCTTCTGGTTGATAGTCACCGCAGAGGTATACCGTTTATGACCTCGCAAGCGGTTCTGCTGGACATGCCGGTGGTGGGCCCCGGATGCGCCGACTTGAAAGCGCAGTTTTTACCCTGATCTATTGTTTATACCACCCATTGATATGGCTTAACTGACGCTATGCACAGCTTCCCGATTGACTACGTTGAACCGGTTTTTCGCCCGCCGAGTGAGGCAAAATCACTGATCCTGCCGGTCACCAACGGCTGTTCCTGGAATAATTGCACCTTTTGCGAGATGTACACTCAGCCCCAGAAAAAATTCCGGGCCCGAAAGCCTGACGATGTTCGCCGCGATATCGCTCGTGCTGCGGAAGCGTTTGAAAGTGTTCCCAGAGTATTTCTTGCAGATGGCGACGCCATGGTGCTGCCGACCCGGCGGTTGCTTGAAATTCTGGCTGAGCTGAAGCAGGCATTCCCGGACCTGCGCCGCGTGTCCAGTTATTGCTTGCCCCGCAATCTGGCGAAAAAAACGGTTGAAGAGCTGGCGGAGTTGCGAGATGCCGGTCTTGGCATCTTGTATGTTGGTATGGAGTCGGGAGATGACGAAGTCTTGCGCCGTATCAACAAAGGCGAAACCTGGGAATCTACCCGTTCTGCGCTAACCAAGATCCGGCAAGCTGGCCTGACCAGTTCGGTGATGGTGCTCAATGGGCTGGGCGGAGAGACCCTTTCTCGCCAACACGCGATTAGCACCGCCACGTTGTGCAACGAAACCCAGCCTGACTATCTGTCTACGCTGGTCGTGAGTTTCCCTCAAGGCGAAGAGCGTTTTCGTGCTGGCTTTGGCGAGGATTTTGTACCCCTCACTCAACAGGGTTTGTTTGAGGAGATTCGGCTTTTTCTGGAGCACCTTGAGTTAGAACAGACGATCTTCCGAAGCGATCATGCCTCAAATTACCTGGTCCTCAAGGGAACTCTCGGTCGCGACAAGTCGCGTTTGCTTGAACAGGTTAATCTTGCCATCGACAAGCCCGGTGCCGTGCCTTTGCGGGCTGAGTGGATGCGCGGCCTTTAATAAGGGAGCAGACGTTTGTGAGTAGAAAACCTGACGACATCGCTAAAACCGTTCAACAAGTCCATGCCTCAAGAGGTCTGCCGCCGCTGGAGACCTGGCACCCGGAATTGTCAGGAGACATGGATCTGATCATCACCCGCAATGGAGAGTGGCTGTACCAGGGTGCGCCGATTGCCAGAGAAGCAACCGTAAAACTTTTCGCCACCATTCTGCGCCGTGAAGACGACGGTGAATACTATCTGCTGACACCCGTGGAGAAATGGCGGATCAAGGTAGAAGATACGCCGTTGTTGGCGCATTCTTTAGTGCGCAATGGTGAGGGAACGGAGCGTGTGTTGTCGATTACCACCAACGTGGGAGAGACGTTGGAGATTGGTCCCGAGCACCCCTTGGTGGTGGGCCAGTACTCGAATACCGACGAGCCCAGACCCATTGTGTCAGTTCGCCATGGTGTTGAAGCGCGCCTGGTGACATCAGCGTTTTACGACCTCGTTGATCTGGCTGAAGAACGCGACGGCCAGTTGGGCGTGCTTAGTCACGGAAAATTCTGGAAAATCGGGCAGGGCGGTTGAAAACTCTCGATCCGTCTCAATAAACAAGGTAGAAAACACAGTCTGTCACTTGTTAAACTGTGTTTTCCGACTTGTTACCGAGCCTGGCTCTCTAACGAGGCCCGGTGGTCGTTAGTTCCTCTGTGCAGTCTGGCTGTTCACGATCACTTTCGATTGCCTACATTCTAAATACACAGTCATTGCGACACGCAAGGAGATCACATGGCCCAACCTCGTGTTGTCACCATCCATTACACGCTCACTAACGACCAGGGAGAGCAACTCGATTCCTCCCGTGTAGAAGGCCGCGAGCCTCTGGCGTATCTGGAAGGTGCTCAGAACATCATCGGCGGACTGGAAAGTGCGCTGAACGAAAAGAACGCGGGCGATCAGGTTAAGGTATCTGTTGCTCCTGCTGAAGGTTACGGCGAAGTGAACGAAGAGCTGATCCAGCCAGTTCCACGCTCGGCCTTTGAAGGCGTAGACACCATTGAGCCGGGCATGCAGTTTCAGGCCCAGACTCCGGGCGGCCCTCAGGTCGTTCGTGTGGTTGAAGTCAGTGACGAGACGGTCACCATTGATGCCAACCACCCTCTGGCAGGTGAGACTCTGCACTTCGATGTTGAAGTAGTGGAAGCGCGCGAAGCAACCGACGAAGAGCAAGAGCACGGTCACGTGCACTGATCTCTTCCGAAAGGTTGATCAAAAGCGGCTCCTGCGGGAGCCGTTTTTTTGTCTTGCGAAACGCTATTGTGGCAGAGACAAAAAAGGGGACAGATCTAAATCTGGCCCCTTTTTCTATCGCAACACGAATTACATGTTCGGGTAATTCGGGCCGCCGCCACCTTCCGGCGTGACCCAGGTGATGTTCTGCGAAGGGTCCTTGATGTCACAAGTCTTGCAGTGCACACAGTTCTGGGCGTTGATCTGGAACTTCTGACCACTGCCGTCGTCTGCGTCAATCACCTCGTACACGCCAGCCGGGCAGTAGCGCTGGGCAGGCTCATTGTACTTGGGCAGGTTTTCCTTCAGCGGGATATCGGCATCTTTCAGCTGAAGATGAACCGGCTGATCTTCCTCGTGGTTGGTGTTGGAGATAAACACCGAGGACAGGCGATCAAACGTCAGCTTGTTATCCGGTTTCGGATAATTGATCTTCTTGCACTCCGACGCCGGCTTCATGGTGGCGTAGTCAGGTGTGGTGTCGTGGAAGGTAAAGGGCAGGCTGCCGCGCAAAATGTTCTGCTCGAAGAACGCGATGGCACCACCTACGATGTTGCCGAACTTGTGCATAGCGGGGCCAAAGTTGCGCTCGGCGTAGAGCTCTTTGTACAGCCAGCTGTCTTCAAAACGCTTGGCGAAGCTGGTGATTTCTTCACCGGTCTTGCCGTCTTTCAGGGCTTCAAAGACCGCTTCGGCGCCCAGCAGGCCAGACTTCATGGCCGTGTGGGAGCCTTTGATCTTGGAGCTGTTCAGTGTGCCTGCATCACAACCCAGCAGCAGGCCGCCCGGGAAGCTCATCTTCGGCAATGTGTTGTAGCCACCTTTGGTGATGGCGCGGGCGCCGTAGGCAACGCGCTTGCCGCCTTCCAGATATTTTTTCACTTCCGGATGGTGCTTGAGCCGCTGGAATTCTTCGAACGGGCTCAGATGCGGATTGCTGTAAGACAGATCCGTGATCAGACCTACATACACCTGACCACCTTCCAGGTGATACAGGAAGGAGCCGCCGGTGGAGCCGGATTCGCTCAGCGGCCAGCCGGTGGTGTGCACTACCAGGCCTGGCTCGTGTTTGGCTGGGTCAATGTCCCACAGCTCTTTGATGCCGATGCCGTAGTGCTGCGGATCCTTGCCTTCATCCAGTTTGAAATCGTTGATCAGGCGCTTGCCCAGGTGACCACGACAACCTTCGGTGAACAAGGTGTACTTGGCGCGCAGTTCCATGCCCGGCATGTAGCCGTCTTTTTGGGAGCCGTCTCGGGCCACACCCATGTCGCCGGTGATGATGCCCTTGACCTGGCCATCTTCAATGATGGTTTCCGAAGCTGCAAAGCCCGGGTAGACCTCAACACCCAGGCCTTCAGCCTGCTCAGCCAGCCAGCGGCAAAGGTTGCCAAGGCTGATGATGTAGTTGCCGTGATTGTGCATGTTCTTCGGCACAAAGGCGTTGGGGATCTTGGTGGATTTTTCCTGGTCTTTCAGCAGGAAGATGTCATCCCGGGTTACGGGCGTATTCAGCGGTGCGCCTTTCTCTTTCCAGTCCGGGAAAAGTTCGTTCAGGGCTGTGGGCTCGAACACTGTGCCGGCAAGGATGTGCGCGCCAACTTCTGAGCCTTTCTCAACGACACATACGGTCAGTTCTTCGCCAGCTTCCTGCGCCAGTTGCATGACGCGGCAGGCAGCCGACAGGCCAGCAGGGCCGCCGCCGACGATCAGAACATCAAATTCCATCGATTCGCGTTCCACGTTGGTCTCCTCAAACAGCTTCTTTATAGTGGATGTTGTTTGCCCGCAGGCCTATCTGTGTAACTCATCAGGGGCGCCATCATACCGGTAAAAATGCCTATAGACGACAGCCTCGAGCCCTGTGAAAGGGCCATTTCTTCTCAAAGGATAACGCATTTGAGAAATCAAACAAACGTTTGTTTGAAATTTGCGTCCACCTTTGGCATTGTAGCTGTACACCGAAATTTCGTGTGTTTTGAGTCGGTTTTTAGTATCGTCTCATTGCGAGGTCGGGTCAACCCGGCCTATTGGCTGTGAATGTGGTTCTGGTGCGTCGAACAGGGCAATTGACCTCAATGGCCTTAGTCTGCAGTATAGTTTCGCTTTATATAGCAGGCACTCCGCTCAGGATTGCGAGTCATTAAACCCATTTGTAGAAGAACGAGGAATCTATGAAGGTTCTGGTCGCTGTAAAACGAGTTATCGACTACAACGTAAAGGTGCGCGTTAAGCCGGACAACACCGGTGTAGACCTCGCCAACGTCAAGATGGCAATGAACCCGTTCTGCGAAATCGCTGTTGAAGAAGCGGTTCGTCTGAAAGAGAAGGGTGTTGCCAGTGAAATCGTTGTTGTATCCATTGGCCCAAAAGCCTGCCAGGAGCAAATTCGTACTGCTTTGGCCCTGGGTGCTGACCGTGGTATTCACATCGAGACTGACGAAGAAGTTCAGTCCCTCGAAGCGGCCAAGCTGCTTAAGGCTGTTGTAGAGAAAGAAGAGCCAAAGCTGGTCATTCTTGGCAAACAGTCCATCGATTCCGACAACAACCAGACTGGCCAGATGCTGGCTGCACTGACCGGTATGGGCCAGGGCACGTTTGCCTCTGAAGTGGTTGTTGATGGCGAAAAGGTTAATGTAACCCGCGAAGTAGACGGCGGTCTGATGACTGTTGCACTGAATTTGCCCGCGGTTGTAACCACAGACCTGCGCCTGAACGAGCCGCGTTATGCTTCTCTGCCGAACATCATGAAGGCCAAGAAGAAGCCACTGGACGCCATGAGCCCCGCCGACCTGGGTGTTGAAATCACCCCACGCCTGTCCACCCTGAAAGTAGAAGCCCCGGCTTCGCGCCAGGCTGGTATTAAGGTGGCTGACGTTGCTGAGCTGGTGGATAAACTGAAGAACGAAGCGAAGGTGATCTAAATGAGCATCCTGGTAATTGCTGAACACGACAACAGCAGCCTGAAGCAGGCTACTCTGAACGTTGTAGCGGCAGCCAAGGCCATCGGTGGTGACATCGACGTGCTGGTTGCTGGCGAGAACGTAGGCGCCATCGCTGAAGCCGCTGCAAAAGCAGAGGGCGTGAACAAGGTTTTGGTAGCAGATAACGCTGTCTACGGTCACTTCCTGGCTGAAAACCTGGGCGAGCTGGTGGCTGAAGTAGGTAAAGGCTACAGCCATATCCTGACCTCTGCCGGTACCACCGGTAAAGACTTCATGCCGCGCGTTGCTGCGCTGCTGGACGTTGCTCAGGTATCTGACATTATCCGCGTTGAATCTGCCGACACTTTTGTTCGCCCGATCTACGCCGGTAACGCCATCGCCACGGTCAAGGCCAACGATAGCATCAAGGTAATCACTGTGCGCCCGACCGGTTTTGATCCGGTTGCTGCCGAAGGTGGTGCTGCGGCGATTGAACAGCTGGACGTTGTTAAAGACGCTGGCCTGTCCTCTTTCGTTGGTGAAGAGAAAGCCAAGTCAGATCGTCCGGACCTGGCCTCTGCAGGCGTCGTTATCTCCGGTGGTCGTGGCATGCAGAATGGCGACAACTTCAAAATGCTGGAGCAGGTTGCTGATCTGATGGGCGCGGCTGTTGGTGCATCCCGTGCCGCCGTTGATGCCGGCTTTGTGCCGAACGATATGCAGGTTGGCCAGACCGGTAAGATTGTTGCCCCTCAGCTTTATGTTGCTGTTGGTATCTCCGGTGCTATCCAGCACTTGGCGGGTATGTCTGACTCCAAAGTGATCGTTGCGATCAACAAGGACGAAGAAGCGCCAATCTTCCAGGTTGCTGATTACGGCCTGGTAGCGGACCTGTTTGAAGCCGTTCCGCAGTTTGAAGAAGAGCTGAAGAAGGTTCTGTAACTTTCTGATCTCGCAATCAAAAAAGGCACCTTAGGGTGCCTTTTTTGATCTGGATACGATGCGCTTTTCCGCTTTACCGATGATCATTGTGTCAGCCAGAATGTGTAAGGCGCGATTGGTTGTTTTTACGGCTTTGTAGATCTGCTCACTCTTTTGTTCGTGGCTCTGTTGTGCTTTTCGGGCGCTGTCCCGGAAGTCTTCGTCTTTCGAAAACATATCGATAAGACCGAAGGTCGTATTGGCGATGGCCTTATGAACACGCTCAACGGCAGAGGCACCGCCAGACACTGTGTCTTCCAGCAGGCGAGCGCGATTACGCACTTCCGCCAGATCCATTCGGCTTTTCTGAATGGCACTGCGCGCTGCAATACGATGAGCGTTGAGTATCCGCAGCTGTCGTCTGGATTCTCCAGAAAGCCGATAACCGGCAACCAAAATCGTACCGGTGCCGGCAAGACATAAGGTGGTCAGTACCAGTGTCATCATGACTGGGCTCCCTCAGCGGTATTCAATGTGCATTTCGACATCAATATCACGCTCCAGAAGCTCGGATTCGAGTTCTTTCATCACTTCCTGATAGACCATTTTACGCGCCATAACCGGCAACCGGTCCGCCAGCGCTCGTCCGGTTCGGGACTCGCGCTTTGCCAGAGCAATCGGATCGAGAACTCTCAACGTAAGCACCAGTTCCGGATTACGGTGGGCATCACTGATACCCTCGTTTTCCAGCATTTGGCCGATCATTTTGCGTTGCTCAATCAGGTGCCATAAGAGTAAGCAACTGAATGACAGCAGGATCAAGCTGGTAATGGTTAATAAAATAGTCAACGGCGCGCCTCCACGGTCTCTTTTACGCTCTGATACAGTGTGCAGTATCCTGTCGTGTAAACGATTGGCCGGATGGACACCTGCTCGTCTGAACTGAGGGAAATCCGGTTCGATGGCAAAACCTGTTACCATCGTTGGAGGCTTAACATGCTGCCGTTGGTGACAAATTACGACAAGGATTGAGATATGGTCTGGATAAAAGCATTCATTGCGGGATTCCTCGCAACGTTGATTTTTCATCAGGGGCTTTTTGCGGTTTTCTATCTGCTGGGTGCGGCACCGGTCCCGCCCTATAATTTCACGCCGACTCCACCCCTGGGTGTTCCGGCGGTACTGTCACTGGCATTCTTTGGCGGTTTATGGGGCGTTGCTTTGTGGGCCATTGCCGGCCGTCTGATCGGCGCGAAGTATTGGCTTGCCAACATCGGCATTGGCGCATTGGCTCCAACAGCGGTTGCCATGCTCGTCGTCTTTCCCATGAAGGGCCTGGCGGTTTCGGCTCAGACCTGGATTGGCGGACTGGTGCTGAACGGATTCTGGGGGCTCGGTGTTGGGTTGCTGATGGTGTGGATGGCCGCAAAAGCCAAACGGCAACCCTGAAAATAACAGCTCACTCACACACGTTCGAACTAAGGATAAACAATGACCACTTCCAAGCAGGCGGATTTTGATCTCGTCGTATTTGGTGCAACCAGCTTTGTTGGTCAGATACTGACACGGTATCTGGTTGAAAATTACGGTACGAGCAGTGACGTAAAATGGGCCATTGCTGGCCGATCTGAAGCCAAACTCAAGGCACTGAAAGACGGTTTGGGAGCTGCTGCGTCGAATGTACCGGTGCTTCTGGCCGATGCGTCCGATGAAGGCGCGATCGCTGCCATGTGTCGGCAAACTCGCGTTGTCATCTCGACAGTTGGGCCATACGCACTCTTTGGCGAGCCTCTGGTCAAAGCCTGCGTTGAAACCGGAACCGATTACTGCGACCTGACCGGTGAAGTGCAGTGGATTCGCCGCATGGTCGAGCGCTATGAGGGTCAAGCCAAGAAGTCCGGAGCGCGGATTGTCCACTGTTGCGGGTTCGATTCGATCCCTTCAGATATGGGGGTGTGGTATCTGCAACAGCAAGCCCTGGAAACCTTCGGTCAAACCTGCCAAGACGTGCGTATGCGAGTGAAGGTTGCCAAAGGCGGACTGTCTGGCGGAACCGTTGCCTCAATGATCAACGTTGCCAAAGAAGCTGGCGCAGACCCCAAGCTTCGAAAGGAGTTGGCCAACCCGTTCTCGATCTGCCCGGAAGGACACCGTTCTAAAGCGCGTCAGCCCAGTCTGAAAACAGCTGAATACGACAAGGATTTTGGTGTCTGGCTTGCCCCCTTTGTTATGGGCGCTATCAACACTCGTGTTGTGCATCGGTCCAATGCCATGCAAAACGCTCGATATGGCACAGAGTTTACCTATGACGAAGCCATGATGACGGGCAAAGGTGCTAAAGGGCGACTGACGGCTTATGGTATCACCGCAGCGTTAGGGGCGTTCTTTACAGCGTCTGCTATCAAGCCTACGCGCTGGGTTGTTGAAAAACTCGTTCCCAAGCCCGGTGAAGGCCCAAGCCCGGAAGATCAGGAAAACGGGTTTTACGATTTGCGTTTTATCGGTCGCACGCCGGATGGCAAGACCATTCTTACCAAGGTAACGGGTGACCGGGATCCTGGCTACGGTTCGACGGCCAAGATGCTGGGTGAGGCGGGGCTGTGCCTGGCCTTTGACGTTCAGGAAACTACCAAGGGCGGTTTCTGGACTCCCGCCTCAGCGTTGGATGGCAAGTTACTGGACCGGCTTACCGGTAAAGCCGGCCTGACCTTTGAGGTGCTTGAGACCCGCTGACCGTCAGGTCAGGTGCAAAGTGTGACCGGAGGGCAACAGGGCCTCCGGTCCATGGCCCAGACAAATAACGGCCCGCCCCTCCAGCCAATGGTTGAGTTGGGGGGTAATGCGTTCACGGGTTTGCTTATCAACTCCGGTAAAGGGTTCGTCCAGTACAACCAATGCCGCTGGAGTCAGTAGCACGCGCGCCAGCACCAGGCGACGGGCCTCGCCTCCTGACAACCGGTTACCGGCACTGCCTAACCAGGTATCCAGCCCATCTGCCTCTCGCGCAAACCGCTCTGCAAGTTCAACCAGTTCCAGAATCCGCCAGAGATCGCCATCTGTGGCCGAGGAATTGCCCATCAGTAAGTTAGCTTTTACCGTATCTTCGAAGATGACTGTTCGTTGCGTGAGGTAGGCGCAGGGCAGGGTTGTGATGGTTCCGCTTTGGGAGCTGATCAGCCCGGCAATGGCGTCTGCCAGAGTTGACTTGCCAGCACCGGATGCGCCAACAATACCCAACCGCTCGCCTTGGGCGACGGTCAGGGAATAGTGGGAGAAGATCGGTGCATGGCCTGAATAGCCAACCGATATATCCCTGACGACCAGAGCATTGCCAGCCATCGAATCCGGGCCTGCAAGCTGCCGGTTGTTATGGTCAGGATTGGGTGAAATCTCTTCATTCAACCGCCCGGCGGCGGCAACGGTTGCACCCAGTTTGGCAAAGGCGTCTGGCAGCGTGGAATACACTTCGATCAGGCCAAGTAACGCGACGGGCAGCAATACCATTAACGGGCCGGTCAATTGTCCTTGGTGAAACAGTTCTGCACCCGACCACAGCGCAAGGACTACGGCCAGATTAACCAGCAGGTGCGATACCGACTGGTGCCAGCCGGCATGACTATCTACCCGTGCCTGAGTACGCGATATGGCACGGGCCTGGCGCATTAGCCGGCCCGCATGCTTGCCCGTGCGCCCTGCAGCGCTTAGCTCGGCGTACCCCTCAAGGTGTTCGATGACATCACCCCGGAGTGCCTCGTACTGATCGCTCAGCTGACCTGACATAGCTTGAGTCTGCAAATAAACACGTCGGCTTGCCACGTATATTGCAAGCGTTAGCAGGGACAGAAGGAACAGCGCCACGGTGCCACTGAATACTATCCAGGTGGCCACTACCAGTATCAGGCTCACCACAGCCGCCAGTGCCGTTGGGGCAATTACTCTGAGGTAAAGGGTGTCCAGGGCATCGACGTCGGCCGTGAGTCTGGATAGCCATTGGGCTCCGGTTTTGCCGCCCCGTTCGCGCTGACCGGCGACGGCCATTCGGTCAAACAACGCTACGCGGATATCCGTCAGCAGCTGAAGAACCGTATTGTGGTTATAGATCCGCTCAAGGTAACGGGAGACGGTGCGAGACACAGCGAAAAATCGGATTCCGCCGCCCGGGACATAAAGGTTGATGTACGCCTGAGCACCGGCAGCCAAGAGCAGGCCAACCAGTGCGGTTTCGGTCAGGAACCAGCCCGATAAAGCCAGCAAGCTGATCCCGGACAGCAGCGTGGCCAGCAAGAGCAGGGCACCCACGATCAGCCGCCCCCGTCGAAGAGAGATCAACTTCAACCACGGGCGTAACTCATGCATCCCGAATCTCCCCGTTGTTGATGATCAGTGTTCGGTCGGCCAGTGCCAGTAAGGCATGATGGTGTGTCGAAAAAATCAGTGTTTTGCCTGATTCTGCCAGCTTATGCAAAGCCTCCAGAACAAGAATCTCGCTGGTTGCATCAAGCCCCGCAGTGGGTTCGTCGAGCAGAATAAGATCGTAGTTCGCGAGGAAGATTCGAGCCAGGCTCAATCTTCGGGCCTGGCCGCCAGACAGGCCTTGCCCGTCCTCTCCAATCTGGCTGTGAATTCCTTGAGCGCGACTCTCAAGTACACTGCCCAATCCGACCTGTCGCAGCGCAGATTCAATGGCGATGTCTGAGGCGTCAGGGCAGGTTAAACGAAGGTTGTCGGCCCAGGTCCCCTGAACCCAGAACCCGCGTTGGCCCAGCCAGCCAAAAGGCTGTTTACCGGGCGGATAACCCAAGACACTGATCTCACCTTGGTTTGGCTGAATAAATCCTGCTAGAAGGTGCAGCAACGACGATTTACCGCCGCCAGAGGGGCCTGTCAGTGCCACAGCCTGGTGCCTTTGAATGGACAGATCTATATCTGACAACACCGGATTAGCACTCTGGTAGCTCAATGTGACACCACTCAAAGCAATCATGTTGCAAGGTTGAACACCCTCAGGCGTTTGCGGCTCTGCAGCGGCGTTTATCGGTTGATTTAGTCGTGTGAGAATCTCGGCGCCCGCACCGAGGGCAGAAGCCCGATCATGGTAATGTTGCGATAAGATCCGTAAAGGCTGAAAGAATTCGGGTGCCAACAAAAGAATCAGCAATCCGGAAAACAGGGTGAGGTTGGCGCTGGGTCCGTAGCTAATGTATCCCAGCAAACCGAAGCCAATGTAGATGGCGATCACGGCAATCGCCACCGAGGCAAAAAACTCAAGAACCGCAGAAGATAGAAACGCGATCTTCAGGGTTTTCATAGTAATTACCCGATACTGATCAGAGCGTTGATGCAGGGTTTCACTGGCGCTGCGGGTTTGCCCGAACAGTTGCAGCGTCGTCAGGCCGCGAACCTTGTCCAGAAATTGGCCAGAAAGGCGGCTGATGGTTTCAAAATGCTGCTGGTTGACCTTTTCTGCTCCCATCCCGACCAACGCCATGAACAGAGGAATCAACGGCGCTGACAGCAACAGGAAGATCGCGGCCAGCCAATCAAGCCAGAACACAAACGCAAGAATGGCGATGGGAATGATAACGGCCAGAGACATCTGCGGTATAAAGCGGGCGAAGTAGCCATGCAGGGCTTCAACGTGATCCAGCCATTCCCGGGACAGCGCACCGGCAGAGGCATCTGCCAGAGTTACCGGGCCAGAATCCCGCCAGTGACGGTGGAGTTGACGCCTGGCATCCCGGCGCACCTGTTCGCTGCATCGTGCCGCGGAATGAGACTGCAAGCCTTGTCCCGCAGCTCGAACGAGCAGTGCCAGAATAAGTAGCACAAAGCCGAGAACAAGCTCAGAAGCCGGCTGGCCGGCGATCACAATTTGGTGCACAAGCCAGGCCAGCAGCGCCATTTGGGCAATGGTCGCAAGACCGGCCAGCGCACCCGCCAGAACGGTCATCCGAATCCAGCGCTGGCTGTTCCGGGCAAGCCCGGACAGCCATTGGCGAACATCAGCCTGGGCCGGTTCAGACACTCAGTGGTAGCCTTCGCCAGCCCGGACTTTGCCCCGGAATACCCAGTACGTCCAGGCGGTGTAAGCCAGCACAATCGGGATGACGAAGAGCAGGCCCAGTAGCAGGAACAGCTGCGACTCATAAGCCGAGGAAGCATCCCACAGGGTGTACTCGGGCGGAACAACGTAGGGCCAACGGCTGACGATCAGGCCAAGGTAGGTTGTCACAAACAACCCCATAGTGGCGACAAACGGCATGCCTTCAAAGCGATTTCGCACCGACCGCCAGATCTGAAAAGCGCACAATAACGTCAGCGCCGGCAGGATCCAGATCACCGTGATGTGAGAAAACCAGCGCTCGCGCACCATGTCGTCAACGAACGGAGTCCACACACTGATGATGGCGAAAATCACCAGCACAGCTGTGAGTAACGGTGTGGTTACCTGATACGCCCAGTTTTGCAGCCGGCCTTCGGTTTTCATGATCAGCCAGGTGGAACCGAGCAGGGCATAGCCAGCCAGCATGCCCAGACCGGTGAGCACGGTAAACGGTGTTAGCCAGTCCAGTGCGCCACCAACGTAGACACCGTTAGCCGTCTCGAAGCCCTGAATGTAGGCCCCAACCACGGCACCTTGAGCAAATGCCGCAACGGTAGAGCCCCCGGCGAAAGACCAGTTCCACAAGTAACGAGACGAGCGAGCTTTGAACCGGAACTCGAATGCCACACCTCGAAAAATCAAACCGGCCAGTAACAGGAAGACACCAATGTACAGCGCCGGAAGAATAATGGAATAGACCATAGGGAACGCGGCCAGCAAACCCGCGCCACCCAATACCAGCCAGGTTTCATTACCATCCCAGACCGGTGCCACGGTATTCATCATAGTGTCCCGATCCTGCTCGGACGGGGCGAACGGGAACAGAATCCCGACGCCCAGATCAAAGCCGTCCATCAGCACGTACATAATGATGCCAAAGCCAATGATGAATGCCCAAATGAGGGACAGGTCAAAAAGTTCCATAATCAGTGACCTCCCTGGTTGACGGGTTTTGCATGGCTAACAGAACCTTTGCCAGGCTCAATCTCGAACGGAACATGGGCGGCAGACAGGGGCCTGGCCGGTCGATCGTCCTCGTTTTCTTCATCGTTATCCTCAAGGCCCACATATAAAACTCGCATCAAATAGTATACGCCTGCCGAGAACACCAGGCTGTACACCACCACATAACCGATTAATGTGAACAATGCCATGCCACCAGTGAGGGACGGTGTGACAGCCTCAGCGTGGCTCATCATGCCGTAAACGAGCCAGGGTGAGCGACCCACCTCGGTCACAAACCAGCCCGCCAATACCGCAATAAACGGTGCAATGCTCATGAATCGCAAGCCTTGCAGGAACCAGCTGGACTGGTAGTAGCGGCCTTTCGCACGCAGTAACAGACCTGCCAACGCGAACACAATCATCAGCATGCCAAGCCCAACCATCACTCTGAACGACCAGAATACAATGGCCACAGGTGGTTGCTCTTCTGCTGATACTTCATTGAGGCCCGGCACCTCGCCGTCCCAATCGTGAGTCAGAATCAAGCTCGCAAGACTGGGAATGCCGATCTCAAAGTGGTTGGTTTGATTGGCCTGATCCGGAATGGCGAAGAGCAGCAAGGGTACGTTGCGGGATGTTTCCCAGTTGCCCTCCATTGCGGCCACCTTCATCGGCTGGTGTTCAAGCGTGTTGAGACCATGAAAATCCCCGACAACCAACTGGGCTGGCGCGATGAACAACAGTAACCAGAGGCACATGGACAGCGCTTTACGGTTGGCTTCTACCTCGCGTCCGCGAAGCAGGTACCAGGCGCTAACACCGGCCACAACAAAGCCCCCGGTGAGGAACGATGCCAGTGCCATATGCAGGAACCGGTACGAAAACGAAGGATTGAACAGTGCTTGGCTCCAGGACACTACATGGAAAACGCCGTCACGCAGTTCAATACCTGCCGGTGTTTGCATCCAGCTGTTGGCCGCGAGAATCCAGAACGACGAAATGAAGGTGCCGGTGGCAACCATAATCGCGGCAAACAGGTGAACGCCCGGTGGTACCTTGTTACGCCCGAATAACAGCACGCCAAGAAAAGCAGCTTCCAGGAAGAATGCAGTAATCACCTCATAACTTAGCACCGGTCCCAGGAAATTCGCAGTCGCCTGGGAAAAGTTGCTCCAATTAGTGCCGAACTGGAACGACATGACGATGCCAGAAACCACACCCATACCAAAGACCACGGCAAAGACCTTGGTCCAAAAACCGGACAGTTTTTCCCAGACCGGGTTTTTGGTTTTGAAGGCCAAACCTTCAAGCACGGCAATATAGGAGGCGAGACCGATGGTGAACACCGGAAAAATGGCGTGGAATGACACCACGAACGCGAACTGAATTCGCGATAGGATGATAGGATCAAGATCCATTGAAGTACCTCCGGTAACGTAAACACGTCATAACAAAACGGGCCAGCGCACCCGCTTAGCCGCTGCCTTAGGTTATCTTGTTATGTTGTTATTACCGGCAGATTCGGTAATGCTACTCGCATACTAGCAAAATGCGATAGGGCAGTTTGTCGCACCCGTTGCTCTAAAACAATTATGGTGAGTCCAATGAGCTTTTACGAGGACCGAATTCTTCCCCATATCATAGACAAAGCATGCTCTATGGGACAGGTGATGAAGTTGCGCAGCCAGGTTGTGCCCCGGGCCCGGGGGCGAGTGCTTGAGGTTGGGATGGGCTCTGGCATCAACCTGGAATTTTATGACCAGACTCAGGTAGAAATGGTGTACGGACTGGAGCCCTCCGAGGGTATGCGGCGAAAGGCACTACCAAATCTTGGCCGCTCGCCCATACACGTGGAATGGCTGGAGCTGCCGGGTGAGCAAATTCCTTTGGATAATGAATCCGTAGACACGGTTTTGCTCACCTTTACTTTGTGCACCATTCCCGACTGGCATGCGGCCCTGATGCAAATGAAGCGAGTGCTCAAGCCAGGTGGCGATCTGCTTTTTCTGGAGCACGGGGAAGCTCCCCACGGCAGCACCCGTAAGTGGCAACATCGAATAACCCCGGGCTGGAAAATGCTCGCAGGCGGCTGTCATCTCAATCGAAACATCGCCGACCTTATTCTGCAAGCTGGTTTCGACATCCAGGAACTGGAAAATCTGTACATGCCCAACGCACCCAAAATTGCAGGATTTATCTACAAGGGCCGCGCCATCAAGCCGATTTAGCGCTCCAGTAAACGGTTTTTCCGCCACTTGGGGGAACTCAGGCCGGAACGGAATTGCGTTACGTCATCGGGCCTTATACAATTCCGCCCTCCACGCAGTTCCCTCCGATGCCCGGATGGTGAAATTGGTAGACACAAGAGACTTAAAATCTCTCGACCGTTAGGTCGTGCCGGTTCGATTCCGGCTCCGGGCACCATTTCAGTTAATGGCTTTCCATATAGCCTGATTCGTAGCTACACATAAAAACCGCCCCCTGAATCTAGCAGTGGTGTCGTTCTTGACGGTCAAATCAGGGGTGGGCCAAGCCCTCGGCAATGCGGTTTCTGTAATCAGTACTCAGTACTGCTCTTCCTCTTGTACCTCATCGCCGTCTTCATCAAACCGCTGATAGTCGGATTCCTGCGCAGGCATGACCGGATGTATCCGGTTGATATCACCGGTGGGCACCTGTGGATCATCTTTAATCAGCACCATGGTGGCGCCGCCTATAATCAGGATAAACAGGACTATTTTGATCAACAGGGAGCGATTCATGGATTCTCCTTTTCAACGTCTCATGATTCTACTGTGAGGGCGCTGAGGAGAAATACAACCAGGCGCAGGTTACTCGCCTAAGGTCGGTTCGACAGACGCCAGCCGCTTGGTGATACTGCGGTGAAACAGAATGAAGGAGGTAGATACGATGACACAAGCGGCGAATGGCCTGGTGCAACAACACACCGAACACGGGATAACCACGGTGACCCTGAGCAAGCCGGAGCAGCGGAACAGCTTGTCGATGGCAATGCTGGAGGCGTTGTCAGAGGTATTTACCGCTCTGGAGAACGATGCCGATACGCGGGTGGTGGTGTTGGCGGCGGAAGGCAAGGTGTTTTGCGCGGGGCATGATCTCAGGGAGATTCGATCCCAGTTCGACAGCCATGAGTTTCAGCTGGCGCTGTTTCGCCAGTGCAGCAAGGTGATGCAGCAGATTGTAAATCTGCCGAAGCCGGTCATTGCCCGGGTGGCGGGTGTGGCCACGGCGGCGGGCTGCCAGCTGGTGGCGAGTTGCGATCTGGCGGTGGCCGAGAGCGGCGCTCGGTTTGCCACGCCGGGCGTCAACATCGGGCTGTTCTGTTCCACGCCCATGGTGGCGCTGTCTCGCAATGTTTCCCGTAAACACGCGATGGAAATGCTGTTGACCGGTGAGATGATCGATGCGGGCAGGGCGGAACGCCTTGGACTGGTCAATCGGGTGGTGGCGCCGGAAGCGCTGGATGACACCGTTTACCAGATGGCGGCCACCATCGCCGGAAAATCCGGCCATGCCCTGAAAGTCGGTAAGGCGGCGTTCTATCGTCAGCTGGAGATGCCTTTGTCTGAGGCCTACGACTACACGGCAGAGGTGATGGCGGGCAACATGGGGGCAGCGGATGCACAGGAAGGCATCTCGGCGTTTCTGGATAAACGGAACCCTAAGTGGCAGGACAAGTGACTGTCAGTGCTGACAGGCATCACCGGCAGGCCAATGGAGCCTGTCACCTACGCCAATGCCGCGCTCTTCGAAGTACCCGGCATTCATTTCGACCGCATTCCAGAAAGGTTGCCCGGATGGGTAGTTCGGGCAATCTCTACCCCGTGAGGAAGGGCAAGGGGTCATTGATTTAAGACTCACAATCACGCCATTGCGATCAAGGTAGCCGATATCCAGTGGGATCAGTGTCTGAAACATCCAGAAACCGTGCCCGGCAGACCGTTCGTTTTGATAGGTGAACAGCATTCCGGCATTGACATCCATGTGTGTTCGGCCCATCAGCCCCTTTTGACGTTGCTTGTCTTCGCTGGCGACTTCAAGCGTCACGCTGTAACGCTCATTCTCGGTGACAAAGCAGGCTTTAATAACAGGTAGTTCGGCCTGCCCATTGGCATCAGTTGTCTCACAGCCGGCCAGTACCGCGAGCAGGCCAAAAACGAGTATCCACGGCTTTGAGCGACGCATCATGACCGCAGCCGGTAGCCGGTTTTGAAGATCCACCACACCGTTGCCATACAGAGTGAGAGAAACGCCAGGGTCATGCCAACGCTGATTGCGATATGCACATCAGCAACGCCATAAAAAGCCCAGCGGAAGCCGCTGATCAGGTAAACCACAGGGTTGAACAAACTGATGGTCTGCCAGACCTCAGGCAGCATGTCGATGGAATAGAAGGTGCCACCCAGAAACACCAGCGGTGTCACGATCATCATCGGTACGATCTGCAATTTCTCAAAGCCATCTGCCCAGATGCCAATGATAAAGCCGAACAGGCTGAAGGTGATGGAAGTCAGAACAAGAAATGACAGCATCCAGAATGGATGCAATATCGAATAGTCCACAAACAGTCGAGCCGTCAGCAGAATGATCAACCCGAGGATAACTGCCTTGGTGGTTGCTGCTCCTACGTAGCCAAGCACAATTTCAAAGTAGGAAACGGGGGCAGACAAGACTTCATAGATGGTGCCGGAGAACTTGGGCATGTAAATGCCAAAAGAGGCGTTGGAGATACTCTGCATCAGCAAGGACAGCATCACCAGTCCGGGAATAATGTAAGCACCATAGTCTATGCCGCCGATGTCGCCCATGCGAGAACCAATGGCCGATCCGAACACCACAAAGTAGAGGCAGGTGGAGATAACAGGCGACAATACACTTTGCATGAGAGTCCGCTTCATGCGTGCCATTTCAAACTTGTAGATGGCCTTTACGCCGTATACGTTCATTGAGCTCTCCGTTTGTGCCGTTCAATCAGGCGGTTATTCATGGACCAGCCCAACAAATATCTCTTCCAGTGAACTTTCCCTGGTTTGCAGATCGCGATATTCGATACCGAGATCACCCAGCGTTCGTAACAGGCGAGCCACGCCAGCTTGCTGCTGTTGCGCGTCGAAGGTGTAAATAAGCTCATAGCCGTCTTCAGAAAGCTCAACCGGCTCCAGTGTCAGCTGTCCGGGCACCTCGTCCAGCTTATGCTGAAGGTGTAGGCGCAGCTCTTTCTTGCCAAGTTTGGACATCAACTGGGCCTTGTCTTCAACTAAAATGATCTCTCCGTTGCGGATCACGCCAATACGGTCCGCCATTTCCTCGGCTTCTTCAATGTAGTGGGTAGTCAGGATGATGGTTGTACCGTTCTCACGCAGTTTACGCACCATTTGCCACATATCTCTGCGCAGCTCTACATCAACGCCCGCGGTGGGCTCATCAAGAAAGAGAATGCGCGGCTCGTGCGACAATGCTTTGGCAATCATCACACGACGCTTCATGCCGCCTGACAGTGACATGATACGATTGTTGCGTTTGTCCCACAGTGAAAGATCTTTCAGCACCCGTTCGATGTGATCAGGGTTGGCCGGTTTACCGAAAAGCCCCCGACTGAAAGACACCGCGTTCCACACGGTCTCAAAGGAGTCAGTGTTCAGTTCCTGGGGCACGAGACCAATGCTGCCGCGCGCTTTGCGGTAGTCTTTGATGATGTCGTGGCCAGCGGCTAGTACGTCGCCACTACTTTTATTGACGATGCCGCAGATGATCGAGATCAGCGTGGTTTTGCCGGCACCGTTGGGACCGAGCAAGGCAAAGATCTCTCCCGGATAGATATCCAGGTTGATGTCTTTCAGTGCCTGAAAGCCATCTTCGTATGTTTTGTTCAGGTGCTTTACGGAAATGTCCGGTTGCACGGGCGTGTCCTGTTTTGTGGGTGATTCAAACCAGAAAGCCCGACATTTTCTCATGCTGGCAGCACTTTAGAAACCTTTGCTATGTCGGGAATTATCCCCATAATGCCCGCTTCGACAAGATCAGGGACTGTGTATGTTACGAACCATTGTGATGGTAAGTTTAGTCGCCGTGACAATTGCATTGGTGGTTTTTGGTCTACGGTATAGGGAAGTTGCCGGCAATGCTGCGGAACAACCGCAATGCGATCTTCTGGAAGGCGCCTGTGAGTGGACAACGAGCGAGGGCGACTGGCGGGTAACGCTGATTGCCACTGAGCCGAGTGCTCAAGGTATGCAGTACCGGTTGTTGCTGACGGTGCCGAAATCACCAGACCGGTTTTTAGCGGTTCTGCGCGGGCGGTCCATGTATATGGGCGAATACCCGGTGCCTCTGGTAAGAGAGGAGCTCCATGAGTATCAAGCCCGATTTACCGCGCCGTTTTGCACGACGGGTGCCGAGATGGTCTGGCGAATCGATCTGCAGGACGGGCAGGAAAAACTGAAAAATGTGCCTTGGACGCTGGTGTTCAAGGCACACTAAGAGTTAAATCCCGCAAAATCTCAGTCTTATCCATTGAAAAGTAATGGATAAAATTGCCGCAGCGAGCAACCGAAAAGGATCGCTAATCGCCGTCTAGAACCGCCAAAACCGGTAGCAAGAAGGCAAAACTGTGATAGCGATGCCAGAGGTTTAACAGGTTGGCATGGTTTGCAGGGCAAGTTTGCGGCGAATAGTGCGGCCAAGTACATCCACGCCAATATTCAGAGACGCAGTGATCAGGATCAGGATCATGGCCCGGTCAAACTGGATGTTCTGGATGGCACTGTCCACATAGAAGCCGAGCGTGTAGATACCCAATATGCCGAGAATTGCGGTTTCACGCATGATGATTTCCCAGCGGTAGAAGAGAAATGCCAGGAAGGACCGGTAGACTCTAGGCACCAGTTCCCAACTGTAGCGCGTGAATCCGGTCGGCGCATCGGGCCGCAGTTCGATGGTATTGGTCTGTCGCCCGATCAGGTGGCCGATGATGCCGCCATTGTGAAGGGCAAGAGCAACCACGGCGGGCAGCATTGAGGGCCCCCAAAGCTGCAGCAGAATGTACGCCAGAATGTATTCGGGCGTGGAGCGGGCGATAACCAGCAACACATGGCCTGATGTGCGCCGGACTGGCCCGCCAAAGTGTTTTGAGATCAGGGGGAATGCCAGCAGCGACAACAGGCCCGTGGCCACCAGCGCGATTTGGGTAAGCACAATCGTGTTCCAGATACCGGGCAAGGCCTCGGTGATCATCAGGTCGCCGAGCCAGCTGGACAGGCCAGTCAGACCCTCACCGTTCCTGATTGGAAACGGCACAATATCCTCTGTGAAGAAGCGTTGAACATTGCCCCAGACTATCGGAAATCCCTCACCAAGAAAGAAGGGTGCGGCGAGCAAATAGGCTGGTAACAGCTTTGGCCTTACCCAGATGGGCATAGTCGCGATGAGCACATAAAACAGAATGAGCATCGCGCCGGCATCAGAGTACATGCCTTGTGAAAAAGACGACTCAAGGTAGAACCCGAGCGTAGGCAACCCAACAAAGCCCAGAATGGCAGATGAGCGCAAACCACACTCCAGGCGATACGCCGTGTAGGTGCGAATTTGCACCCAGCAATCAGGTATGCGCGCATACAGGAAGGCTGCAACCGCACTGGTACCTGGAGGTAGCAGTCTGCTGGGTTCCGGATCGGATTCTTCCAGAATTTCCGAATAAACCTTCGCAAAAATACCCGCGTAGGGGATGGCAATCGCGAGTACGCCGGTGAGCGGGTGAAAACCAAAAAACTGCAGAAAGATCAGTGCCCAGAACAGCTCGTGAATGGCCCGGATAAAGGCGCAGAAAATACGGACCGGTAGAAAGCGGTAAACCAATGCCAACAAAAAACCAAAGAAGCTGCCTAACGCTACACCAACAAAACCAAAGGCAACCGTGCGCAATAAGGCTGTCAACAAGCCTTCGGTACTGAAAAAGTTAGGAGTGGCGACGCCAATAAAAAACTGGCCAAGATCCCGCCAAGGGTTGGCCGTAGTGATGGCGATGTCGGCCACGAATAAACCAGCGACGGCAATCGCGAGAAACAGCAGGCTGGCTCTTACTGTCGGGTAGGAGAGCATGATGTCAGTACAGGGCCATGATGTCAGCGGCCTGCAGTTCGCTGACAGGCTGGTCCAGGGCAATCTGCCCGTTCTGGATGCCGACAATACGGTTGCAATAGGCGAGAGCCATATCGACATCGTGCAGCGCAACCACACTGGTGCTGAACTGATCCGTTAAGGCCTTCATGACGAGGTGCGCCATCGGGCCATCGAGCGCCGAGATCGGTTCATCAGCCAGCAATATGGGCGCGTTACGGTAAAGTGCTCGAGCAATGGCTACGCGTTGACGCTGGCCTCCAGACAGTGAGGCCGCAGGTACCCATTGCTTTTCCGGGATGCCCAGCTCGTTTAGTAACCGGGCGACGGTGTTCCGATCTTTACGGAACGGCCGGATCAGTGTCAGGGTGTTGTACCACAAGGGATGTTTATCGAGCTGACCCATGAACACGTTGTGAAACACGGGCAGGGCATTGACCAGTCCCAGCCCTTGCGGCACCAACGATGCATCTTGTGTAAGGCGTTCGTAGAGTAATTTGATGAGGGTCGATTTACCGGCACCGCTTTTGCCGACCAGGGCAACACGCTCACCCGGATGAACTTCCAGAGACAGCGGGCCGATAACCCGCTTGTCTCCGAAGCTTGCGCTTAGATCATTGAAGGCAAAGCCTGACATCAATCGATGATTCCCAGTTCGGATGCGACACTGCGAATGGGTTCGTAATCGTCGTTGGATGCAGGGATAAAGCCCTCGCGGGGAAAGCTCTCAAGCAGGGCCGGGTCGTCCAGATTCAACAGCGCCTGACGAACCTTGTTTTTGAAACCTTCACCAAAACGGTCGTCAACGTCACCGCGAATCGTCCATTGGTAATTCGGGAATCCGGGCGTCTTCCAGATAACTTTGACATCGTCGGTGTTGATGTTGCCATCTTCAAGCTCTTTATCCCAGACCTTGTAGTTGAGGGCGCCGACTTGGTAGGTGCCAGACTCCACAAGTCTCAGGGTGCGGGTGTGGTTGCCACTGAAGCCTACCCGGCTGAAGACGCTTTCGGGGGGCTCCTTGAACTGATCACGGATGTGATATTCCGGAATCAGACGGCCTGAGGTGGAGCCTTTGGAGCCAAACGTGAATGTTTTACCACGAACACCTTCTGGCAGCTTATCAGCACGTTCCAGGCCGGTGCTCTTGTGGGCGATGAAGTAGTTGTAAAAAGCCTGATCTTCGACGCCTTGGGCCAGTGCTTCAGAACCGGGTACCAGCGCGCGAGCCTGCACACCGGAGAGCCCGCCAAACCAGGCCAGCTGAACTTGATTGTTGCGGAACGCTGAAACAGCAGCCGCGTAGGACTTAACCGGAATATACCGAACATCTACCTCAAGCTGTTCAGACAGGTAATCGGCAATGCCTCGAAAACGCTCAACCAATCGGGTTTCGTCTTCGTCCGGGATGGCAGTGAATACAAATGTTTGCGCATTTACAGTGCTGGTGGCGACCAGCGCGAGAACACCGGAAATAAGCCATTTCCGTATTTGCCTGGTGATCATATGTCTTCCTTATGGGGATTTGCTTAACGTACGTTTCGAGAATGGTTTTCGCCAATCAGGTTGGGACTGACAAACCCGACGCAACCAAGAATAACGTGATTTGCGTAAACTCTGAACCGATATACGGGACAACTCTTTACTTGGAGTGGGGCGACATGCAGAATTTTGCAAATTCTTTGTGATAAGTCCAATGAAAATAATCATTATTACGCCCGCTGGCCCGGATTCAAAAGCGGGTAATCGGGCAACTGCTGTGCGCTGGCAACAGCTACTCGAAGATGCCGGTCATCACGTTGAAGTTGCTACTGACTATGACGGAGAGTTCTATGATCTGATGATCGCACTCCATGCGTGGCGTAGCGCGGTAATAGTACATCGTTTTCGTGAATGTTGGCCGACCCATCCTTTGATCGTGGTTTTGACCGGCACGGATATCTATCATTATCAACATGAGTACCCGGAACCCACTCACGCTTCCATGGCATCCGCCAACGTGCTGATTGGCCTTCATGACCTGGTTGCCAGAGACATCCCAGAGCGGTTTCACAGTAAACTGATAACACTCCGGCAGTCTGCCCCGGTACCAAGCATTCGGGCTGGTTTAAAAGCAGAGCCCGGGCAGTTCAACGTGTGTGTGATCGGCCACCTCAGAGCTGAAAAAGACTCGTTGCGCGCCGCCTGGGCCAGTCGGCTTTTGCCGGATGATTCCCACATCATCGTGTCTTGTGCGGGCAAACCCCATAACGACGAGTGGCGGGACAAAGCCCTGCAGGAAAGCAAGGATAATCCTCGATTTCACTGGCTCGGCGAACTGGAAAAGCCTCAACTTGAACAGCTCATGTCTGTCTGCAATCTGATGGTGATCAGCTCTGTGATGGAAGGCGGTGCTAACGTTGTCTCTGAAGCGTGCAGGGCAGGATTGCCTATTCTTGCGTCTGACATTTCAGGCAACCGAGGATTGCTGGGTGACGATTATCCGGGTTATTTTCCGGTCGGCGACGACCGTGCTCTGGCGGAGTTAATGTATCGGGTAGAGCAAAACCCGGGCTTGCTGGCAACATTAGTCGCCAAAGTGGACGATCTGGCAAAAAGCTTTACCGCGGAAAAGGAGCGCCAGAGCCTGGAAAAGGCTCTGGCGCTTGCCATGAAGGCGGTCAGTCCCGAAGCGTAATCGGCTCTATGGCGCCATTCTCGTCCTGCGCAGTCACACGGCCGATAATGGCTGTGTGAGGGTAACCCAGTGATTTGAGCTCTCGTACACAGGCTTCGGCAACGGCTTCTGGAACACTGGCAAGCAGTCCTCCGGCTGTCTGAGGATCAAAGATCAACGGATAGCGTGGATGATCAACCCAGTCTGCCTGATTGCGGATACCCCGCCGTAACCGAACGTTTGCCGGTTGTAGGGAGCTGAGAATGCCCGCTGCGACCGTTTCTTCTGCGCCTGGCAGGATTGGTATCGCAGTCAGGTCAAGCTCAGCATCAACACCGGAGGGCCGAGTCATTTCAACCAGGTGTCCCAGCAACCCAAAACCGGTTACGTCTGTGCAGGCGCGAGCCCCAAAACGCACCAGGCAGTCCGCGGCAGGTTTATTGGACTGAACCATCGATGCCAGCGCTGCATCAATCCAGCGGCCTTTTGCCTCAAGTCGAGCATGAGCTGCAAACAAGGTTCCTGTGCCGATTGGCTTGGTTAACAGCAACACGTCACCGGCACGCAGGCCGCCTTTGCTCATGACCTTGTCGGGATCAATCAATCCATTAACCGCAAAGCCGAGAGCGAGCTCCTTGCCTTCACCCGTGTGACCGCCCACCAGCGCGCAGCCGGCTTCGTTAAGCACTTCCACTGCGCCGGACATCATCTGGAAAACGGTATCTTCCACTTTTGATTCGATGCCGTAAGGCACGGTCGCAACCGCGGTGGCACTCTGGGCTTCTGCACCCATGGCAAACACATCGCCCAGGGCATGATTGGCGGCTACTTTGCCGAATACGTAGGGGTCGTCAATAAACGCACGGAAAAAATCCACGGTATGAACCACTGCCATCCCTGGCGGTACCCTTAGCACAGCGGCATCGTCCGGTGCATGCAGGCCAATGATGATGTCATCCCGCTCGATAGGGCGGAGTTCACCAAGAGCACGAGACAACACCGTACTGCCAACTTTCGCGCCACAGCCGCCACAACGCATGGCTACCGCAGAAATTGCCTGGGATGCTTCCTCCGGGTTTTGTGCCGCTGAGGTGTCTGGCAAGCGGCCGGTTTCTTCCATGGCAGGAAGATCGCTGAATTTCTGCATAAACCGGCGATCGATCCAGTCTTTCCAGCGCCACACCCAGGTTCCGGCAGTGCCGAAATTGCCACGGGAGGCGATGGCATATTGGTCACCGGTGCTGATCAGCGCCAGCCAGTTTTTTTGAGGTTTGAAGGGCTTCGGCGGCTGACCGGTGGCCATGCGGCGGAGGTTGTCCGCCAATGGCGGGCCCTGACGGACCGCAAACACACCGGCTTTTTCCCGGGGATGGTCGACCACGTTGGCGATATCACCTGCGACAAATATGTTGTCGTCGTTTTCGGTCTGCAGCGTGTCCCTGGCCCGGATAAACAAGCCGTCATCCAGCGCCAGCCCCGTGTCGTTCAGCCAAGCTGGGCCGCCGGCCCGGGTTACCCAGAGCACTTCGTCGGATTGCAGAGTCTGGCCCGACTCGGTCATCAGCAGCCCTTGCTCGACTTTGGAAACAGGTGAACCAAGATGCAGCTTTACGCCGCGATGAACAAGTTTGTCACGGAAGACCGCGCGGACTTTCGCATTGTGCGTGGGCAGAATCTGATCAGCGGCATCAAACAAGTGGAAGTAAATCTGGTCCGGATTTTTGCCACGCCGGGACAATTCATTACGCAATCGATACTGCATGGCCAGTGTCAGTTCAACGCCACCCGCTCCCGCGCCTACAACGGCGATGGTCAGTGGGCCGTCGTGATTTTCGACCCGCGACAGTAACGATAGCCAGCGGTTGTTAAAACCCGTGATCGGTTTAACGGGAACGGCATGCTCTGCGGCTCCGGGAACCTCAGATACCCGCGGTGACGAGCCGATATTAATCGAGAGCAGATCGTAAGGGACGTTAGGTCGGCCTTTACAGATAACACGTTTGGATGAGCGGTCCAGGCCGGTTACTTCGGCTCGGTAAAACCGGGCACCGGCAAACTCCGCCAAGCGGCTCAAATCAATATGTACGTCATCGTAACTATAATGACCGGCAACGTAACCAGGCAGCATTCCGGAATAGGGTGTGTGGGTATCACGACAGATCAGGGTGAGCCGTACGCCGGGGGCCGGATTCATGGCGAATCGCTTAAGGACCCCGACATGGCTGTGCCCGCCGCCTACCAGGACAATGTCCCGCAATACAGGTTGCTCAGGCGTTTGCATCAAATGACTTTTTTCGCTTCGGTGGACAGTTCGTTGAATCCTTTAAGGCTCTTGAATGCCTCAAGTTTCTGTTTGTCTTCGTCACTCGGATTAGCGATCTGCTCAATGGATGTAAGGCCAGCTTCTTTCATTTTCTTAGCGGTTGCCGGGCCAACACCTTTGATGCGAGTGAGATCCGATTTATCGACAGGTTTGGTTGCCTTGGGTGCTGCGGTTTTTTTCGCAGCAGGTTTTGTTGGCGCAGCGGATTTCCTTGCTGCCGGCGTCTTGGCGGGCGCTTTTTTGGCTTCAGGCTTGGCAGCCTCCACTTTCTTGCTGGCAGTCTCTGTTGCCTTTTTCACTTCTTTACGAACTTCTTTGGTGGCAATGCCAAGCTTTTCAAGCAATGACGCCTGAAGCTCATGGAACTCATCCATCCGTCGTTCAAATTCGTCGTTGAAGCGCTTCATTTCGCGCTCGCGCAGCTCGTCCATGTCTTTGATCAGTTTGCGCACGGGATCCTGAACCTGGTGCTGAAGGTGATCAAACTGCTTTAACGCATCGTTGATGAGGCCTTCAATTTGAGAGGAGGTCTTCTCAAATTCTTTATTCACTTTTTTTACGATCTTATCAACGCTGGGTTTGGCTTTCTTTGCCATCGGACGTCTCCTTACAGGGGGAGTAGTAGTGGTGGAAGGGTATCAGGCTATTTGCCTCATTCCCGTCGCGGTATTCGAACTTCTTCGGGATTTGAGGCTTTGTTTCTTCAAAAGCACTTCACGAATACGGCGGACTTTGTCTGCCAAAGGTGAATCATCACTGGAGTCAAACTGAATAAAATCAATGGAATAAAAGAAGTTGCTACAGTGTTTTCTTTTTTCAGTAACTAAGCCTGAAAGACCCTCTGCACGGATTTCCTCAAAGGGCATGTCCATGATCAGATCAAACAGGATGGTATCGCCAGGGCTGAAGAGCTTGTCGGTCTTCATTACACAGCCATAGCTATCCAGTTCATAAAGACGAGCATCCACTGTCTCTTTGCGAAACAGGCCGTGGCGGATGCGAAAACGGGCGACAATATCCGGTAATTCTTCGTTCATGAAACGCTTTCTCTGCCTGTAAGGCCGGCCAGATGACTTGAGCATAAATTAAACAATAGACGGGCGATCCAATTTTGGCAATCCCATCAGTAAGCTACCGTAACGCTTTCACGGAGTAGGTCAATATCTGGCCCGGGCAATCCGGGCCAGATAAAAGCCGATTACAAGGTTTTGAGCTCATAAAGATCCACACGACGATCTTTCAGGTTAGTGACAGAGCCTTCGTTGCGGACCAGTGTGAGCTTTTCCAGATCCATGTCGGAAAACATGATCATTTCTGTATTAGGGGTTGTTTCTGCCATCACGGCGTCGTGTGGAAACGCAAAATCTGACGGCGAAAACACAGACGACTGCGCGTACTGAACGTCAAGATTCTCCACTTTTGGCAGGTTACCAACACTGCCTGTGATGACTACGTAACACTCGTTTTCGATGGCACGGGCCTGGGCGCAATGGCGAACCCGGAGATAACCATTTTTAGTGTCGGTCCAGAACGGCACGCAAATGATGTCTACGTTCTGACTGGCGGCCAGTCGGCCAAGCTCCGGAAACTCAATGTCATAACAGATCAGTATGGCAACCCGGCCGGCGTCGGTTTCAAATACCTCGAATTTATTACCGCCCTCAATCACCCAATCTCTACGTTCGTGAGGCGTAATGTGGATCTTTCGCTGTTCATCAACCCGGCCATCGCGGTGGCAAAGGTAAGACACGTTGTACACGCGATCGTTCTCAATCAGCGGCATGGAACCGGTGATTATGTTGATATTGTAACTGACGGCCATTTCTGACATTTCATTGCGGAACTGCTCGGTAAACCCTGCCAGAAATCGAATGGCCCTGGTTTGGTCCATCTGGTCCGTCAGACCCATCAGTGGTGCGTTAAAAAACTCCGGGAAAAGCGCAAAGTCACTCTTGTAATCTGACAGTGCATCGACAAAGTACTCAACTTGTTTGAGCACTTCTTCAACCGATGTGAATTCCCGCATCTGCCACTGTACCGCGCCCAGCCGAACCTGAGTCTTTTTAGTGTTGAGAACCGAAGAGGGAGGGGTGTAAAGAATGTTACGCCATTCCAGAAGCGTGGCGTAACCAAGTGATTTCTCGTCTTCCGGCAGATACTTGTGCATCAGCCGGGTTACCTGAAAATCGTTGGAGAGCTGAAATGTCAGAATGGGATCGTAGATTTCTTTGCGATCCACCCGATGGATGTACTCTTCCGGCGTGTACTGTTCGGCGTATTTAAAATAGTTGGGTATACGACCGCCAGCCAGGATGGCTCGCAGGTTCATCGACCGGCACAGTTCCTTGCGGGCTTCATAGAGCCGGCGGCCGAGGCGGTAGCCACGGTATTCCGGATGAATAAACACATCCAGACCGTAGAGCGAGTCGCCGTTCTGGTTGTGCCAGATTTTCTCATTACGAAGGATCAGGTCGTCGTAGGCATGCGGGTTGCTGAACCTTTCGTATTTCACGCATACGGTCAGCGCTACCGCCACCAGTAGCCCGTTATCCTCAATACAGATCTGCCCGTCAGGAAACTGTTCAACCAGTGCCTTAATGGTGTCACTAGGCCACGCACCACCGATATCGTCGTAAACTTCGTCCATCAGCTCCTGAAGTTGACTGTAGTCTCCAAGAGTCAGGTTACGCAGATTCAGGTGTAGTTCTTCATGAGCCATTCAGGAGCGTCTCCATTTCGTGGGCAGATCATTGCTTGAATTCCTAGTTTAACAAAGTCTTCTAAAGACTTCGCTGCAATTGCCGTTATCCAGATAGTTCGCATCTATAATGAATGAAAAAGTAATCCAGTTGCCCAGGCCTTCCCGGAGGATTTACCGTTGAATTTTTCATTTGCGCAAAAGCTACTCATTGCTGTCGGCACGCTAATCGCTGTGTTAATGATGGCTTTAACTGTGGCGACGGATGTTCGGCTGCGATCGACAACAGACCGCTACATTGATGCCCTCATGCAAGACGCCGTAACGCAAAGTACGTCCAGTATCTCGGATTGGCTTAACACCCGTCTCGATATGGCAGAAGCAACTGCCCAGGCCCTCGAACAGATACGCACGGATAACACAGCTCGCGTGTTAATGGAGGCAATGACCCAGGGCGGGAATATCAAGGATGTGTATGCAGGCACAGAAGATGGCCGCATGATCATGAGAAGCCTTGCGGTTGAGGCAACGCTCCCTTCTGATTACGATCCAAGGGTGCGCCCCTGGTATCAAGGCGCCCAACGTCTTGGCAGAGCCTCTTTTACCGACCCTTATCAGGATGCAACCAGTGACGAAATCATTATCTCGGCCATGGCCCCAATAAGGTCCGGGGCTTTTAAAGGTGCTGCAGGTATGGACATTGGCCTTGGCACCATTCAAACCATGTTATCGACCATCACGTTGGCCGACACCGGTTTTGCGGCTTTGGTGAATCAATCAGGCAATGTCCTGTTTTACCCAGACTCAGCCGTCGTTGGACAAAATATTTCAGAGGTGATTGGAGAGCAGCCTTCTTTCAATGGCAGAACACATCGCTTTCGCATGGACGGTGCGAATTGGAGTGCAGGGTTTCATGCCATTGCAGATGCGCGCGCCGTCGACTGGTACCTTGTCACCTTTGTGAACGATGATTTGGTCAACGCTCCGATCGTAGAGGCCAGGGTATGGGGATTGACCATCGCCGGTGTTGGTCTGGTTATCGCGATGGTGGCGCTCTACTTCGGCATCCGAATTCTGATGGCCCCGGTGCGCAGATTAAATACGGCCATGTCGGGCATCGCCTCCGGTGATGCGGATTTGAATAAGCGCCTTGATGATTCTGCATCGGATGAATTTGGCGAGCTTGCAAAATGCTTTAATCGCTTTGTCGCAAACATTCAGCAGGTGGTTCACGAAGTAAAAGAGGGGTGTGACGAACTGGCCGGTAATGTCTCTTCGCTGCGAGAAACGTCCAGTGCCAGTCGCTCCAGCGTAGAGAACCAGCAGAACGAGATTGATATGATTGCCACCGCCATTAATGAAATGTCAGCGGCCGCCGGCGAGATTGCTCAAAATGCGCAGCAAACCGCAGAAGCCTCAGAGAATGCAGATCAAGAAAGTCGAGAATCCCTGCAAACGGTGGCGGCTTCAAGAGATGCGGTTGAAAAACTCTCGCGAGAGATCACTGCAGCGACTGAGGTCATCGATGCGCTGGGTAACGATGTGTCGTCTATCAACACGGTACTTGAGGTGATTCAGGGCATAGCGGAGCAGACCAATCTGCTGGCACTGAACGCTGCCATTGAGGCGGCCAGAGCAGGCGAAGCTGGCCGGGGGTTTGCGGTAGTGGCAGACGAAGTCCGCAACCTGGCCCAGCGAACCCAGGCCTCAACCGGAGAGATCAACGACATGATTGAGCGCCTGAAGAAAGGCGCCAATGATGCGGTTGATGTGATGAAAGCCTCGACGGCGGTTTCCAATGTCAGCATGGAGAAGGCGCAGGATGCCATGGATTCGCTGAATCGCATTGCGGATGCTATTACTGCGATAAGTCAGATGACCACTCAAATTGCGACGGCATCTGAGGAGCAGACGTCGGTGACCGAAGAGTTGAACGCTTCCATCACTCGCATCGCCGATCAGGGCCAAGACGCCGCCAGAGCCGCGAGCGAAAATGACGTTTATAGCGGACACATTGAAACCATCGGCCACACCCTGAACGAAAAAGTTTCCCGCTTCCGCGTGTAGCCGTTGTCAGGTTTGACGAGGGTTGGCCAAGGATGGCCTGCTAGAATTATTGACTGAGGAATTCGAGCCTTCGACGAAGATTTTCCAGGGTATGCCTGCCAATATACAGGGACTCTTCGCTGAGGTAGGGGTTCTCCAGAGTAAGGATTCGACGGCGTTCCAGGCCCAGCTCCGTGACAGCACGCCCAAACCACGTTTTCAGGTAGACTGCAAAACTGCCGTCCTGGATGGCGCGCTCCATGCCCAGTTGCAACCGATGGGCGGTCTCCTGATCGTTGGGTGCGACGAACAAGTAGGATGGCATGGGGTAGGCAATCAACAAGTTTGGCTCGATCACCAGATCATCCGCCTGATTGAACTCGATATCGTACAGCACTTCACCGATGCCGCGAGCAAAGCACTCGAAGCGTTCGTTGCGGAGCATTCCGAACAGAATTTCATAGCGTGTATGGGTTATCACGCTGATGCCATTGGCTTCGAGGATCGGTGTGTCTGGCCAATGAGTGCCCTGGCCAATCCGGATGTCTTTCGCTTTCAGTTCATCAATGTTGGTGATGTCTTCAAATAATGTCAGGTTTTTGGGCAGTACCAAACACACTCTGAAGCCAAGTAAACCGCCGTCCACGGGCAAGGGAATGGGGTTGAGAAACGCTTCTCGCTCTGCGGATGTTGCGACGTTGGCAATATCCACCAATCGATTGTGATTGTTGGCGAGTTCTTTGAGCGCGCGGCCCTGGCTGAGTTCTTCACTGCGGACCAGTTCGTAACTGCCGTACTCCGGCGTTTTGGTCAGGGCCAGCTCAACCAGTGATCGAATGGCGGGGTTGTCGTAATTGCGATACCAAAGAATAAGACTGCGATGATCATCCGCCACGGCCAGGGCTTGTGCCGGAACTGTTAAAAATAACGCCAGCAGGTAGATTACCCATGCTGATGGTGCTTTCTGGTCACGTCGCGTCACGCGTTAATCCTTTAATGATTCAGGATAGAAGCTCTCTACCCGAAGATCGGAATCCAATTCCACTTTAGAACACTTTATGACCATTGAACGATACAACTATCAAAAAAACTGCAAAAGCTTCTTGAAGCAAGGGCTTTGACTTGCAATTATCGCCTTCAAATCAGCAGGAAACCTCTATTATGGCACTTATCGACACCCTCATCGGCACTGCCGGCCAATGGGTAACCAACAGCAATCCCAAGGCGACTTTGTTGCAGCCGCTGGATTGGCTGAAAAAGACGGGAAGCTATGCAACGGTTAATCGGCTTATCGGTATGGCAATTCCGTTTGCGACGCGCAATGGCTTCAGTGTAGAGGAAATGCGCCCCGGTTATGTGCGGGCAAAAGTAAAACTGAAGGGCAACAAAAATCACTTTGGCAGTTTGTACGCGG
>NZ_JACUUB010000019.1 GCF_014859525.1 Marinobacter sp.
ATGATGGATTGGACCACGCCGCACTTCCGCTATCTGGCCCGCATCCTGAGCCGGCGCGCATTACTGTATACAGAGATGGTCACCACCGGTGCGTTGATTCATGGCGATACCGAGCGTTTTCTCCGGCACGATGGCTTCGAGTATCCGTTAGCGCTGCAGCTGGGTGGTAGTGATGCCGGTGAGCTGGCTCATTGTGCAAAGCTTGCGCAACAGTTTGATTTTAACGAGGTGAACCTGAACGTAGGCTGCCCCAGCGATCGGGTGCAGAACAACATGATCGGCGCCTGCCTGATGGCGCATCCCGATAAAGTGGCCGAGGGCGTGGCGGCGATGATTGACGCCACCGATGTGCCGGTGACCGTTAAACACCGCATTGGCATCAATGGCCGGGAATCCTGGGACCAGCTTTGCGAATTTATCGAGAAGGTAGCGGCGGCCGGCTGCAAGACCTTTATCGTGCATGCTCGCATTGCCGTTCTGGAGGGCCTGAGCCCAAAGGAAAATCGGGACATTCCACCGCTGAAGTATGACTGGGTATACCGCCTGAAGCAGACCTACCCGGATCTGGAAATCATCATCAACGGCGGCATTAAGACCTTTGACGAGTGCCGCGACCACTTGGCCCACACCGACGGCGTGATGATCGGCCGGGAGGCCTATCACAATCCCTGGCTAATGGCCGGGGTGGATACCGAGTTTTTCGGCGAGCCAGCTCCGGTTGCCAACCGCCACGAGGCCATGCGGGCCATGTTCCCGTTTATTCAGCAGGAGCTGGACCGGGGCGTGTACCTGACCCACATCACCCGGCACATCATGGGTCTGTTTCTCGGCATGCCCGGAGGCCGGCAGTTTCGCCGCCATTTGAGCGAGAACGCCAATAAGCCGGGCTCCGGGCTTGAAGTCATCGAGCAGGCACTGGCTAAAGTGCGACAGCCTGACGCTCTTTTGGAACACTGACGCACATCAAACCTTTGGTCGTCTTGTTCCTGTCGTAAGCTGCCGTTATTGTAGAGGTTACCAAGGCACTCGGGAGCTGGGTGCCGCACCAACATCTGACAACCGGGACGACAAAACGAATGACAAGCAAGCTGGACCAACTCAAAACCATGACCACCGTGGTCGCAGACACCGGCGACATAGACGCCATAGCCCAATGGCGGCCGGAAGATGCCACAACTAATCCGTCTTTACTGCTGAAAGCAGCTGCCTCAGACGCTTATCGCCCGATGCTGGATAAAGCCATTGCCTGTGCCAGCAAACACGGTGGCTCTGCCGCCGACCAGCTGACCATAGCAACAGACATGCTGGCCGTGCTGGCCGGCAAGGAAATCCTGAATCTTATCCCCGGCGTGGTGTCCACAGAGGTAGATGCCCGCTTATCCTTCGACACAGCCGCAACACTGGAGCGTGCTCGCCGGCTGGTGGAGCTCTATGATCAACAGGGCGCGGATACTGGTCGGGTGCTGATCAAGATTGCGTCCACCTGGGAAGGCATCCGCGCGGCGGAGCAGCTCGAGAAAGAAGGCATCCGCTGCAACCTCACCTTACTGTTCTCGTTCGTGCAGGCGGTCGCCTGTGCCCAGGCTGGTGCTCACCTGATTTCACCGTTTGTTGGTCGTATTCTGGACTGGCACCTGGCCAGTACAGGGCGAGACAGCTATCCGGCCGCGGAAGATCCCGGCGTTCAATCCGTCAGTCGAATCTATAATTACTACAAAGTGAATGGCTTCAACACCGTGGTGATGGGTGCCAGCTTCCGTAATACCGGCGAGATTGAAATGCTGGCCGGCTGCGATCGCCTGACCATCAGCCCTGCCCTGTTACAGGAACTGAAAGATGATCAGGGCGAGTTGGCCCGCAGACTGGATGCCAACAATGCTTCCAGTAGCGAGACCATTGGCACGGTGGATGAAAAGCTGTTCCGCTGGGAATCCAATGAAGACGCCATGGCGACCGAAAAACTGGCCGATGGCATTCGTCGCTTCGCGGCCGACCAGATTGAACTCGAACATCGGGTTCGCCGACTGGCCTCAGCCGCCTGATACGTGTCTGAACCAACAGTGGTCATACTATGATCGAATACCTGAAAAAGCTCTTTGCAGTACCGGCCGCCGAACCGGTTAAAGCCGATACCCATCAGCTGGCTATAGCCGCCACAGCCTTGATGGTGCAACTGGCACGAGTTGATAACCATGAGGACGAGCGCGAGCTGCAGATCATCGTAGACTGCGCGGTTAACGCCCATCAAGTTACCCGAGAAGAAGCCGAGGAGATTCTCACAGACGCTCTGGCGCACGCAGAAGATGCCACCTCGCTGTATGAGTTTACCGGGCAGATCAACGATCACTTCGATCAAGAACAGAAGCAGGCCCTGCTGGAGAGTATCTGGCGGGTTGCGCTGGCTGACGGGCGTATCGACAAGTACGAAGAACACCTTATTCGCCGTATGGCAGATCTGCTGCATCTTAATCATCGCGAGTTCATGCAGGCACGGCACCGGGCGGAAAGCGCCGCCAGTTAATTCAAGGAGAGCCCATGTTAGCCATACTTCATCCGAATACAGCGCTGGACAGCGAAGCCTATCGCCAAACCATGCACTACCTCGAGAACCTGCCAGGCGTCAGTCTGCGCTTGCATGAAGTGCAGGGTGCCAACCAGCGACTGACGGAAATCTATTTGCTGGGCGACACCAAGACCCTCGACATGGACGATATCGAAGCGCTGCCAGCCGTTGAGAGAGCAATCCGGATTTCTGACGATTACCGTATTCTGGGCCGTCACAAAGACGACAATCGCCAGAGCGGCTTCACCTACAACAGCGTTGAGTTCAGCCAGAACAACCTGAACATTTTTGCCGGCTTGTGTGCTGTCGATGTGCCCGAACACGTGGACATGATGATGCGGGCACTGCAAGAAAATGGTGAGCTGTGTACCCGCATGGGTGCCTATAAGCCGCGCACCAACCCCTACTCATTCCAGGGGCATGGCAAGGGTTGCCTGCCCTGGGTGTTCGAGAAAGCCGGCAAGCACGGTATCAAAGTGGTTGCCATGGAGATCACCCATGAAAGCCACATAGAGGAAATCGACACCTGTCTGGAAAAATTGGGCCGGCCCACAGGCGTGATGCTCCAGGTGGGCACCCGCAACACCCAGAACTTTGAATTGCTGAAAGCCATTGGTCGGCAGCGTACCTATCCGGTACTGCTAAAGCGCGGCTTCGGCATTACCCTGAACGAATCCCTGAATGCAGCTGAGTACCTGGCCAGCGAAGGCAACGCCAACGTCATCTTTTGTCTGCGCGGCATGAAAACCGAGGCCGGACAGCCGCATCGCAACATGGTGGACTTTGCGCATGTGCCCGCAGTCAAACGCCTGACCCGCATGCCCGTTTGTGTGGACCCGTCCCATTCTGTGGGCAGCCGCGATCGATCTCCCGATGGCATTCTGGACGTCATGCACGCCACCGCTCAGGGGGTCATTGCCGGCGCAAACATGGTGCTGGTGGACTTCCACCCGAAACCTGAAAAAGCCCTGGTCGACGGCCCACAGGCCTTGTTGATGAATGAGCTGCCAGCCTACCTGGAAGACATTCGGCTGTGTCACGACACCTGGAAGAAGCGCCAGGCTATCTATCAACGCCTTAAGGATAATGCTGCAGAATGATCGTTTATGGTCACCGGGGAGCCAAAGGTGAGGCTCCCGAAAACACCTTGCCCGGATTCGTCCATGCCTACCGGCATGGTATCCGGCACTTCGAACTGGATTTGGTGCTGTCGAAAGATGGACAGCCTGTAATGGTGCACGACCTGACGGTAGACCGGACCACGAGCAAAAAAGGCAACGTGGGGCATTATACCGCCGCAGAACTGGCCGATATGGATGCCCGTAAAAACACCAGCGCCTGGCCCAGAAAAACCGGCATCCCCTCCCTCGAAGCCCTGCTTGACCAACTCGATGGACTGGAACATCTTCAACTGGAAGTAAAAAAAGATAACCGGCCCCGGCTGAATGTTTTGTGTAATCGCCTAACCGAAGTTATTCAGCGCCGCAATATGTACCAGACCGCCACCATTACCTCCTCGGACCCATGGTTCCTCCGTGAGATGCGCCGAAGAGATAAAAACATCCGGATTGGGCTTGTCGCAGAGCGTAAATTTCCGAAACCCCTGAACCTGGCTACACGCCTGGGGTGCGAGTATTTCTGCGTGAACTGGAAGATTCTCAGCAAGGACATGGTCAATCTTGCTCACAAGCGCAACATGCATGTCTCCGCCTGGACGGTCAACCGCATTCACGACATGCTCGCACTGGAAGACATGGGGGTGGACAGCATCATTACGGACTACCCGACCAGTACCCGCATGTTTTTTGATAACCGGGCAAAAGCCCTGTTGAACCTACCCGCCAAGGAGAACGTCCAGGAGCCAGCCTGATACTGGGCTCCTGGATCCTGGCCTGATCAGAAAATTCGATTCAGACCATTCAGTGCGGCTACCCGATAAGCCTCAGCCATGGTCGGGTAGTTAAACGTGGTATTAATGAAGTAGTTCAGGGAGTTGGCCTCCCCTTCCTGGTTCATGATCGCCTGGCCGATGTGGACGATTTCAGCAGCCTGGTCACCAAAGCAGTGGATCCCCAGAATTTCACGGGTTTCACGATGGAACAGCAGCTTCAGCATGCCCACCGCTTCACCGGTTATCTGCGCCCGCGCCAAGTCTTTGAAGAAGGCCTGGCCGACGTCATAGGGTACCTTTGCCTCGGTCAGCTCACGCTCGGTTTTACCGACGGAACTGATCTCCGGAATGGTGTAAATGCCGGTAGGCACATCCGAGACAAAACGGAAGTATTCATCCTCAGCGATGGCTGATGAAGCCGAACGGCCCTGGTCATAAGCGGCACTCGCCAAGCTTGGCCAACCAATAACATCACCCACTGCGTAGACATTTTCCACCTCGGTGCGGTAATGATCGTCAACGGCCAACTGACCCCGATTATTCGCCACCAGTCCAATGTTCTCGAGACCCAGGTTTTCGGTATTACCACTGCGGCCGTTACACCAGAGGAAGGCATCAGCACGGATCTTCTTGCCGGATTGTAGCGACACCACGACACCGTGGTCATCACCCCGAACAGACTCATACTCTTCATTATGACGAACCAGAACGCCGTTGCTGCGCAAGTGATAACTCAGTGCATCCGAGATCTCATCGTCAAGAAACGAAAGCAGGCGATCGCCCGGGTTGATCAAATCGACTTTCACACCCAGCCCGGCAAAAATGGATGCGTATTCAGACCCAATAACACCGGCACCGTAGATCACCAGCGTGCGCGGCGTATGCGACAAATTGAGAATAGAGTCTGAGTTATAAATGCGGTGATGACGGAAGTCGACATCAGGCGGCAAATAAGGGCGCGAGCCCGTAGCAATAATCGCCTGTTTGAAGTGCAGCGTTTCTACCGACTTGTTACCGCGAATTTCCAGGCGGCTGTTATCGAGAAACGATGCACGGCCATTAATAAGATCAACCCGGTTTCTGGCGTAGAAACCGGTTCTCAATTTGACCTGTTTACCGATCACCTTCTGGGCATTCTGCAGTACGCGCGGGAATGAAAACCAGCGTGGCTCGCCAATATCCCGGAACATCTGATTGGTGTTGAAGGTGATGATCTGCTTGACCGAATGACGTAACGCTTTAGAGGGAATGGTCCCCCAATGTGTGCAGTTACCGCCCACCGTAGGCTTGTCTTCGATGATGGCTACCCGCCTGTTGTGCTTCGCCGCATTCATGGCCGCGCCCTCACCTGAAGGACCGGATCCGATAACGACAACGTCGTAATGATGCTCTGCCATGCGCGCAGTAACTCCTTATCTACGTTGCAAAAATGTATTTATCGTTATAGTGGTTACATCGATAAAACTGGTTTGATAACAGCCGTCGCTATCGTCGTCGGCCGTTATTTTTCTACCTTGGTGGCGTCGTACGTCAGGTCTTCAGCGGTCACCGGGGCGTCATCCTCATTGCGGCTTTCTTCGCACTTCTGGGGGCTACCACCACAGATATCGCAGGACTGGCTGATGCCCAGTGCGCCAATACCGCCACAGGTGCCACTGATTGGCTTACGCCCAAACATGACGCCAACCGACATGGCCGCGAGGAGCAGTGCCACAATCAGGAATACGAGAAGAAAGGTACCCATTACTGTTCTCCTTTACTGGACAACGTAAGACGAGAATGCCGGTGTCTGGTATGTATCAAAACCGCTTTCTCCTCTTACGATAAAATACGCCGGGATGTTTTCACGGGTTGCCAGGCTCATGGCCCGCTCATACCCCATGACGGTAAAAGCCGTTGCCAACGCATCTGCCGTCATGCTGTCGTCGGCAATCACAGTGACGGAGGCCAAACGGTTACTGATTGGTTGGCCAGTCGATGGATCAATTGTATGCGAATAACGCTGACCGTCCGATTCGTAATAGTTCCGATAGTCACCGGACGTTGCCAGTGAGTGTCGATCCATTGCTACGATCTTGTTGACCTGCCGAGCGTCTTCGGACGGCTCTTCAATAGCCAGACGCCAGGCGCCACCATCAGGTTTACGGCCATTTACCCGGACCTCACCACCTATCTCAACAAGGTACGCTGCTACGCCTTTTCTGTCGAGGTAACGAGCGACGACGTCTGCCCCGTAACCTTTGGCAATTCCCGACAAGTCAATGTACTGAGGCTTGGTACTACGCAAAGCCTGCGCAGCCTTATCAAGTTCAAGGTATTGGTATCCGGTCACTGCTAACAGTTCAGCAAGCTCAGACTCCGTAGGCACCTCGACCGGCCGGGCCTCTGGTCCGAATCCCCAAAGGTTGACCAAAGGGCCAATGGTGACATCAAAAGCGCCTTCCGTCAGTTCAGCTATTTCCTGACCGCGTTGAATCACTTCAAATAACGGTTCGGATAACGGCGTCCACTCTGACTGATCCTGCTTCTGATTTAGCCGGGACAGCTCGGAATCCTCCTTCCAGGTCGACATAGCTGCATCGACTTGCTCAAGCTCGTTTTGTATCCCCTTGGCCAGAGTCTGCAACCGTTGCTCGTCTTCTGGCAATACGACATTAATGTTATACGTCGTTCCGAAGATGCCCCCGGAGATCTCCCAGATTTTTTCCTCGTCTTTAAACGAGCAACCCGCCAGGGCAGCAACAGCCAGTGCCAAAAGGACACTGACCATAACCACCCTGACGGGCCGATACATGCGGGATGTCATATGAGCTGATTACCCCCCAAAGTCATCCAGCATGATGTTTTCATCCTCAACACCAAGATCCTTGAGCATCTTGATAACGGACGCGTTCATGATTGGGGGCCCACACATGTAAAACTCACAATCTTCCGGAGCCGGATGGTCCTTCAGATAGTTTTCGTACAACACGTTGTGGATAAACCCGGTCGGGCCTTCCCAATTATCGGTTGGCAGCGCATCAGACAACGCTACGTGCCACTCGAAGTTGTCGTTATCAGCCGCCAGACCGTCAAAATCTTCCACGTAGAACATTTCACGAACACTTCGTGCACCGTACCAGAAGCTGATTTTACGCTTGGAGTTCAGGCGCTTAAGCTGATCGAAGATATGGGAGCGCATAGGTGCCATGCCAGCACCGCCACCCACAAACACCATTTCGGCGTCAGTCTTCTTGGCAAAGAACTCACCAAACGGACCCATCACGGTGATCTTGTCACCCGGCTTCAGGTTGAACACAAAGCTGGACATGATGCCCGGCATGTGGTCTGTACCGGGAGGCGGAGTTGCAATACGGATGTTAAACTTGAGCACACCCTTTTCTTCCGGATAGTTCGCCATGGAATAGGCCCGGATGGTGTCCTCTTTGTTTATTGCCTTGTAACGCCAGATATCGTGCTTGTCCCAGTCTTCATGGAACTCCTCTTCGATATCGAAATCCTTGAAATCGATTTCGTAGGGAGGGCATTCGAGTTGCACATAACCGCCAGCACGGAAGTCAACTTCTTCGCCTTCAGGAAGCTTCAGCACCAGCTCTTTGATGAAAGTGGCCACGTTGTGGTTTGACAAAACCTCGCATTCCCACTTTTTGACGCCAAAGAATTCTTCTGGCACTTCAATCTTCATATCCTGCTTTACAGGAACCTGACAGGCCAAACGCCAGCCTTCTTTTTCTTCACGATTAGTAAAGTGGGTCTTCTCAGTTGGCAGCATGGCGCCACCACCATCAAAAACCTTGCATTTACATTGAGCGCAGGTGCCACCGCCGCCACAAGCAGACGACAGAAAAATGCCGCTGCCTGCAAGTGTGTTCAGCAACTTACCACCTGCTTCTGTCTTCATGGTGTGTTCCGGGTCATCATTGATTTCAATGGTGACATCCCCGGTGCTGACCAGTTTTGAACGCGCCGCCAGAATCACCGCCACCAGTGCAAGCACAATGACGGTAAACATGACTACGCCAAGAATAATTTCTGTATTCATGGTCTCGCCTTCTCGTAGTTAACCGATGATCCGGGTGCGCATCAAAGCGAAATGCCGGAGAACGACATAAAGCCAAGCGACATCAGGCCGACGGTGATGAAGGTAATACCCAGGCCACGCAGACCTTCGGGTACATCGCTGTACTTGAGCTTCTCGCGGATACCCGCCAGAGCCGTAATTGCCAGGGCCCAGCCGACACCTGCACCGAAGCCGTAGACCACGCTTTCACCAAAGTTGTAGTCACGCTCAACCATGAACAGTGACGCACCCAGGATGGCGCAGTTAACGGTGATCAGTGGCAGAAACACCCCCAGCGCGGAGTAGAGCGCAGGAATGTATTTGTCGAGCACCATCTCGAGAATCTGCACCAGCGCAGCAATTACGCCGATGTAGGTCAGAAGTCCCAGAAAGCTCAGATCAACGTCGGGCAAACCGGCCCAGGACAGCGCACCTTCACGTAATACGGTGTTAAAGATCAGATTGTTCACCGGAACTGACAACGTCAGTACCACAACGACCGCAATACCGAGGCCAAGGGCGGCCTCGATCTTTTTGGAGATCGCCAGGAACGTACACATCCCCAGGAAGAACGCCAGCGCCAGGTTTTCAACAAAAATGGCGGTAATCAGAAGACTTAA
Source organism: Marinobacter sp. (assembly GCF_014859525.1). Lineage (GTDB taxonomy): Bacteria > Pseudomonadota > Gammaproteobacteria > Pseudomonadales > Oleiphilaceae > Marinobacter. The sequence goes on from NZ_JACUUB010000019.1 coordinate 9,135, forward strand.
ATAATGTTCCATCAGAAGGCCTCCCGGGTTTTATGAGCCGACATCTTGTAATCCGGCTCTTCCACCTGATCCGGTTTCCAGGTACGCAGTGCCCAGATGCCCAGTCCGATAATGAAGAACGCGCTCGGTGGCAACAGCATCATGCCGTTCGGCACATACCAGCCACCGTCGTTTACGGATGCCATGATGGTGAAGCCCAGCAGTTCACCAGAGCCAAACAGCTCGCGGAATACCGCCACGAACAGAATCGCGATGGAATAGCCAAGACCGTTACCGATACCATCCAGGAAGCTCAGCATCGGAGGGTTCTGCATGGCAAAGCCTTCAGCCCGGCCCATAACGATACAGTTGGTGATGATCAGACCAACGAATACCGACAGCTGCTTGCTGATTTCATAGGCATAGGCCTTGAGCAACTGATCGACCACGATAACCAGAGACGCAATGATGGTCATCTGCACGATGATCCGAATGCTATTGGGTATCTGGGTGCGGATCAGAGAGACCGCCAGGTTGGAGAACCCGGTTACCGCAATAACCGAAGCACACATGACCAGCGTTACGCTCAGGCTGGTGGTAACCGCCAGCGCCGAACAGATACCTAGAATCTGCAAGGCTATAGGGTTGTTGGTAAATATCGGCTCGAATAGAACCTTTTTGGCTGACATTTCAGACATTGATCAAGCCTCCCCGTCGCGCAGATTCTTGAAGAATGGTGCAAAACCATCCTCACCCATCCAGAAGTTGACCAGATTTTCGACACCACGAGCGGTCAGAGTTGCACCAGAGAGTGCGTCAATCTGATGTTCGCCATCCTCGGCACTGCGATCAGCACCACCTTTAACCAGGCGAATCTGAGGCTCACTTTTGTCGTCACTGTAGAGCTTCTGGCCAACCCACTGGCTTTTCCAGCGAGGGTTATCCACTTCACCGCCCAGCCCCGGGGTTTCAGCGTGATCGTAGAAACCAATACCCTCTATGGTGTTCAGATCACCTTCCAGCGAAATGAAGCCATACAGGGTGGACCAAAGGCCCGGCCCATGAACCGGCAACACCACACGCACCATTTCACCATCCTCTTCCAGGATATAAACGGTGGCAGCATGGGCACGGCGACGAATATTAGCAGTGTCCTGCGCGCTAGATAGACGCGTAGACATGTTGGGGTCACCAGCGGCGCGGTACTGATCGTAGCTCAGCGCATCTGGCACACCCAGCTCTTCTGGCGTAGTGAATTTACCGGTGCGCAGATCGACCAGGCGCGGCGTGAACTGACCGAACTGCTCCTCGATACGCTCACGGTTAGCACCGGGCTCAGACATGCCAGCGGCCTGAAGGATATTGGACTTGATGTCCAACTCTTGATTAAGCGCCTGCTGCGGACGCAACGACACCGCGGCGGCAGACACAATCACCGAACAAACGATACACAGGGCGAATGCGACCTGAATGGTCTTTCCGACCGTTTCTTTTTTCTTAGCCACGTGCGAGCCTCCGTTTGATGTTGGCTTGAACCACGTAGTGATCCATCAGCGGGGCAAACAGGTTAGCGAACAGGATGGCCAGCATGATGCCTTCCGGAAACGCCGGGTTGACTACACGGATCAGTACCGTCATCACGCCCACCAGAATGCCGAAGCACCAGCGCCCGGTGTTGGTCATGGCGGCAGACACTGGATCTGTGGCCATAAACATCATGCCGAACGCAAAGCCACCCATAACCAGGTGCCAATGTGCCGGAATCGCGAACATCGGGTTAGTATCGGAGCCAACAATATTCAGCAGCAGAGACGTCGCAATCATGCCGAGCAGCACACCCCCGACGATTCGGTAGGAGGCAATCTTCATGGCAAGCAATATCAGGCCGCCAATCAACACAGCAATGGTCGAGGTTTCGCCCATGGAGCCCTGAATGTTGCCAACGAACGCATTCATCCAGCCAATCTGGGTTTCCAGTGCTTCCATACCGCCGGATGCCGCCCAGCTCAGCGCGGTTGCGCCACTAAAGCCGTCTACCGCTGTCCAGACAGTATCACCGGAAATCTGTGCCGGATAAGCAAAATACAGGAACGCACGACCGGTCAGCGCCGGGTTCAGGAAGTTCTTGCCAGTACCGCCGAACACCTCTTTACCGATCACCACACCAAAGGTGATGCCCAGAGCCACCTGCCACAACGGGATAGTGGGCGGGCAGATCAGTGCAAACAGCACGGATGTTACGAAGAAACCTTCGTTGACTTCGTGACGACGAACCGTCGCGAACAGGACTTCCCAGAAACCACCAACGATAAATGTAACCGCGTAAATGGGCACAAAGTAGGCCATGCCATAAACGAAGTTATCCCACCAGCCAGCGCCTTCACCGGTAATGGCCAAAGCCAGAATAAACGCTTCGCGCAGCGCGCCGTCAGCAATCATTGCATCCGGGTTGGCAGCGAGGTAGCTGTTGGCCTGGAAACCGATGTTCCACATACCGAAGAACATGGCCGGGAAAGTACACATCCACACCGTAATCATGATGCGCTTGAGGTCTACGCCGTCACGCACATGAGAGGTAGTAGAAGCGACCTTGCCGGGAGTATAGAAAATGGTATCGACGGCCTCATAGAGCGCGTACCAGCGCTCGTATTTGCCACCTTTTTCAAAGTGATGCTCGATGCCATCGAGAAACTGTCGGATTGCCATCGTATTAGCCCTCGATCTCGATTCGAGTCAGATTCTCACGCAGAATCGGACCGTATTCATATTTGCCGGGGCACACGAAGGTGCACAGCGCCAGATCTTCTTCATCCAGCTCCAGAGCACCCAACTTCTGTGCCGTTTCGGTATCTCCAACAATCAGGGAACGCAGCAACTGAGTCGGCAGGATATCCAGCGGCATAATCTGCTCATAGGCACCAACCGGCACCATGGCGCGTTCACTGCCATTGGTGGTGGTGGTGAAGTTGAACAGTTTGCTGCCGCGGGCAAGACTGGACAGGTAAATGTTAAGCACAGAGAACCTGTTGGCACCCGGAGACAACCAACCAATGAACTCCCGCTTGGTGCCTTCTTCCAGCACCGAGACCTGATTGGCAAACCGGCCCAGGTACGCACAAGGACCATCGCCACGGCGACCGCCAAAAACGGAGCCTGAGATAGTACGGACTTCGCAGTCGTTGGCGATTTCGCCATCCAGCAATTCCGGCAGGCTGGCACCCAGACGAGTGCGAACCAAACGCGGCTTCAGAGCCTTGGGGCCACCAATCGCAACAATGCGCTCAACCGGGACTTCTCCGGTCTCGAACAGCTTGGCGATATCAATCACATCCTGATAGTTGATGGACCAGACAGCCTTGCTGACCGATACCGGATCCAGATGATGGATATGAGTCCCTACGTTGCCAGCCGGATGCACACCGTCAAACTGGTGCACTTCAATATTATCGGCTTTCGGCACAGCCACATCAGAGCCCGGCTTGCCAGTGACAAAGACTTTGCCATTGGTCAATCGTGAAATGATGGTGAGACCCTTCTCAAAGGCCCTGCTGTTTTCACCGATGATTACGGTAGGGTCTGCCGCCAGTGGATTGGTATCCATGACGGAAACAAAAATAGAGTTGGGCGCGGAGTCGATCGTCGGAACCTTGCTGTACGGCCGGGTGCGGAACGCTGTCCACAGGCCAGACTCAACCAGGTTATCGACAACCTGCTGGCGTTCCAGGCCGGCAAGATCCGAATCGTTGTAGCGGGCATAGGTTTCCGCCTCATCGCCATCGATTTCGATGACAACAGACTGAAACACGCGACGCTCGCCGCGATTGATTTCCTTCACAACGCCAGCAGCGGGTGATGTATAACGAACGCCTTCGGTCTTCTTGTCCGTGAACAGCAGCGTACCGCGCTTTACACGGTCTCCCTCTTTCACTTCCATCGTCGGCTTCATGCCGTTGTAGTCAAAACCGATCAACGCTACGTGGCGAATCGGCTTGCCGTCAGTGATGGTCTGCTCGGGAGCGCCGCTGATGGGAAGATCCAGGCCTTTTTTGATCTTGATCATTAGCCTCATCCAGTCATCAGAAACTATTCTGTGGATTTACAAAGCCCGGCCCCTGCGACCCAGGTTTCCTATCCGCATTACGCCAGAATGACGACAGTTTACGGTCCGAACGCCGTGGCAATTGCTGCCAATAAACGCCCAACGCAGGAAATGATGAGAAACGGGGTGCCAGACATACCCAAAATCGCGCCAATTATAGAGATTAAGGCGAGCCATTTCCACCGGTAGAGGAAATGGTTTTGTAGCCCGAAGTAACAAAAACCCCAGCAGCCAGAGCAACCGGGGTTCTTGAGACTTACCCTGTCAGCGCAGATTTACGACCTTAATCGCGCGCGCGTTTCGGGAAAATCGGGTAATCCACGCCAGCCATTTGGTTAACGCAGCGGATAACCTGTGCGCTGTAACCAAACTCGTTGTCGTACCACACATAAAGGATCAGGCGCTTGCCATTGGCAATGGTAGCCTGAGCATCAACGATGCCAGCATGACGAGAACCTACAAAGTCGGTAGAGACGACTTCCGGGGAGTTTACAAAATCAATCTGCTTCTGTAGCTCGGAATGCAGCGCCATCTCGCGCAGGTAATCATTAACCTTCTCGACATCCACGTCAGACTTCAGGTTCAGGTTCAGAATGGCCATCGATACGTTCGGGGTAGGAACGCGGATAGCGTTGCCGCTCAGCTTGCCTTTTAGCTCAGGCAGCGCCTTGGCAACCGCTTTGGCAGCACCGGTTTCGGTGATAACCATGTTCAGCGCCGCACTACGGCCACGACGACTGCCCTTGTGGTAGTTATCGATCAGGTTCTGGTCGTTGGTATAAGAATGAACCGTTTCAACGTGGCCGTCTTCAATACCGTACTCGTCGTTGATGGCTTTCAGCACCGGTGTAATGGCATTGGTGGTACAGGAAGCCGCAGACAAGATCTTGTCTTCGTCTGTGATCCAGTCGTTATTGATGCCGTACACAATGTTCTTGATGTCACCCTTGCCCGGAGCTGTCAGCATGACGCGGCTCACGCCTTTGGATTTCAGGTGCAGACCAAGACCGGCCTCATCACGCCAGATACCGGTGTTATCGATCACGATGGCATTGTGGATGTCGTAGGCGGTGTAATCCACTTTGTCCGGGCCGTCGGAGTAGATCACTTTGATAAAGTTGCCGTTAGCGATCAGGGCAGAATTTTCTTCATCCACGGTGATGGAGCCATCGAAGGGACCGTGAATAGAGTCACGACGCAGCAAGCTGGCGCGCTTTTCAAGGTCGTTCTCGGCACCGCCCTGGCGAACCACAATGGCACGCAAACGCAGGTTATTACCACCGCCGGCCTTTTCGATCAGAATCCGGGCCAGCAGGCGACCGATGCGACCAAAACCGTACAGAACCACATCTTTGGTTTCATTCTGGGCGTTCTGTTCGGACTGGGTAGCATACTGGCCAACCACCGGTCCGATTTCACGCTTGAGGAATTCGACCAGGTCGCCGCCCTCTTCCTTGAATTTAACCGCCAGTTTACCGATATCGACGTGGGCGCGACCCAACTCCATGCTGTCCATCGCCTGCAGAATTGGCAGGGTGTCGTGAACCGACAGCTCATTATTCTCAACCTGACGCACAAAGCGATGAGCGCGAATGATATCAATCACGGATTGGTTGATGATCGCACGACCATACACGGACGTAACAAGGTTGTTTTTGCGGTAGAGACGGCCGATCAGCGGAATCATCGCCTCTGCGGTGGATTCTCTGTCAGTCCAGTTGGACAGGTGCTGGTTGATCTGTTCGTGACTCACGGTTGAAACCTCGTATGGCACTGGGAAAAATGGGTGGCGCATATTATCCAACTTAAGACGCCTCACGGCAAATAGCGATTTGTCTGCCCCGGCCATGACACCGAAACCCCCGAACGCTAGAATAGCGCCGCCCTGCTCAAGATGCGCCCACTCAGGAGAATTGTCAGCTCATGACTCAAGGTTCAGCCCGTGCAACCTCACCGACCTCACTGATTGCCCCGGCCGCCCCGGAACGCAGCGCAGATCACCGCAAATGGGGCCAGCTTCATGGCTGCAGTGACGCCCTGGCCATTTGTGAAAGTGCCAGGCATCACAAAGGGCTGACGCTGGTTGTTACCCGCAGCACCGACAATGCCATCCGTCTTGAACAGGCCATCCGCTTTTTCCTGAACCTTCCACCTGAAGAAGACGGCACGACAGTCGCGGAAGACGGGCTGGAACTGCTATCGCTGCCAGACTGGGAAACTCTACCCTACGATCTGTTTTCGCCCCACCAGGACATCACATCAAGGCGCATACGCACGCTGCACCGCTTGCCCTCAACCCAGCACAGCATTCTGGTGGTCCCGGCGCGCACCCTGATGCACCGGCTGGCGCCACCCAGCTATTTACAGGGCAACACTCTGCTCCTGAAAACCGGGCAGACTCTGAACATCGACAGCTGGCGCATGCAGTTGGAAGCCGCCGGTTATCGCCACTCCGAAAACGTTTATGAACATGGTGAATATGCCGTTCGTGGCGCCATCCTGGACATCTATCCGATGGGCTCTAACCTGCCCTACCGGATTGACCTGTTCGATGATGAGATCGAAACCCTGCGAACATTTGACCCAGAGACCCAGCGCTCAATCGACCGCATCGAACAGATTGAACTGCTGCCTGCCCATGAGTTCCCCTGGCACAAGGAAGCCCGCTCCGGCTTTCGGAACCGCTGGTTTGAGTATTTCCCTCACGCAGACAAGAGCTCGCCGGTGTATCAGGACGTCAGTAATGGCATTACCCCGCCGGGTATCGAATACTATCTGCCGCTGTTTTTTGATGACACAGCAACCTTGTTCGATTACCTGCCACCAACAACTCTGGTCTTTACCGCAGATGGCCTGAACGATGCTGTGACCGCCTTCGATGCAGAAACCCGCAGTCGCCACGAGGACCGCAGGTATGACCGGCTTCGCCCTATCCTGCCGCCGGGAGAACTGTTTCTTCAACAGGACGATGTATTTGGTCAGCTCAAACGCTACCCACGGGTCACCTGCACGACACAGCTGATGGAGGGTGCCGGCACCGCCAATTGCGGCGCAGACGCATTACCAGACGTCGCCATGGATGGCCGGGCCGCAGACCCGGCCGGGCGACTGAAGCGTTTTATCAAGGAGTTTCCGGGCCGGGTGCTGATCTGCGCCGAATCTTCCGGGCGACGTGAGGCTCTGATTGAGAGCCTGCGTGATCACAACCTCAAGTTGGCCACCGTGGGCAGCTGGCAAGAATTCCTGGGCAACCAGAAGACTGCACTGGCCATCACCATCGCACCCATGGAACAAGGCATGGTGCTGCCCGGGCAGCAGCTCGCCCTGATCACTGAAACAGCGCTGTTCGGCGAACGGGTATTGCAGCGCCGGCGCCGTGACAAGCCCACCGAAACCGATGACGCCGGCTACCGAGACTTATCTGAACTCCGCATTGGCTCGCCCGTAGTCCACATTGACCACGGCGTTGGCCGCTACAAGGGCCTTGAGACCATCAGTGCTGGCGGAGAATCCAATGAGTTCCTGACTCTGGAATACGCTGACGGCGCCAAACTCTATGTACCGGTATCCAACCTGCACCTGATTTCCCGTTACGCCGGCACCGATGAAGAGCATGCGCCACTGCATAAACTGGGCACTGATCGCTGGAGCACCGCCAAGCAGAAAGCTCTGGAAAAAATCCGCGATACCGCAGCAGAGCTGCTGGATGTATACGCCCGACGGGAAGCCCGCAAAGGCTTTCAGTTTGAAGATCCGAAGGAAGCCTACCGCGCCTTTGCCGCCGGCTTCCCGTTTGAGGAAACCCCGGACCAGCAGCTGGCCATTCAGTCGGTGTTTGAAGACATGACCAGCGAGCAGCCCATGGACCGTCTGGTGTGTGGCGATGTCGGCTTCGGCAAAACCGAAGTCGCCATGCGCGCCGCCTTCCTAGCCACCTGGTCCGGCAAGCAGGTAGCTGTACTGGTGCCAACCACGCTTCTGGCCCAGCAACATTACGAATCCTTCCGGGACCGTTTCTCAGACACCCCGGTGTCCATCGAACTGCTCAGCCGCTTTCGCAGCGGCGCACAGACCAGTAAAGCGATGACAGCCATCGAAGAAGGCCAGGCCGACATCGTGATTGGCACCCATAAACTCCTGCAAGGCGACGTGAAGTTCAAAAATCTGGGCCTGGTGATCATCGATGAGGAACACCGGTTCGGCGTGCAGCAAAAAGAAAAGCTGAAATCGCTAAGGGCCGAGGTGGACATGCTTAACCTGACCGCCACCCCCATCCCCCGAACCCTGAACATGGCCATGGGCCACTTACGGGATCTGTCGATCATTGCCACACCACCGGCCCGCCGGTTATCGGTAAAAACCTTTGTGCGCCAGCGCGAAGAAGCCATGGTAAAAGAAGCCGTTCTGCGGGAAATACTTCGTGGTGGCCAGGTGTATTTTCTGCACAACGACGTGTCCACCATTGAGAAAACCGCCGAAGACCTGCGCCGCCTGATTCCAGAAGCCCGGGTGGGTGTCGCCCATGGTCAGATGCGCGAGCGCCAGCTTGAGCAGATCATGTCGGACTTCTACCACAAACGGTTTAACGTACTGGTGTGCACCACCATCATCGAAACCGGCATTGACGTGCCCAGCGCCAACACCATTATTATTGAGCGTGCCGACAAGTTTGGTCTGGCCCAGCTGCACCAACTCCGTGGCCGGGTTGGCCGCTCGCATCACCAGGCATACGCCTACTTGTTGACGCCACCACCCAAAAGTATTTCCACGGATGCAAAAAAACGACTGGATGCCATTTCCGAGGCCCAGGATCTGGGTGCCGGCTTTATGCTGGCAACCCACGATCTCGAAATTCGAGGCGCCGGCGAACTGCTGGGGGACGAGCAGAGCGGCCAGATCGAGAGCATCGGCTTTACCCTGTACATGCAGTTGCTGGATGAGGCCGTCAAAGCCATTCGCGAGGGCCGCACGCCAAACGCGGAACTGCCCCTCAGCCATGGCACTGAAATCAATTTGCGCATCCCTGCGCTGATCCCCGATGATTATCTGCCAGACGTTCACAACCGTCTGATGCTGTACAAGCGCATCGCCAGCGTGAAAGACGAAGAGGCATTAAAAGAACTTCAGGTTGAGATGATCGATCGCTTCGGATTATTACCGGAGCCCGCCAAAAACCTGATCCGCCAAACCCAGCTAAGACTGAGGGCAGAAGCTCTGGGCATTGTAAAAATCGATGCCGGCAAGGAATGGGTGCGACTGGAGTTTGGCGCCTCAACACCAGTAGACCCACTGACCCTGGTTAAAAAAGTGCAATCCGCACCAGACACCTATCGACTGGAAGGTGCCAACAGCTTTCGCTTCCGGCTGAATGATGACTCAACCGGTGGTAAACTCGACGCCATCGCAACCACGCTCAGTGAACTGGCGCCCAAAAGCAGGCCAGCCAAAGCGTCGTGAGCCAACAACGATTCAGGTGGAGTAACACTCTTGCAAGCCCAACCTCTCTGTTCAAGGCACGTTATGGCCGGAGCCGTTCTGGCCACGGCCCTCACATTGGCTCCCGCAACATTGATGGCACAGAGCCAGTCTGAAAGCATCCCTCAGGATTACTACCGGGCGGAATTCGTCATTCTGGAGCGCCTGGTCGACCCAGCCGGCATAGAAGAACAGATGTCGGGAAAACACGTGGAACCCTCTGTGCAGGTGGATAAAGCGCTGTGGGTCAGCCAGGAAGGCGGCAGCCACCGTAGCGACCTCAAGCTGGTGCCTCGCAGCGAACTGCACCTGAACCAGGCCGCGGCCAGGCTTGAGCGCAGCGGAAACTACCGCCTACTGGCCGCAACCGGCTGGTATGAGGCATTCCCACCGGATTACGACGGCGAACCCCTGCAAGTGGCCGTTGGCGACTGGCTAACGGAAGCCGGTCAGCGTGCGGTAGAAGGACACATTGTGGTTGATCGCCAACGCTTCCTTCATGTTGGCGTTCATCTGAACCACTGGGTGATTGATGAAGACGGCCTGAGGGCTGCCCGTGTACTTGAACAGCCATCACAAGATCCCGATGAGCCAAACAACGAGCAAGCACCGATCTCTCAGCGTGCCTCAGACCAGGCCACCGAAGGTCTGCTGGAAGTATCAGAAAGGCCAGCTTTGGCCCCTCTGAAACTGGCAACCTGGATTCGGGAAACACGCCGGATGCGCAGTGAAGAAATCCATTTTATCGATTCCCCCACCATTGGCGTGCTGGTGTTCTTCAAGAGGATTGAGGCAACTGACTAAGCTGACCAAGGCCGGCCATTGAACGCTCAAGGATCTGTTTAACTCCAGACATCCCCTGCTCAATGGCCGCCTCAATCTCTGCCATGGTAATGATGTGGTCGGACTTACCAGCCGCCCAGTTTACCACCAGCCCAAGACTGACGTAACGCATACCGAGCTCTGCCGCCAGAACGGCTTCAGGCATTCCTGTCATCCCTACGATATCGCAGCCATCCCGCTCCATACGGCGGATCTCCGCCGCCGTTTCAAGCCGAGGCCCCTGAGTTGCTCCATACACACCAAAATCCGAGAACGACACACCAGCACTTGTCGCCGCATTGATGAGCAGCTGGCGGCCATCCTGGTCATAGGGCCAGGTAAAATCAATGTGGGTCACCTGCTCCAGATCACCCTCAAAAAAAGTACTGGCCCGGCCCCAGGTGTAATCAATCAACTGATCCGGAATCACCACATGAGCAGGCCCCATCTGGTGGTGAATCCCACCAACTGCGTTAACACCGACCACCGTTCTTACCCCGGCATCGTAAAGTGCCTGAAGGTTTGCCCGGTAGTTAACCTGATGAGGCGGAATACGATGAGGATTGCCATGACGCGCCAGAAAAATAACCGCCTGCTGCCCTAGCCTGCCACGCACAAGGCCAGATGAAGGCGCCCCCCAAACGGTCGTCACCTGCTCTTCGCCCACAATATTCAGGTCACTAAGGCTGGTTAACCCGGTGCCCCCGATAATGCCTACTGGCCGGTCGTCAGCGATTGCTGTCATTAACTGTCTCCGCTTGAGTGTCTGCACTTTGATTCTGGCTTTCCTCGGTCGCGCTGCCCTCGCGGCCGGCACCGTTAACCTTCAAGCCATCCGGCAAGTGCAAGGTTCGGGTCGGGAAGGCCACTTCGGCGCCATGACTTTCGATGATATCGCTGATCCTGAGCAGTACATCTTCTTTGACTTGGTGGAACAGAACCCACTGGGTCGTCTTGGTAAAGGCATAAACCATGATGTCGAGAGAGGATGCGTTAAACGCCAGAAAGTTCACAATCAGGGTTTCGTCAGCCGCAATGTCATCGTGATTCTTTAGCATGTCTCGAATCTCATCCACGATCTTCTTCATGGAATGGACGTCCGCATAACGAATACCGATGTTCTCAAAGATACGGCGGTTGGTCATCCGGGACGGGTTTTCTACCGCGATGGTGGTAAACGCCGCGTTCGGTACATAGAGAGGCCGCTTGTCAAAGGTACGAATGGTGGTCAGTCGCCAGCCAATCTGCTCGACCGTACCTTCTATGTTCCGGTCCGGCGACCTAACCCAGTCGCCAACCTTGAACGGACGGTCCAGATGTATAATGAAGCCACCAAAAAAGTTTGCCAGCAGATCTTTTGCCGCAAAACCGACCGCAATGCCACCCATACCACCAAAGGCCAGTACACCGGAAATACTGAAGCCGAGCGTTTGCAGTGCCGTAAGGACTGCGGTGATGATGACCACCGCTCGCAGCAACTTGCTGATCGCGTTCACCGTGGTGTAGTCCATCGGCTTGCGCATCTTGACCGGAGACACCAGGATTCTCTCGATCTCTTTGATCATGCGCAACATCGCCCAGACCAGCACCCAGACGAAACCAATTTGCAACAGGGTGCTGTTGGCCGTGAAGACTTCCGCCTCAGAGAAGTGATAAGCCACCTCTGCCGCCCAATAAACACCTTGTAGCCAGATGAACGCCACAACCGGCCTGCGGGCGGCATGCAATAACGCATCGTCCCAGAGATTTCGGGTCGCGTTGAATTTTTGCTCCAGAACACCGATCACCCGGGACGCAATAAAGGCCGCGACGGCGGTTCCGAACACGAGTATGAAAATCAGAATGGCAGCGCGCCAGCCTTCGGACAGCATTCCGAAATCTTTAATCCAGCTATTCAAAATGCCCAAGGTTTCTCCAATCATCCTATGCCTCTGAACAGCCCTGCTTAATTAATGGTGACCCGGGTACCTGCGGCAACCCGGTCGAAAAGATCCGCAACATCGTCGTTGCGCATTCGAATACAACCGTGGGAACGAGCAACACCCATCGGCTCGGTGTCCGGAGTACCGTGAATGTAGATAAACCGGCGAAACGTATCGACACCCGGACCACGGTTGCGCCCGCGCTCTGCCCCGCACAACCAGAGAATGCGGGACAGAATCCAGTCTCTGTCCGGCTGCGCCGAGGCGAGCTCGGGAGTATACAGCTCCCCGGTAGGTCGGCGTGCCCTGAATACCGTATTCAGCGGTAACCCGGCACCAATCATGGCCCGGATATAATGTTCACCAATGGGTGTGCAACCGCTCGCATCCTGCTGACCCGGTCCGTTGAGCGCAGTTGAGACCTTGTACCGGGCCAGCTCGTCATCGCCGGGGGCGAGCAGCACCAAAGACTGATCTGCAATGGAGATCTCTACGCGTGCAGCGTTTCTGGACTGGGTGTTCACAGGGGGCGGGCTCCCTCCAATTAAAATCAGAGGAAAGCCTACCCGAGGCGGGGAAGGTCAGGCAACAGAGACTTTGCTCTCGGGTGGAGGCGTTAACAATTTATCCGGAGCCTGCATGCCGGCGGCCAGGAAGGGCACGAGTCGTGCGGCGATTTCCTGAACGGAAGTTTCTACACCGGTCTTGTTCTGCAGGATATCCCGAAGCGCATCGCTGCTGGACATGGTAAAGGCGGTCGCCCCCAGCATGAACTGAATACGCCAGTATCGGTCAACCGAGGACAGTTCCGGCGTAGCTTCTTTAAGCAATCGCATAAAACGCCCGAATGGCTGACTGTATTCCTGCTCAAGGAACTTCCTCAGATGGCCCTGAGACTGGGTATAGGCCAAACCCAGCAACCGCATGAAGATAGAGATTCCGCGGTCATTACGCTGCGGCATACGCACGGCGCTTTCGGTAAGCGCCCACAGAGTCTGGTTCAACGTGGGAGGATTGCCACCACAGCGCTCTTCCAGGTCATCAAAGGCGGTTTCGAGTGTGGCTGAAAAAGGCGAGAGAAACCGTGCAAACACAGCGTGAATCAAAGCGTTTTTCGACCCGAAATGGTAATTGACAGCCGCCAGATTTACTTTAGCCTTACTGGTAATCATCCGAAGAGATGTTTCGGAGAACCCCCGCTCAGCAAACAGCTCCTCAGCAGCGTCGAGAATGCGATCAACGGTATCAGACTGCGCCATGTTATTTTCCGTGCCTCTAGCAAACGTCTGTTTGAAACATACGTTTGAAGCGCGGTTATGTCAAGTACGCTCCACCGGCACTGCGGCCACCGATTGCCAACCGTTGTCGATGGCAGCCTGGTTACCTTCAAAAAACGCCTGCTGCACACGACTGTATGCTTTTTCTGCCTCCAGCAGGTAAATCAGGTACAACCTCACATACTCCCGGCGAGTCAGGCTTCGGGCCAGCCCGCGCTGCTCGCTCAACCTGAGCAAATCACTGAACCGCGTGTGCCTCAGGACCGGGTTGTATTCCACCATGCGTGCACACTGCCAGATCAGCCCTTCTTTACCCTCCAGGTGCTCGATGTGTTTGCGGGCATCTTTAAGCAAACGCTGCCTTTTGACCACCAGATCAAGATACGAGGGCTTGGCGGTGTAGATGTGCCGGATAAAAGGAACGCCCAACAGCAGAATAATCACAAAAGCACCAAACCCACCTCCGGCGATCCAGGCAGGAATAAAACCCGTCAGCCCACTGAGGAATATGGAGGCCGCCACCAATGCACTGAACACCCAGAGATCGCGGCTACGCCGTGCTGCTGCCATCTGGTAGTTATCAGGCCAGTCAGACATCGCCAATAGCTCGAAATCCATAAGCAGCACCCGGTCACACTGGCGCAACATCAACCTGAGCTTACGCTGTTTTGAGTCTGCCAGCGCTTGCTCGATATCGCCGTTTGTCTGCGGGCTGGATTCGTCGCCGCTGCTCTGACCGGCTGATGCTGCCTGCCCTGCCTCGGCGGCTTCATCCGCAGGCTCGAACCCTTCCATGGTTTGCAAGGCCTCCGTTCGCTGGGCTGCATTCAGCGCAGATTGAGGCGAAGCCGGTATCGGATCGGCCGCGCGGCCAGGCCTCAATACAGCGCCGGAAGACGTGGCGTCGTCAGTTTTTTCTGATGCAGATTGCTCAGCCATCGGGCTACCTATGTCGGCGATTGCTATACCCAGTATCGGCCTTTTAGCCGATATCTTGAATGTCCGATTTGCCGACGCATCACTGTCAGTCTTTCTTGGCAACAGCACCGGGCACCGGTATCCTTGCCCGATCATTCAGGGTTCAGGAGAACGGTTATGTTTACGGGCATTGTTCAGGGTATCGCAAAAGTGACCGAGATCGTTGCAGCTCCGGGCCTGAGCACCCTCGTGATCGACTTTCCGGCCAGCAAGGTTGAGGGCGTGACCATAGGTGCATCGGTCGCCATCAACGGCACTTGCCTCACGGTTACCCGCCAGGACGGAGCCCGCCTCTATTTTGACGCCATGCAAGAAACCTTGCGACTGACCACGCTGGGTGGACTGTCGCCGGGTGACGCCGTGAATTTTGAGCGGGCGGCACGCATTGGCGATGAGATCGGCGGGCACCTGCTCAGCGGCCACATTCACACCACTGCGCGGATTGTTGAGATTATCCGGCCGGAGAATAATGTAACCTTGTGGTTTGAGATCCCTGCCGAGTGGAGCCGATACGTATTTGCCAAAGGCTACATCGCCATTAACGGCGCCAGCTTGACCATCGGAGACGTTCAGGACAACCGGTTTAACGTTCACCTGATTCCAGAAACCTTGCGCGCGACAACTTTCGACACGGTTGAAGAGGGCCAGGATGTGAACATCGAGGTTGACAGCCAGACCCAAACCATTGTGGATACCCTGGCCAGACTGGGCTACGATCGCCCGTCCTCCCTCAGGAGCTGACAAAACCGACCCCTTAAAGGCCGGCCTCGAAGACGACAAAGCGCGGGCTGGAACCCTGCTGCGAAACCCGTCGAAAATAGCGTTTGAGCGTTCGGTGATAACCCAGGTGTCGGTTGCCTACCATCAACAATCGACCATTAGGCTCCAGATGCCGGGTAACGCCCCGAAACAGACGCAAGGCGATGTGATCGCCAACAACCCCGCCTTCGTGGAACGGTGGGTTCAGCAAAATCAGCGGGTATTGACCGGCACCAGCATCAATGCCATCGCTGTGAAACGTTGTAGCCCGGGCATCCCAGCCACAGCGGTTCAGGTTACGCCGCACGCTGGCCACGGCCTGGCTGGAAACATCGCTGAAGTCCACGCAGATATTGTCTCGACACGCCAGGGCCGCCAGCCCCAGAACACCGTTACCACAAGCCAGATCGAGCACTCTTGATCCGACCGGTAGCGTTGCGACGGCTGGCGCAATCAGGGGCAGCAACTCCCGGGTACCGATATCCAGTTTGTCTCGGGCAAACACGGCAGGCATGGCCTCGACCGTTGCCGGCAGCCCGGGCAAACCATATCCTTTCCAGGCACCTTGCCAGTCCGCCAGCTGCGCAGCGCCCCGCCGACACACTAAAATCCGCGCTTTTTTACGGGCCGGCCGCACAGACTCGGTGATAACCGCTCCGGCAAACACATCCACACTCCGGTCCGGCAAGTGTTTGATCATACCGCCAGCGAGTAAACACCCATCCTCGGCCAGAACGCCATTCACCCAATGTAGCAGCCACCCAAGGTATTCCGCCTGTCGGGGAATGCGCATGACCACAAGATCAAACGGGCCGACCGGCGGGTTCAGCCAGCTTAACGGCAGCGAAGGTGCCGGAAGATCGGGGTTCAATGCAGCATTGGTTTTGAGAGCACCGGCAAGCACTGCGCTGTCTGCCACGGAACACGGCGCACAACCAGAAAGCCCCAGCGTGAGGGCACCAAACTGGTCATCCACCACAAGCACCCGCCGCCGACCGTGGTGCTGATCCAGCCAACGCTGCGCTTCGTCCAACAAGAGTTCGTCTGCCGCATCCCAGGCCCGGAGCGCATCACGTTCAACGCCGGGCCTGGAGAGGACAATCTCACCGGCTGAGCGCGCAAGCGTAGCGGTTGTCATTTTAGGCACTCTGTTTCGATATCGATGAAAATAACGTTTTTTAGGCTGTTTACTCTAGAAAATAGCCCTAAATTGTATTTGTTCACTCTGAACACCTTTCCGGTCACGTTATCCGGCTCTTCATACCCGGATAACCGGTATTTTTCCGGACATTACCTTTTGCCCCTTACCCCAGGGGCTTTTTTATGGGTAATACACCGGCACCACCGCGACGAAAAGCCCGGTAGACGGTAAACCGGCGATCTTGCGCTAACTTCTCGACCGGGCCAATCTGCCTCAAAATCTCTCCCTCGTAGGGCAGAAAGCTGTTTGCCACAAGGCGCAGTTCACCACCCGGCTCCAGATGCCGGGCCACGTCTCTCAGAAATTGCTCGGTCATCGAGGTATCGGTTTTAACACCGCTGTGGAACGGAGGGTTGCTCACAACCGCTTGCCACTTCCCTGCCAGGCCGGCAATACCATCGGAGGCGTAAATACGCCCTTTAACGCCGGCTTTAATATAGGTTGCCTCTGCGCACAGGACCGCCTGAGCCTGCACGTCTACACCGTCCACCATCAGCTCCGCGCCGGCTGAATCCGATCTGAACGCATGCAGCCAGGCACCGATCACACCCGCTCCACAGGCAAAGTCCAGAACACGGGCAGCCTTCAACGGCTTTTCAGCGAGCGTCTCCAGCAACAACCGGGTGCCTTCGTCCAGCGAACCCTCACTGAACACGCCCGGCATTCCCGCCACGGATAACTCGACGCCAGCGCAGGCAATCTGACTCCAGCCCACCCAGTCATCCACCGCAAACGCCGTCAGTGGATGCTGGTTATTGCCAACCCAGACCTGACAGTGCCTGGCACTATCGACCTTGCTCGCATCGGCGGCGATTGCCTGAAACTGCTTAGTGGCACCCGCTATGCCTTCTTTTTTTTCACCAATCATAACCAGCCTGGCCCCGGCGCGACCCAGATATCGAGCCATTGCCAGGCGCAAAGTCAGTTCGGCTCGAGCTTTGGGAAGAAACACTACGACCGTATCGTAACGTGCGGCCTCTGATGCGCCGGCATCGTAGCCGTAACAGGCATGCCATCCGGGGACCTGAGCCAGCGTGCCAAACACACCGGCATGCTCACTCATCGCCAGCCCTGGAGTGGCACACCGTGACAAGACAGCGGGATCAGACACGCCAAGCAATGCAACCTGCCCTTGCAGAAGCTCAAGGTTGCGAACGAGGACGTCGTGGGTGTTGGTCAGTGCAGACATGGAAGCAAGCCCGTTAGCGATGGTAAAGCGGGCTATGCTAACCGGAAACAGGCCCTGAGTCTGCTATGGCGGCAATTCAGGGCCGGAGCAAAATAAAGATTAACCAGTTGACGGCGGCGGTGCCGTCACTAGCAACAGACGGGGCAATTACTTGTAACGGGCAACTGTGCCGACACGCAACGCGTCTTCCGGCGACATACCCCAATCTTCCTGTGGGCGAGCTTGTCTCGGCTTACTGTCCGGCCTGGTGTTTTCCATGGTAGCGCCGGCATTCCTGCGGGCTTCGATTGCGCTCAGCGCCTTTTGCATCAGTTCTTTCATGGTCACCCCCATCGTTGCTACAGTTGCAACTGTATCAGACCCGGAGGTGACCAACTGTGATGACGCCAAAGGTCAACAAGTGACGCTCGTCACGAATTTTTGACCTATTTTGACATTTCCGGGGTCAGGTTTTTTGACGCCCCGAACGAACCGGACGCTCAATGAGAGCCGCCAGGTTTTTTTCGCGAACGCTCTCGCGTTCATCTGCGTTGGTAATCGCAAGACCCATATCCCGCAGCAGGCCATCAGCCACATCGTACACAAACCCGTGCACAGTGATCTGCTGACCTCGACGCCAGGCTTCCTGAAGGATACTGTTCTGGCAGACATGGCTTACCTGCTCCAGCACATTCAGTTCGCATAAGCGATCGATCCGGTCTTCTGCCGTTGGCAGGGCATCCAGTACCGCCTGATGCCGATCTCGCACATCCTGGACGTGCCGCAACCAATTTGAAATCAAACCAAAGCCTTCATTCAGCAGAGCGGCTCTTACGCCGCCGCAACCGTAGTGGCCGACAACCATGATGTGCTTGACCTTCAAGACATCCACCGCAAACTGCAAGACCGACAGGCAGTTAAAGTCGGTGTGCACCACCACATTAGCGACGTTGCGGTGCACAAAGAGCTCTCCGGGAACCAAGTTTACAATCTGATTTGCCGGTACCCGACTGTCGGCACAGCCTATCCAGAGGTATTCCGGAGCTTGCTGATTCTTCAGCCGATCGAAAAACTGGGGATCACCGGATTTGATTCCGTCCGCCCAGGCCCTATTTTTTTCAAGAAGATGTTGTAAGTGTGGCATTCGCGCGACTCCCCGCCATTGATTCCTGTTCGGAATTGAACGGGAATCAATGGCATAACGCAATAGTCAGTTTGTCTTGGCGTCGTCCGGGGACTGATGCATGGTGCTCTGAGCGAGATCCAGAAGCTCGCGCAAAGCCACTGAGAACATGGCGTATTCCGGCTCTCGAGCGCTTTTCAGCTCGGTCAGCATCAGCTTCCAGCGGTCGATCATAGGCTGGTGCCTTTCTTGCCACGACGTCACAGCGGCCGGCACATCTTCAGCCTTACGGGCCAGCTTCAGAACGCCCGTGGTGAGTGCCCGCTGCTGCCAGTCCAGGTCCTCCCGGAAACTCTCCCGCGCCAGAGCCTGCCAGTGCGAGTTAGGCGCCAGAGCGGCAATGGAGTTCGCAAACCAGCTCAGATCGAGCCGCTCTCCCAAGTCATAGTATAAATTGGCGACGGTTTTGAGAGGCATGCCGGTCGCCTCCTGCGCCTCAATAATGCCCAGGGCTGAATAGAGATAACCGGTGCCGGCCAATACCGATGCAAGATCTTTGGGCAATCCCGCCTCCGCGAGATCCGTGTGGCGTTTCTCCCAGCTTGAACACGCCTGCCCACCCAGATACTCGGGCAAGTTCGAGGTAATGGCCCAGACGCTGTCAGCAAACCGCTCCATGTGGTTCTGTATGTTAAGTTCGGCACGTCGATTACGCAGCAGCCAGCGCACGGAGCGCCGCATCAAACGCATCAGATCCTGCATCAGTGTCATCTGTACATCGGCAGGGACATGGTAGTCGAGGGCTTCAATCCGGTCCCACCAATTGTCGATACGGAACACGTCTCTGGCAATGATCCAGGCCAGGGCGATAGACGCGGCGTCGGCACCGGTGGACTGACTCAGCCGCTCCACAAAGGTAATGCCCATGTGGTTAACCATGTCGTTTGCAATCTGTGTGGCTATGATTTCTCGCCGCAACTGATGGTCACCCAGCTCGGTCGAGAACCGCTTGGTTAACTCTTTCGGGAACACTTTGTACATTTCACCCGCCAGTAGCGGATCATCGGGCAACTCGCTGGCAATCAACGTCTGCTTGAGGTCGCCTTTGACATAGGAAATCAGTACCGACAACTCAGGACGAGTGAGCCCTTTTTTGGCCACTTTACGCTCAGCGAGGGTGTCGTCATCCGGCAAGAACTCAAGCCCGCGATTCAGTTTGCCTTCGCTCTCAAAGGCATTCATCAGCCGTCGATACTCCTCCAGTCGCGGTGCGGTGTCCTCACTGGCAATACTGATGGCCTGGGTTTGGCGATAGTTGTTCTTCAACACCAGAGCCGATACGTCGTCGGTCATGTCCTCCAGCATGGTGTTACGCTGCTTGCCGGTAAGATCGCCCATGGCAACCGCTCGGTTGAGCAGGATTTTCATGTTGACTTCATGGTCCGAACAGTCAACGCCACCGGCATTGTCGATAAAGTCTGTGTTCAGTCGACCGCCCTTGAGCGCGTATTCAATGCGCCCCAACTGGGTAAACCCAAGGTTGCCGCCTTCCCCAACGACCTTGCAGCGCAGCTCACTGCCATTAATTCTCAGACCATCGTTGGCCTTGTCGCCAACGTCTGAATGGCTTTCGGACGATCCTTTTACGTAAGTCCCGATACCGCCTACCCAAAGCAGGTCTGCCTCAGCTTTGAGGATATGACCGATCAGCATGTTGGGCGGTACACGATCGGATTTGATACCCAGCAACTTTTTCATCTCGGCACTGACCGGGATGGACTTGGCGGTTCGATTGAACACGCCACCGCCTTTGGAAATCAGCTTGGCATCGTAATCGGTCCAGGCCGAGCGCGGGAGCTCAAACAGGCGCTTGCGCTCCTTGTAACTCTTTTCAGCATCCGGATTCGGATCCACAAAAATATGAATGTGGTTGAACGCCGCCACCAGGCGGGTTTTCTCGGAGCACAGCAGGCCGTTGCCGAAGACGTCGCCAGCCATATCGCCAATGCCGATGGCTGTAAATTCGTCCACCGCCGGGTTGATGCCCATTTCCCGGAAATGGCGCTCTACCGATACCCAGGCACCCTTAGCGGTAATGCCCATCTTTTTGTGGTCATAGCCGTTACTGCCACCCGAGGCAAACGCATCGCCCATCCAAAAGCCGTAGTCCGCCGCCAAACCATTAGCGATATCCGAGAAAGTCGCCGTGCCTTTATCGGCCGCTACCACCAGATAGTGGTCGTCTTCGTCGTGGCGGACAACACGCTCTGGCGGCGCAATCTGCGAGTCCACCAGGTTGTCCGTGATATCCAGAAGCCCGCGAATAAAGGTTTTGTATGCGGCGACCCCTTCGGCCTGGAAGGCTTCACGGTCAGAGCTATCCGGCAATCGTTTGGCGACAAAACCACCTTTGGCACCCACCGGCACAATGACCGCGTTCTTTACCTGCTGTGCTTTCACCAGCCCCAGAACTTCAGTGCGATAATCCTCAAAGCGGTCTGACCAGCGCAGGCCACCACGAGCCACTTTTCCGCCGCGCAGGTGCACACCTTCAACCCTTGGCGAATACACAAAAATTTCAAACATGGGCATCGGCAATGGCATGTCCGGAATACGTGACGGATCAAATTTCACGCTGATGTACGGTTTGACCTGCCCTTCCGCATCTGGCTGGTAGTAGTTGGTGCGGAGCGCGGCCTGCATCAGTTCCAGATAGAGCCGGAGCACCCGGTCTTCACTGAGGTTCTCGACCTCGTCCAGGCCCGCATTGAATTCGATCTCCAGCTTCTGTTGAGCTGCCTCGCTCTTACCTTTGCTCTGGAACCGGTCCGGATTAAACCGAACCTCGAAAAACTCCAGCAATAAACGCGTCAAATTGACATGGTTAACAAGGGTGTTGGAAATGAACGTCTGACTGTTAGAGAACCGTATCTGGCGCATGTAGCGGGCGAGCGTGCGCAGCAGAGCGATGTCTCTCCAGCTCATGTACGAAACCAGCATCAGCCGGTTGAAGGCATCGTTTTCGGCCTCACCGTGCCATACCCGGCGGAACAGCTCCTCGAAGATCGGACGAATACGGTGAATATCCACCACCGTACCTTTGTGTGCCTGCAGGGTGAAGTCGTGAATCCAAACCGTCTTGCCGGTGCGATCAATAACTTCAAACGGGTGCTCCCCGATCACCCGGAAGCCCAGGTTGTCAAAAATCGGCATCACATCCGAGAGCGGCAGAGGCTCATCCGGGAAGAACAGTTTGAAGTGCAATGTGCTTTCGTCTTCTTCCAGCGCACGATAAAAACTCATGGCCAAGTCATCATTGCGGGCTGAATCGACAATGTGTTCCAGGTCAATCGCTGCTCGCCGGGGCGAAAACATATCGGTATAGCTGGCGGGAAAACCACCGGCCCACACCCGGTACATCTCGTTGCCCTGCTCTTCGCCGTAAGACTCGCTAAGAGCATCGTAGAGGCCGTCGCGCCAGGACTGCGCCAGCTCAATGACCTTGTCCCGAATCTCCGCGAGCGGCAATTGTCGGTTCTCGAACTGAGGTACCCGAATAGTGAACTGCACCCGCGCCAGCACAGACTCCGAAAAGTGTGTGACAAACTCGATGTCTTCAGCCTCTAGCCTGTCCAGCAGAACCTGCTCCACTTTCAGTCGCAATTCGGTGTTGTAAATGTCGCGGGGGAAGAACGCCAGACACGTCACAAACTGTCCATAAACGTCCTCACGCATGAACAGCTCAATCCGGCGGCGCTCTTGTATGTACAGAATGCTCTTGGCCACTCGCAGCAGTTCGTCGGTTTCGATCTGGAACAGTTCATCCCGGGGGTAGAGCGTCAGGATCTGTTCCAGTTCTTTGCCTGCGTAATCGTCGGTCAGGAAGCCAGACCGCTTCATCACGATCTGAAACTTGCGGCGCAGCAGTGGAATCTCATCTGGCCGTTCGTTGTAAACCCTTGCGGTGTAAAGACCGAGGAAACGCCGCTCGCCGACCACCTCACCCTTGCTGTTAAATTTTTTGACCGCAATGTAGTCCGGGTAGGCCGGCCGGTGAACCCGGGAACGCTGAGCCGACTTCGCGAAAATGAAAATATCATCCGTGCGCGTCATTTCATGGCGAGTGCGCTGAGGCAGCTCATTTAACCGCACCTTGTCCGGGCGTTCGTTATTGACTCGCAGAATACCCAGTTCGGAGTTTTCCACGCGCCTTACAACCATGCCTTGCTTGTCTTTGGCAAAGTCGTATTCATCGTATCCCAGGAAGGTAAAGTGATCTTCCGTCAGCCAATTGAGAAACGCCCTTGCCTCTTGCTTGGCCTCATCACTGATACCGGCTGTGGTCGCATCAAGCTCGGTCAAAATCTCATTGACCTTTTCTTTCACTACCGGGAAATCTCCAACCGCAATCCGGACTTCGTGCAGAACGTTCTGCAAGGTTTCTTCGAGGTTGCGCAGATCCTCCGGCGCACTGTGGCGATCAATCTCAAGTACAATGAAGGCTTCATACGCCGAGCCAGCGCCGGATTTCTTTGTTGAATAGAGCTTTTTGAGCTTACCGGAAGCGTCCCGGTCGACATGGAGAATCGAGTGTTGAATAGAATGAGTGCCAATCTCCCGCTGATTAATAGCAATACGCAATGAATCGATCAGAAAGGGGATATTGGGGTGAAGCATAAAGATGACGGTATGGGTAGATTGCCAGCCGTCACTTTCCAGATCCGGATTAAAAACCGCCACAGGCGTTTCATCCGCGCTGCGCTTTTGCAAAAACTGCCAGGACGCCAGCACTGCGCCGTAGGTATCCGAGAATCGCCGCCTGACCAATTCCTCGACCGGTATGTGCGCATAATGCTGTCGGGCAAACTCAGCGATTTTTCTGGCCTCGGTTTTGGCAATTTTTTCTGAGAACGCTTCGGCTAACTGCTCGAAGAACTGATCCTTGCTGGCGATTGTCAGCGCATTCATATCTAACCTCGGGTTTGTGTGAAATAAACGTAATCAGCGTATCGTCACATAAGCATAGTCAAGCTCTTGATTTTTGCCGGCCAGACGCCAAAACTGCGGAATCTACTTAGGCACAAGTCAGGCACAATACGGCTCCGCGCCCGCTGGACCATGACCAACCAAGAGCTATGAATTTCATGTCATTACAGCAAACGTTTGGTGACCTTCGATCTCAACTGGCAACCCGCATCATCGGTCAGGACAAACTGGTCGACCGTCTGCTGATTGCCCTGCTTGCCGACGGCCACTTGCTGGTCGAAGGCGCCCCCGGCCTGGCTAAAACCACCGCCGTCAAAGCCCTTGCCGAACACCTTGAAGGCGATTTTCACCGGATCCAGTTCACCCCGGATCTCCTGCCTTCCGATGTGACTGGCAGTGAAATCTACCGGGCCGAGACCGGCCTGTTCGAGTTCCAGCGCGGCCCGATTTTTCACAACCTGGTGCTCGCGGATGAGATCAACCGGGCACCCGCCAAAGTGCAATCCGCCCTGTTGGAAGCCATGGGAGAGCGCCAGATCAGTGTCGGCATGCAAACCTTTGCTTTGCCCAAGCTGTTCATGGTTATGGCAACTCAAAACCCGATTGAGCAGGAGGGCACTTACCCCCTGCCTGAGGCCCAACTCGACCGTTTTCTGATGCATGTGGTGATTGACTACCCGTCTGCCGATGCTGAGCGACAGATTCTGCACCTTGCGCGCGCAGACTACCGTCAGGGAATCCCGAACGTAGACATTCGTCTTACAGAGGATCAGGTGATGACGGCCAGGCAGGCCGTGTCGGATATATACATGGCCGAACCGGTCGAACAGTATCTGCTGGCTCTGATACTGGCGACCCGGGATGCTGCCAGTCTGGACCCGGAACTGGCACGCTGGACAGCGTTCGGTGCCAGCCCCCGCGGCACCATTGCCCTGGACCGGTGTGCCCGCGCTCTGGCCTGGTTAGATGGCCGGGATTATGTGACCCCAGATGACGTTCGGGCCATGGCCTTTGATGTTCTTCGGCATCGGATTTTGCTGACCTTCGAAGCCGAAGCCGAGGGCATGACGGCAGATACCGTGCTTCAAAGGCTGATTGACCGGGTTCCGGTGACTGCCTGAAGTGACTCGAAGCAGGAGGCATTAGCGGCAGTATGGCTATCCTATCCCCCGCCACTCACATCACCCTGCAGGATCTTGTGCGCCTGCAGGCCGATGCGCGAGCCCTGAAAATGCCGTCGGCACGACCGGTCCGATCACGCCAGTCCGGCCTTCGGCAGTCCCGTCAGCGCGGGCGTGGCATGACGTTCGCCGAGGTCCGCCAATACCAGCCCGGTGATGACATTCGCAGCATCGACTGGCGAGTTACGGCTCGGCGCCAGTCCCCTCACACAAAACTGTATGAGGAAGAGCGGGAACGCCCGGTGTTGCTTATTGCGGACTTGGGGCCGACCTTGTTTTTTGCCAGCACCGGCGCGTATAAACAGGTTCGTTGCGCCCAGGTGACGTCCATTCTTGCCTGGCTCACGCTGTGGGCCGGCGATCAGATTGGCGGGCTGATCTTCAATGGCCGGGAGTTGCACGTATCCCGCCCGGCACGCCGCAGAAAATCGGTACTGCGTCTGCTCGACCAGCTCGCTAATCTGCAACACCAGCCAGGCAGCCCCCCACCTGCACCCATCGGTGATCAAGCCGATCTCCGCCTGGACACCGCGCTGACCGAGGCCAGGCGAATTGCTCACACCGGCAGCCGGATCTTCGTTATCAGTGACTTCATGACTGTGACGGAAACCACCACCAGCCTGCTGGGGGCGCTTGCGCGCCACAACAGCGTGAGTGCCATACGAATACTCGACCCGATGGAAACGGAACTCCCGGCCAGCGGCCGCTTTGCGGTTGCCGGGCCGGACGGGCCCATCTGGTTTGATGCATCAAACCCATCCTTCAAGAAAGCCTGGCGTGACAAAGTGGCTCACCATGAACAGCAACTCGCAGACTGCTTTCGCACCGCGGGCGTTCAGGCCGCCACCGTGATGACTCAACAAGACCCTGCGGCGGCCTTGCGCCTGCTGCTCGGGCCAGGAGGGCGGATCGGATGAACGGACAAGACCCATTAGCCCAGCTGCGAGACATTCATCTGCCCGAGACCGGCGGTTTCTGGCCGCCAGCACCGGGCTGGTGGCTGGCTACTGCTTTGGCATTGGCCGTTGTCATCACCCTGTTGGTGTTCTGGCGCAGGCGTCGGCGCAACACGCTCTGGCAGCGGCAGGCCAAGGATCTTCTGACCGATCTCAAAGAATCGGCGAGTAAGGATCCGGCCTGGTTCAGTGAGCTTAACGCACTGCTCAAACGAGTCGCCCGGCAAGCCTTTCCTGACCGCAATCCGGAAGCACTATCGGGTAACGCATGGATTGATTTTTTGCTGGAAACCGCGCCTGACGACCGCATTGCCTCACGACCGGTGGTTGAAGCCATGGTTGCCAGCACCTGGCAGCCCAGAGCGACGGCTGATCCGGCACAAGCGCTCCGCTTTGCGGCCAACTGGCTGGAGGCAAGAGTATGATAAGCCTGGCTTACCCCTGGCTATTGTTACTCGCCCTGTTGCCACTGTTACCGGGTAGCCGAAATCGAGGCAAACAGGCGGTAGATGCCCCGGTGATTCCAGTCGGTCACTGGCTGTCTGGGTTGCCCGGCGTGAGCACCCGGGGACAGGCAACGCCACGCTGGCGACAACTCGTGTTGTTGGCGGCCTGGTTCCTGCTGGTGGTTGCGATTGCCCGACCACAGCATGTCGGTGAGCAGGTTCAGATGCCTATCAGCGGACGCGATCTGATGCTGGTGGTCGATATTTCACCCAGTATGGACGAGCAGGACATGGTCTTGCGCGGCCGCAGCATCAACCGATTACAGGCGGTAAAACGAGTACTGGACGACTTTATTGATCATCGCGAGGGCGATCGCCTGGGGCTCATTCTGTTCAGCACCGAAGCCTATGTGCAGGCACCACTGACCTTTGACCGGGAAACCGTGCGCACGTTATTGCACGAGTCGGCCATCGGAATGGCGGGGCGGGCAACCGCCATCGGTGATGCTGTCGGGCTGTCCATTCAGCGCCTTAGAGACCGCCCGGAGCAACAGCGTGTGGTTATCATGCTGACGGACGGCGTGAACAATGCCGGCCAGCTTACGCCAGACAAAGCTGCCGAGATCGCCCAGGCGGCAGGTGTCCGCCTCTACACCGTTGGCATTGGCGCTGATTCCATGGTTCAGCGTGGCTTGCTGGGCTCACGGCAAGTCAATCCATCCCGGGATCTGGATGAAGGTATGCTGACACGAATGGCCCAGCAAACCGGCGGACGCTACTTTCGCGCGCGCAGCCTGCCGGAACTTGAAATGATCTACGACAGCATCAATCAGCTCGAACCCATCGAGCAGGAGGGGCAGTTCTACCGTCCGGTGACCGAGCTCTATGTTTGGCCTGCTGGCGCTGCTCTTGTTCTGTGGCTGCTCCTGTTCACCGCACAACTGCTCGGCAGCGTGCGCCCCTTCAACCCTGGCGGGAGGACGGGCAATGACTGACTTTCATTTGTTGCGCCCACTCTGGTTATTGCTGCTACTGGCCTTGCCGTTGTTTTTCATACTGCAACACCGACTGCGGCAAGGCGACACCGGCTGGGATCGATACATCCCCGCCGCGTTACTGAACCCCCTGATTCGCCACCGGGATGAGCAACCATCCGGCACCAAAACCCTGTCTCCCCGGCTCCCTCTGGGGCTTGGCGTTGTCGTGTTGGCCATCGCCCTGTCAGGCCCCAGCTGGCGCGAAGCACCCACGCCCCTCAAACAGCCTGCCGACAGCCTGGTGATCGTTCTGGACTTGTCTCTGTCGATGCTGGCCACCGATGTTGAACCAGACCGACTAACCCAGGCCAAGCGCAAGATCCGGGATATCCTTATTGCACGTCAGGGTGGCCTGACAGCCTTGGTGGTGTATTCCGGTGATGCGCATGTGGTTACCCCACTGACCGACGATCGTCGCACTATCGAGTCCATGCTCGGCGTTCTGGAGCCAGCCATTATGCCGGCTCAGGGCAACCGCATTGATCTGGGCATAGAGCAAGCGGTCAACCTTCTCCAGCAGGGGACCCCCGGGCAGGGTCGAATACTGGTCATTGCCGACGACTATCCCGACCGCCACCACGGTGACATAACCACTCGCTTACAAGGCACTCCCTATAGCCTGAGCACACTGACAGTAGGCACATGGGAAGGCGGACCAATCCCTTTAGCCAAACGGGGCTTTATTCGCGACAACGGTAACGTTGTTATTACTCGTGCCAACCCGGATGCCCTGGCCCGCCTGGCCCGTGACAACGGGGGCAGAAGCCACAGCCTGACCCTTGACGATGACGACATCCGCCGCCTGAATCTGGAGCCGGACTTCCGTAGCGATGCCATGCAAGACCGCAACGGCATGACCATCAACCGCTGGCAAGACGACGGTTACTGGCTGCTATGGCTGGCGCTTCCGCTGCTGTTACTGGGCTGGAAGAAAGGCGCCTTCGCACTCTGCCTTATGGCCATCATACCTTTGTCACTGACGCCCCGGCCGGCGATGGCAATGGATTGGGGCAGCCTTTGGCAGCGGGAAGATCAGAGAGGCCGGGAGCTGATCGAACAGAATCCAGCCCGGGCCGCAGAGCGCTTGCAACAACCTGGCTGGCGAGGCAGCGCCTTGTATCGGGACGGGCGCTTCAACGACGCTGCACAAACCTTTGCGGATCAAGCCGGCCCGGTGGGCCATTACAACCGGGGCAATGCCCTGGCCCGCTCCGGTGAGCTGGCCGAAGCGCTGCAAGCCTATGAGCAGGCACTGGAGCAAAACCCTGAATTCGAGGACGCTCGCGCCAACCACGAACTGGTCCGGCAATTATTGGAACAACAGCAGCAGGAATCAGAATCTCAAAGCGACCCAAACAGCCCGGAATCTCAGGATAGTGCAGGCGACCAGGATGGCGACCCGCAACAAGGCGACGGCTCTGACACTCAACCGAATGACCAGGGATCACCCAGCGACCAGGCTCAGGAGCCTGAGCCGGGGCAATCCGACGAATCAGGCCAGGAAGACGCCGATCAATCGGAGCAAGATGCGCAATTGCCGACCGACCCCTCAGGGCAGGATGCCGATGAGGCAACGGCAGAAGCCCCGGCTGAGATCTCTGAACAGCCCCTGTCTCAGGCCCAGGAGCAGTGGCTCAGGCGCATACCAGACAATCCCGGCGGGTTGCTGCAGCGCAAATTCCTGCAGCAACACCAACAACGCCAGACCCTACCGGACGAGGGCGACACACCATGGTAAAACGTTTTGTGACTTCTGCCGTCAGCCTGTGCTTGCTACTCATGGTGGCCATGCCCGCGGCCTGGGCCAACGAATTAACCGTAGAGCCAGACCGCACACAGCTCTACGAGGGCGAGGTGCTGACGCTGACCGTTAAAGGCTCCATGAAGATCGACGTCAACCTGACCAACCTGTTCAGCTTTAACTTGTCGCAACTGCCCTCGCCCGATATAGAACAGGTTCAACCTGACTTCGAGATTTTAGCGCGCAACCAACGTTACAGCGTTCAAACCGTGAACAATGAGATGGTAGGTGAAATCACCTGGACCTACCGGCTGGCGCCAACCCGCACCGGTACGTTGACTATTCCCGAGCTGACATTCCAGGATTCGACCTCGGCACCGGTGATGGTTGAGGTGCTGGGCGGCACGCCGCCAAACCAGCCAGCCGCCAGCAGAGACAGCTTTATCGAGCTGTCGGCAGACAAAGCCGATGTCTACGTTCAGGAACAACTGGTACTCACCGTTCGACTGTATTTTTCCGGCAACCTGATCCGGGGTGAACTGTCTGAGCCTGAACACCCGAACGCCATCATCGAATCCCTGGGCAGGCAGCAAGAGTTCAACCGATATCGCGATGGCACCCGTTATCGGGTAGTGGAACGACGCTATGCCATTTTTCCGCAACAGCCGGGCGAGTTCAGGCTTGCCCCGATCAGTTTTGAAGGCCAGGCCCGTGACAGCTCCGGGCAGCTACGCTTTCTGCGAGATCGGCAACAGCTGTTTGACGTTCAGGTAAAACCCATACCCGACAACTATCCCGCCGGCAGGCCCTGGCTGCCAGCCATACAGATGACCTTGACCGAAGAGGGACTGCCCTCATCTACCGAACTGAGCGCAGGAACCAACCTGAATCGCCAGCTCACCCTGGAAGCCATCGGCCTGCCCTCAGAAGCGTTGCCAGATCTGCCACAGGCCATTCCGGATGCTATCCGGAGCTATCCAGAGCAACCGATCAGAAATACCGAAACCACAGCAGAGGGCCTGAACTCGGCCCTGCAGCAAGTTTCAGCGCTTGTTCCCGTGCAGACCGGTGACGTTGAGCTGCCAGCCATCCGGATACCCTGGTGGAATACACAGACAGACCAGCTTGAATACGCCGAACTGCCCGCTCGCCGTTACCGGATAGAAGGTGATAGCCCGATGGTTGCAACCCCGGTGGACGATTCATCGCAAGCTCTGGAGCCGCTACCGGTAACGACGAGCAGTGATCAAGCTGACCCGGGGCAAACCTCGCCCTGGCTCATCAGCACAGTCATCATGGCGGTACTGTGGCTGGCGACTGCCGGGCTGTGGTGGCTCTCTCGCCGACGACACGGCGAGCAAGCTCAGCCGGAGAATGCCGGCACGGCGAATGAACAGCAGGCGTTCAACTCACTCAAAAACGCCATTCAGGCCGGCTCCGGGCAAAGCTCTGCCCTACTGGTGAGCTGGGCTAAGCTCAAATATCCGGACCAGCGCCTGGTTACTCTGGAAGATGTACTTCGGTTCAGTGGAGATCCGGCGTTGGCGGACGCCGTGCGGCAGTTTCAGGAGGGGTTATTCTCGCAGCACCGGGCTTCGTCTGGTAAAGCCGTAACGCGACCACTGATTAACGCGCTTGAGCGACTGAGAGCTCGACAGCCCAGCCCGGAATCAAATCAGGGATTGGCGCCATTGTTTCCGCCGGGCCTGTCAAACTGACAAGCCCGGCGATGATTCAGATCAGTTGGTCAGTTCCTGATTGATCACCAGCTGGACTGGCTCAGGC
Source organism: Marinobacter sp. (assembly GCF_014859525.1). Classification (GTDB taxonomy): domain Bacteria; phylum Pseudomonadota; class Gammaproteobacteria; order Pseudomonadales; family Oleiphilaceae; genus Marinobacter. Next base: position 40,070 of record NZ_JACUUB010000019.1, read on the forward strand.
TGAGCGCTCAGCGCCATCACCTGCGCTTCAACCCTGCCCTGCCAGTCACCCGGTTGAGGATTAACGCTGCCGGACCGGCTTAAACGCGCAATAATGACCACGTCCTGCTCAGCTGAGATGGTCGCATTCGGTGACATCGCATACCGGTCATCCAGTCGGATATCAGCGGGTAATGCCCCTGCCGTCAAGCGGGCAACCGCGACCGGCGCTCCCTCAGCGGTGTTTGCCGAACGGGCAAAGATAAACAGGGTGGTATCAGCCGGCACCTGATCGCGAAAATCGTCGTCCAGCGAGACTCGCAAGGACACCCCCGGTCCCGCCTCGGTCACGGGTACTGACTGGCTCTGAACTGCTGCCGAAGGTTGCTGACCCAGGCGACGGTATGATTCATCAATGCCGCCGCGAATGGAGTCGATCTGAGGGTGGTCGGGGGCCACCGCCACAATCTGTTCCCAGTATTCAATCGCCGCCTGATAGTCCTGCTGGCTGAACGCATTGATCCCGAGCAGACCCAACGAGTTGACTTCGCTCGGGTTAAGCGATTGAGCCGCTTCAATGGCCTCGACCACCTCTGGCGTCATCTTTCCTTCGTTGTCAAAAAACAGCGCCTGAGCGGCCAGACCAAGAGCCACCGCACTGGATTCACTGTCTTCGGCTACCGCTGTGGCCAGATTCCTGAACGCGTCCGCCGCGTCCCTGAAGCGCTCTATCCGCATGTAGGTCTGGCCAAGCATGGCCCAGCCGTCTGCGTTACCAGGATTAGTCTCAAGTCGGGTACGCAACTGCTCAGCAAGTTCCGATACCTTGGCAACTTGCTCATCACCGACTGCACTCATCTCCTGCATGGCCAGGTACTGTTCCACCTGGTCCATGGCGCCCCATCGCTCATAGGCAATAAAAGCCCCTGCAGGCAGCAGCAGGACTGCCATCAAGGCAATGGCCATCGCGCTGCGCCGGCCAGGAATACGTTGTTCCGGCTTGGCATGCTCAGGCACATCGTCCAGCATGGCACCGGCCAGTTCATCCTTCAGCAATTGATAGTTTTCATCCTCCAGTATGCCGGCCTCGTACTCATTATCCAGCTCTTTAAGCCGGCTACGATAGGCCAGCAGATTCTGATTTCTTTGGTCGATTTCCAAAGTCGAGCGAGAACCGTGAAAAAAGATCGGGTACAACACAAACGCCAAGGCAACCAGAATGAGTACCGTTGCGGCAATCCAGAATGTTTCAGTCATGGAGATATCATCACAGTTGAAAAATGTAGTGCAGGGATCAGCTGCGCGACGACTGATCCTTGTCAGTCAGCATTTGTTTGATTCTTGCCTGCTCTTCTGAGCTCAGCGAGGGCTCCGGGCTCTGCCGCCGGGAACGCATGACAACACCGACCACGATGAGCAAGCCGCCGAATACAGCAATCGCGGGGAAACCCCACAGGATGATGGTCCGGCGATCTACCGGGGGTTTGTACTTTACAAACTCGCCAAAACGATCCACCAGTGCACCCACAATCTCGGCGTCGGTAGCACCGTCTTGCATCATCAGATACACCTGATCCCGCATATCCTTGGAAATCGGTGCGTTGGAGTCGGCAATGTTCTGATTCTGACATTTCGGGCAACGCAGCTCGGCATTCAGGTTGCGAAACCGCTTTTCCTCTGCGTAGGTGTCAAAGTCATAGAACTCAGGTGCCTCTGCCTGTGCCTGTGCC
>NZ_JACUUB010000090.1 GCF_014859525.1 Marinobacter sp.
TCTTAGCAAACCCGAGATAGATCTATCCCTCCACTTTCATCCATGAATTTGTTACCGCTGGGCCGTGAGTAATTTTTCCGGGTGCAACCACTTGTTGGACAGCAAAAGTACAGAACGAGGATAAAAACTTGAGGTAGCTTCAAAAAATAGCCGCTATTAATCCAGAAGCCTTTCGGGTGCATCCATGTCCTCATGTAGCACACGAACAACGAGCACCTCTGGCTCAAGCACTTGATAAAAAACAGCATGATGCTCGACCTGCAATCTGCGATACCCAGGAAAAACATGCTCATAGTTTGTACCGAGTAACGGATGATTGATTAGTTGTTTCATTCCAGTCTCCAACTGATCCAGGTATGTATCCGCCTGATTAACACCCCATTCTTCGCAGGTATAAAGCCAAATTCCGATGAGGTCCGATTCCGCTTGCGGGGTAATATTCAGCTTGAGCACTAGTCAGCTGCCTTCATCCGTTTACGGCCTTCGGCCTTGATGGCAGATATATCAAGCGGCTTCGGCTGCCCGCTTGACTCACCCTCAGCGAGAGCCTTTCTCAGCATGGCAAGCCGTTCTTTAGCCTGCTGATCTCTTCGGATGAGATCGCGGATATACTCACTATCATTACCAAAGTGACCGCTCTCAATTTGGCCTTTCACCCAGTCGTCTTGTTGTTCAGTCAGCGTGATGGTTTTCCGGTGCATACTCATAGCTGGTGCTCCTAATGCAGCAGTCGTATGACATTATCATACCACCCGCTTTCGCCGAATCAATGTCCCACCTCTTGCTGCCCAACGCTTGCAACATGCGCGCCCACGGAATGGAGCCGAAGGCCCAACACAGTGCGCTTCGCCGAGCTGGCCCTTCAGGCGCTTGGCAGAATAGCCATTACGGTTGTTACCGTTGCCACGGCCTTCAGTCGCATGTTTCTCATTTCCCATATGCTCGTCCAGCTCGGCGACTATGGCTTTGCACACAGTTAAACCGTCAAATGTTTCTTAACCAGTTCATCCGTCAACCCCCCAATCTCGTCTTCCGCAACCCGCCGCCCACGGTCAAGGATCGCAAACCGATCCGCATACTTCCGTGCAAACGGCAACTTCTGCTCAACCAGAAGAACCGTGAGCCCGTCCTCCTCAATCAGCCTACGAATAACCTCCCCAATCTGCGCCACAATATTCGGCTGAATCCCCTCCCCCGGTTCATCCAGTATCAGCAGCCTGGGCTCAATCACCAGCGCCCGGCCAATGGCCAGCTGCTGTTGCTGCCCACCAGACAGGTCGCCCCCTCTGCGGTGTTTCATTTCCTTCAGCACCGGAAACAGCTCATACACCCGCTCGGGGATTTTCTTGCTGCCGTCCTTGCGCACGGCCAAACCGGTTCGCAGGTTTTCTTCCACGGTCAGCAGGGGGAATATCTGCCTGCCCTGGGGTACGTAGCCGATGCCCAGTCTTGAGCGGTCTTCGATTTTCTTTTTGGTGAGTTCCACATCCGGCGCAAATTCGATGCTGCCGCTTTTGGTGGTTTCCTCGCCCATGATGCATTTCATCAGGGTGGTTTTGCCCACGCCGTTGCGGCCCATTACGCAAGTGCACTGGCCCTGGGGTACGTCCAGGTCCAGATCCCAGAGGGTGTGGCTTTCGCCGTAGTATTGGTTGAGCTTCTGGATCTTGAGCATTACGCCTCCTCCCCCAGGTATACCTTGATCACTTCCGGGTCGTTGGAGACCTGGTCCATGGTGCCTTCGGCCAGCACGCTGCCCTGGTGCAGTACGGTGACCTGGCGGGCGATGGAGCGCACAAAGCCCATGTCGTGCTCCACCACCACAACGGACTGTTTGCCGGCCAGGCTGGTGAGCAGTTCGGCGGTGCGTTCCATTTCCTGTTCGGTCATGCCGGCTACCGGTTCGTCCACCAGCAGCAGCCTTGGTTTCTGCATCAGCAGCATGCCAATTTCCAGCCACTGTTTCTGGCCGTGGGAGAGGATGCCGGCAGGTTTGTCCCGCAGGGTTTTGAGTTTGATCATCTCCAGCACTTCGTCGATGCGGTCCCGGTATTCCGGTTTCATGATGGCGGTCAGGGTTGGGAATATGCGTTTGTCGGCGGCCATGGCCAGTTCCAGGTTTTCGAACACGGTGAGGGCTTCGAACACGGTGGGTTTCTGGAACTTGCGACCGATGCCCAGGCTGGCGATGTCCGGCTCGTTCATGGTCAGCAGGTTGTGGCGGCTGCCGAACCACACGGAGCCGGTATCCGGGCGGGTTTTACCGGTGATGATGTCCATCATGGTGGTTTTGCCCGCGCCGTTGGGGCCGATAATGCAGCGCAGCTCGCCGTCGTCGATGGTCAGGTTGAGGTTGTTGATGGCCTTGAAGCCGTCAAAGCTCACGTTCACGTCTTCCAGGTACAGGATCGGGCCGTGGCGCACGTCCACCGGGGAGGCGGCCGGGGCCAGGAACTCAAATACCCGGTCGCGCTTGGCCAGTTGTTCGAACATGCTCATGCGGTGGCCTCCTGGGCGGTGGCGGGGTCATCGTCGTCTTTGGCTTTTCTGCGCTTTTGCAGCAGGCCGGCAATGCCCTTGGGCAGGAACACGGTCACCAGCACAAACAGCGCGCCCAGGGCGAACAGCCAGGCGTCTGGCATTACGCCGGTGAACACGGTTTTGGCGTAGTTCACCAGGATGGCGCCGATCACGGCACCGTACAGCGTTGCGCGGCCACCGAGGGCGACCCACACCACGATCTCAATGGAGAACAGCGGCGAGAATTCGCTGGGGTTGATAATGCCCACTTGCGGCACGTACAGGGCCCCGGCCACGCCCGCCAGCATGGCGGACACCACAAACACGAACAGCTGTACGCGCTCTACCCGGTATCCCAGGAAACGAGTGCGGGCTTCGGCGTCCCGGCAGGCGATGCTGACCCGGCCGAGCTTGCTGGTGACGATGGCCCGGCAAATGATGTAGCCGAGGGCCAGGGCAATGCCGGTGGCGATGAACAGCCCCAGTCGGGTGGCGTCGCTGCGCAGGTTAAAGCCGAGGATGTCGCGGAAGTCGGTCAGGCCGTTGTTGCCGCCAAAGCCCATTTCGTTGCGGAAGAAGGCCAGCATCAGCGCGAAGGTGAGCGCCTGGGTGATGATGGACAGGTACACCCCGGTTACCCTGGAGCGGAAGGCCAGAAAGCCAAACACCAGCGCCAGCAGGCCCGGGGCCAGCAGCACCATGATGAAGGCAAACCAGGCCATGTCGAAGCCCTGCCAGTACCAGGGCAGCGTGTCCCAGTTCAGGAACACCATGAAATCCGGCAGTACCGGGTCGCCGTACACGCCCCGATCGCCGATCTGGCGCATCAGGTACATGCCCATGGCGTAACCGCCGAGGGCAAAGAAGGCGCCGTGGCCCAGGCTGAGAATGCCCAGGTAACCCCACACCAGGTCTACCGCCACCGCCAGCAAGGCGTAGCACAGGTATTTACCCAGCAGGGTGACCGTGTAGGCACTTACGTGCAGGGCGCTGTCCTGTGGCATGAACAGGTGCAGAAAAGTGACTACTATCAAAGCGCCGAACAGCACGCCCAGGAAGAGTTGGGTGGAACGCTCCTGCAGGGGCCGGAGCAACCAGGTTTGTGATGACGCCATAACTTAACCCTCTGCCGCACGGCCCTTTTGCGGGAAGAGTCCCCGCGGGCGTTTTTGAATGAACAGGATGATCAGTACCAGCACCATGATCTTGGCCAGTACCGCGCCAGCCCAGGGTTCCAGAATCTGGTTGATGGTGCCCAGGGTGAGCCCGGCCACTAAGGTGCCCCACAGGTTACCCACGCCGCCGAACACCACCACCATGAAGGAATCGATGATGTAGTTCTGGCCCAGGTTAGGGCCCACGTTGGTGATCTGTGACAAGGCCACACCCGCCAGCCCGGCCACGCCGGAGCCAAGGGCAAAGGTCATGATGTCCACTTTGGTGGCCTTGATGCCCATGGAGCGGGCCATGGCGCGGTTCTGGGTAACGGCGCGCACTTCCAGGCCCAGGCGGGTACGGCGCATGATCAGCATCAGCCCGGCGAACACCACCAGGGCAAAGCCGATCACGTACAGGCGGTTGAGGGTGAGCGACAACGCCTCGTTGATCATGATGGAGCCACTCATCCACTCCGGAGTAACCACAGTGCGGTTGAGCGGGGAAATCACGGTGCGCACCAGTTGCTGCAGAATCAGGCTGATGCCGAAGGTGGCCAGCAGGGTTTCCAGCGGGCGGCCTTTGAGGTGCTGGATCACGCTGCGCTCGATGATGATGCCCGCCAGCGCCGCCACCATGAAGCCGGCGGGGATGGACAGAATCAGCGCCAGCCCCGGTTGGCCCGGGAACAGCTGTTGCATGCCCCAGGTGGTGTAGGCACCCAGCATAATCAGCTCGCCATGGGCCATGTTGATTACGCCCATCACCCCGAAGGTGATGGCCAGGCCGATGGCCGCCAGTACCAGTACGGATCCAAGGGAGAGCCCGAAGTACAGGGTTTCGGCGGCGCGGTTCATTTTCAGTTTCTGTTCGATGCTGGCCAGAGCCTGTTCAGCGGCCGCAACTACGGCTGGGTCATCGCTACTGGCCGCGTTGTTCAAAGCAGCCCGTACGCGGGCGTTCAGGCTGCCGGAGAGTTGTTCGATGGCATTGATGTCGCCCTGTTCCAGCTGGTGGATGGCGAGGGCGTTGGCCAACAAATCGCGCACCCGGTCGTTTTCTTCCACCCCAAGCCGTTCTTCAATCAAGGGTGCGGTTACGGTATCCACCCGGCCCAGCAAATGGCGGGCGGCGGCGCGGCGGGTGCGGTGGTCGGCGACCGTCAGGTCCACCACCGAGAGAATGCCTTCCACCTGGCTGCGCAGGGCGTTGTTCACCCGGATGCTGTCCAGCTCCCGGCGAGACATTTCGCCCATGCTGTCGCCGGTCACGGCGCTAGCCACTTGCCAGTTGCGCCCGGTGTTGTTGGTGACCAGCACCACGTAACCGGAGGATTTCACCGTGGCCAGGCGGCCGCCGGCAAAGGCTTCCAGCCAGCTGCGGGCCCGTTCGTCGCCGCTTTCTGCGATCTGTTTCAGCACCACGCTTTTTTGGGCGTCGTTGGCGGCGGCGAGCTGCTGCAACAGTGTCTGGGCGGTGTTGTCCTGCACCTGGGCAGTGGCCACCGCCGGCCCCAGGGCCAGGCACCAGGCCAAAGCGAGCCCGGCGAGCAGTCGGAAGATGCTCATGGTTTATTCCTGTTGGCGTTGAAATGAGATTGGAAACACCGGGCAGGCGCAGTCACCTGCCCGGATTGATCACTCAGTTGGTAGCCACGTCCGAAGAGCCACCGCACTTGCCGGTCACTACGTTGAAGTTGCCGCAACGCAGCGGGGCGCGCCAGTCACTGATCAGGTCTTTGGAACCCGGCAGGAAGTCAGACCAGGCATCGCCCGCCACGGTCGACGGCGTTTCCCAGACCACAGAGAACTGGCCGTTGTCCTGGATCTCGCCAATCAGCACGGGCTTGGTGATGTGGTGGTTGGGCATCATGGTGGCGATGCCGCCGGTGAGGTTGGGCACGGCCACGCCGATGATCGCGTCTTTGATGGCGTCGACATCGGTGGTGCCGGCTTTCTTGACCGCCTCGATGTACATGTTGAAGCCGATGTAGTGGGCTTCCATAGGGTCATTGGTGACGGCTTTTTCATCACCACTGAACTCTACCCACGCGTCGATGAAGTCGTAGTTGGCGTCGTTATCCACACTCATGAAGTAGTTCCAGGCGGCCAGGTGGCCCACCAGCGGTGCGGTGTCGATGCCGGACAGCTCCTGCTCACCCACGGAGAAGGCCACCACCGGAATGTCGGAGGCCGAGACGCCCTGGTTACCCAGTTCCCGGTAGAAAGGCACGTTGGCATCACCGTTGATGGTGGAAACCACGGCGGTTTTCTTGCCGGCGCTGCCGAAGCTCTTGATGTCAGAGACGATGGACTGCCAGTCGGAATGACCAAACGGGGTATAGTTGATCATGATGTCCGCGTCGGCCACGCCCTGGTCTTTCAGGTAAGTCTCCAGAATGCGGTTGGTGGTGCGCGGGTAAACGTAGTCGGTGCCGGCCAGAACCCAGCGTTCAACGCCCAGGTCGTTCTTCAGGTAATCCACCGCCGGGATCGCCTGCTGGTTGGGCGCGGCGCCAGTGTAGAAGACGTTTTCGGAGGATTCTTCACCCTCATACTGTACCGGGTAGAACAGCAGGCCGTTCAGCTCTTCCACCACTGGCAATACGGCCTTACGGGAAACCGACGTCCAGTTGCCGAAGATGACGTCGACCTTCTCCCGCTCCAGCAGCTCCCGGGCGCGTTCTGCAAACAACGGCCAGTTAGAGGCGGGGTCGACCACCACCGGTTGCAGCTTGCGGCCCAGTACACCGCCTTCGGCGTTCTGCTTCTCGATCAACATCAGCATGGTGTCTTTCAGTGCGGTCTCACTGATCGCCATGGTGCCGGAGAGGGAATGCAGAATGCCCACCTTGATGGGGTCTTCCGCCGCCATGGCGTGGAAGGAAACAGACAGTGCCAGTGCCGACAGGCCCATTTTCACGTGTTTCTTGATGCTCATGTTGCGCGTCCTTTTCGTTGGGTTATGAGTCGTCAAACGCAACGGAGTGATTGCATCTGCCGTTCCAACTCCCACAAAAAGCAATATCAAACAACAAGTTATCTAGTATACAAGCTAACCGATGATCGCCATGGCCGGTAATTTTCCCGCATTACGGCCTGTTTTTGGTGCCTTCCGGCGCGATTCTGCGCCGTACTGGTGCATACCGGTTTTAACCAATCAACACACCAAAATCATTAACCATCTGTTTTTATTGGAATAGTGACGTTTATACGGTGTCTGGCACGCAGCTTGCCATTGCTCATGTATACAAGTTTGACCACACATGAGGACAACATCCCATGCCAACGACTCTCGGATGGACGATCACAGACTGGCAAGGCGCCTATAAAGAAGGGGCAGAGCCCGAGGCTATGATCAGCAAACTGCTGGACTACCTGAAAGACACGGACAACGCCTGGATCACTCGCCTGAACACTGCCGGCCTGCATCTGGCCATGGCAGAACTTGCTGACCGGCTGGAAAGCGTCGATGGCGATCTGGATCAGCTACCGCTTTACGGCATCCCCTTTGCGGTGAAAGACAATATTGACGCCAAAGGGTTTGAAACCACCGCCGCCTGCCCGGCTTTCGCCTACACTCCGGAACAGGACGCCACTGTGGTGCGCAAGCTGAAAGCCGCTGGCGCCGTGCTGATCGGCAAAACCAACATGGACCAGTTTGCGACCGGGCTGGTGGGCACGCGCTCGCCTTTTGGTGCCGTCGCTAACAGTTATAACCCGAAAATCATCAGCGGTGGTTCCAGCTCCGGCTCGGCCTCAGTGGTCGCCCGGGGCCTGGTGCCGTTTGCTTTAGGAACAGACACCGCAGGCTCAGGCCGTGTGCCGGCGGGGCTCAATAATCTGGTGGGACTGAAGCCCACCAGAGGGCTTTTCAGTATTGAGGGCGTGGTGCCCGCGTGCCGGTCTCTGGATTGCGTCTCGGTGTTCGGTCTGACCGTTGGGGACGCGGCGCTGGTGGCCGAGGCGATGGCCGGTTTTGATAAAGCCGATGCCTATTCCCGCAAAGCACCGAAAACCCTGGCGCTGGACGCCCCCGCCATTCGCCGGCCCGGTCCGGTGCAACGGCTGGCCATTCCGGACAACCCCGAATTTTATGGCGACCAGCAAGCAGAAGCCGCCTGGAACACGGCGCTCAGTCTCTGGCGCCAACTGGATACCGCCGGCATCGAACTGGTGCCGCTGGATTTCAGCCCGCTGCTGGAGATGGCCGCCCTGCTCTATGAAGGCCCCTGGGTGGCCGAACGCCACGCTGCGGTGCAGGCGTTTATGGCCGAACACAGCGGCGACATGAACGAGACGGTGCAGGCAATCATCAGCAAAGCCGCCAACTTCACCGCCACCGACACCTTCAAGGCCCAGTATCGCAAAGAAGAACTGCTACGCCAGATCGACGAGCTGTTAACCCAGGTCGACGGGCTGCTGGTGCCCACCGCCCCCATCGCCCCAACCATTGATGCGGTCAATGCCGACCCGGTGGTGCTGAACAGCCAGCTGGGCACTTACACCAACTTCGTCAATCTGGCGGATTTCTGCGCTTTGGCAGTGCCCGCCGGCTTCCGCGACGATGGCCTGCCCTTTGGCGTGACGTTGATCAGCGGTGCCTGGAAAGACCGGGAACTGCAAACCCTGGCCAGTCAGTGGCTGAATGCCCACCCAACCCCCCTGGGCGCCACCGACAAACCGCGCCCACAGGAAGTGGCCACTTACCCGCCCGCCGTGCCCATGGTGCAGGTGGCGGTGGTGGGTGCGCATTTATCCGGCATGCCCCTGAACACCCAGCTCACCGAACGCAAGGCCCGGTTACTGGAACAAACCACCACCACGGCCAATTACCGCCTCTACGCCCTTCCCAACACCACCCCGCCCAAGCCGGGCCTGAAACGGGTAGAGCAAGACGGCGCCGAGATTGTGCTGGAAGTCTGGGAAATGACCGCCTCGGAATTCGGCTCCTTCGTAAACCTGATTCCCGCCCCCCTGGGCATCGGCAACGTGGAGCTGGCCGACGGCCGCTGGGTAAACGGCTTCATCTGCGAAGGCTACGGCTTCACCGGCGCAAAAGATGTCACCGACTACGGCGGCTGGCGCGCCTTCATCAAATCCTGACCGATCAATTGGGGTCAGACCCCGGGTCAGACCCC
>NZ_JACUUB010000165.1 GCF_014859525.1 Marinobacter sp.
AGGGCCAGCGCAAGAAGGGCGAGATTAGTGGGCAGAATATGTCCCTGGCCAAGGCTGACCTGCGCCGTCAGGGTATCAACCCCCTCAAGCTCAGCAAAAAGGCCAAACCGCTGTTTGGCGGCGGTGGTCCGCGCGGGCGCAAGATTGTCCCAAAGGATATCTCACTGTTCGCTCGGCAACTGGCCACCATGATGTCCTCCGGGGTGCCACTAGTTCAGTCTTTCGAGATCATGGCCAAGGGCAATGATAATGCCAATATGCGCAATCTTATCAATGCCATTAAGTCAGATATCGAGGGGGGCACAACACTAACCGAGGCCCTGCGCAGACACCCCAAGTACTTCGACGACCTCACCTGTAACCTGATCCACGCCGGTGAACAGGCCGGTATCCTAGAAAGCTTACTGGACAAGATCGCTACCTATAAAGAAAAGACCGAGGCGCTGAAGTCCAAGATCAAAAAAGCCTTGTTCTATCCCAGTGCGGTGCTAACCATGGCCTTCGTTATCACCGCCATCCTCCTGATCTTCGTTATCCCACAGTTTGAATCGCTGTTCGCCGGTTTTGGTGCCGACCTGCCGGCCCTGACCCAGTTCGTGGTCAAGCTATCCAAGTTCTTCCAGGCTTACTGGTTCCTGGTATTTGGTGGTATCGCTGCGGTCGGTTTTGCCTTTACCCAGGCGAAGGCAAAATCAAAGCGTTTTAGTAATGGGGTGGAACTTGCCTCACTGAAAATCCCGGTGATCGGTGACATCCTTAACAAAGGGGCCTTGGCCCGTTTCGCCCGTACCTTGTCAACCATGTTCGCGGCCGGTGTCCCGCTGGTAGAGGCGATGGAGTCTGTAGCTGGTGCAGTGGGGAATGTCAAATATCGCGAAGCGGTGATGAAGATGCGCGATGATGTTGCCGCCGGTACCTCGCTGACCGCATCGATGGAGCAGATCGGTGTCTTCCCCAACATGATGGTGCAAATGACCTCCATCGGTGAAGAGGCCGGTTCACTCGACGCCATGCTGGGCAAGGTTGCTGATTTCTATGAGGCTGAGGTTGATGACGCCGTTGATGCGCTCAGCAGTCTGCTGGAGCCCATGATCATGGCCGTACTCGGGGTGCTGGTGGGCGGTCTGGTTGTCGCCATGTACCTACCGATCTTCCAGATGGGTGCCATTATGTAGGCTGGCCCAGTCCATCCTGCTCAATACGCCATGTTGGAAGAGATCAGCCTACTCATGCAACAGCATCCCCTGCTGTTTGCCTCCGTTGCGGCCCTATTCGGACTGTTTGTCGGCAGTTTTCTGAATGTGGTGATCTACCGCATGCCTGTGATGATGCAACGCAGCTGGCGCAGCCAGTGCCAGGAATTGTTGGAGCTCAAGCAGGACAAATCGGAACCATTCAATCTGAGCCGTCCCCGTTCACGCTGCCCCCACTGCGGGCACCTGATCGGTGCGCTGGAGAACATCCCGGTACTCAGCTATCTGCTGCAAAGGGGCCGATGCCGACACTG
>NZ_JACUUB010000091.1 GCF_014859525.1 Marinobacter sp.
GCATGCCGGGTGGTGTGGGAGGGGCGGAACCTATTGGTTCCCCCCTATCCCGATTTGGCCGTAAGGTCGGGTTTTGCCCTGGCCTCGATCTGAAACTGCTGTGGTTGATCCTTCAGGTTGGTACTTCCCACTATGACGGCATACCGTCAGCCTATTAACTTGATTAGCGTCAATTATCCGTTTTCTGCATTCGCTAAGGTGGGGTCCATACCCTGAACAGTCCCATCAGGAGGACGTATGGACTTTTCCCGCCGCACACTGCTCGGCCAAATTGCGCGCCTGACCGCAGGTGCCGCCTTGGTGCCTTTGAGCAGCCTGGCAAATGCCGGAATGAACCAACAACCCCCAAGGCGTGAGGGCGACAGCTCCAAGCGTTATGCCATGCTGATTGACCTGCGCCAGTGCATTGGTTGCCAGGCTTGTACGGTGTCTTGTCATATCGAAAACCAGGCGCCGCTGGGAAGTTTCCGCACGATTGTCTCCCAATACGAGGTGCAGAACGAAAGCACCGGCGACATCGCCACCATGATGTTGCCGCGTCTTTGCAACCACTGTGATGTCCCACCATGTGTACCAGTCTGCCCGGTTCAGGCCACCTTCCAGCGGGAAGATGGCATTGTGGTCGTGGATAGCGATGTCTGTGTGGGCTGTGCCTACTGTGTGCAGGCTTGCCCTTACGATGCCCGCTTTATCAACGAAGACACCCAGACAGCCGACAAATGTACCTTCTGTGCCCATCGTCTGGATGTTAGTTTGCTGCCCGCCTGTGTTGAGTCCTGCGTAGGTGGTGCGCGAATTATCGGGGATATCCGGGATCCGGAAAGCCAGATCAGCAAGATCATGGCAGAGCATTATGGCGAGCTGATGGTTCTGAAACCTGAGCAGGGCACTGCACCCCATGTGTTCTACCTGGGTATGGACGAGCGTTTTGTAACACGCCCGCTGGCTGATCCAGCCATCTGGGATGTGCGTGACAATCAGGGTGAGGAGGTAGGGTATGAGTTTGCTGGCCACTGAAATACTCACCCCGCGTTACGAACTGGCCTGGTATCCGTGGGCGGTACAGTACTTTTTCATGATCGCGATTTCTTATTCAGCGTTATTGATGACGCTGCCGGGCATGGTCTTCGGGCGTGAAAGGTTCATGCCGCTGGCACGGCTTGCGCTGTTGGTTGCGGTGACCTGCACCCTTGTGGGGCCGGTGGCGTTGCTGGCAGATCTGCATCAGCCGGCCCGGTTCTGGCATTTTTATGCCAACCCGGCACCCTGGTCCTGGATGTCGATTGGCGCGTTCTTGTTGCCGCCCTATGTGGTGTTGATGATTCTGTACGCCTACTTTTCTTGGCGCCCGGCCTTGATGGAAAAAGGCCATAACAACCAAGGCTGGGATGCCACACTGGCGCGTTGGCTGTGCCTGGGATCATGGCAAACACCCCGGCTAGCGGTGGTGGTGACCGGCCTTCTGGTCTCAGTGCTGGCACTTGGCATCATGGTCTACACCGGGGCAGAAATTTCCATCATCAAGGCACGCCCCTTGTGGAACACGCCCTGGTTACCGGTGATGTTTGTGCTGACCGGCCTGATTGCCGCTGCCGGCCTGGTCATGCTGCTTAACCGGCTGATGGCAGGCGGCAACCATGACGTCAATCGCCAGGGACTGAAGGTGATTCTGGTGTCCATTGTCGCCAGTGCGGTCGTCGCTGCCATCTGGTTGTTTCAGGGGCTTACCGGGTTCAGCCCTTCGGTGCAGGCGGCGCTTGAATCCGTGCGCTATAACCCGGACTGGGCGGCCATTGCGGCTTGGGCCCTTGGTGCCGGTGCGCTGCTGTTCCTGTCTACGTTGATGCTTTTACGGGCGCCGGCCTGGCAGCGTTGGGCCTGGCTGGTTGGCCTGATGGCCATTCATATGGGCTGGGCCTTCCGTTGGATGGTACTGATGGAGGTGCAAACCGTCGCCAAGAACACAGCCGGCTATTACAACCTGGTGGTTGAGGCTGGCTCCTACGGGCTGATGGGCATTATTGGCACCTTCGGGTTATGGCTGGCAGTGCTGTTGATTATCGACATTCTGGTGCCCTGGCGTGATACCAAACATGCCAATGGCACCACTCATTGATTGAAGCCGGAGCTTGACCATGGATAAAAATCGCCGCAATTTCCTGAAAGGTGCCGCCGCAGCGGGTGGTGTCGCGACCTTTGCTGCCGGTTACTCCGGGCCGCTGGAAAAAATTGGCAAGGGTCTGATTAATGGTACCGCGGGTGTACCGGCCCAGCATCGAACCAACGGTAACTCCCTGGCACCGGAGTATACCGTCGATCCGGATACCGGAAAGGTCGTGCTCAATCCGGATCAGCGTATTGCCTTTACGGTGTGCTACGGCTGCACCACCAAGTGCGGAGTTCGGGTACGTATCGACAACAACACCGAGCAGGTGCTTCGGGTCTCCGGCAACCCCTATCATCCACTTTCTGCCGATGAGCACTTTGATGAAACCATGCCGGTGATGGATGCTCTGCAGAAGCTCAGCACCTTCAAGGATCAGGGGCAACTCAACCGCTCGACAGCCTGTGCGCGCGGCAATGCCGCCATGGCGCAGCTCACCAGCGAAAAGCGCATCACCGAAGTACTTAAGCGGGTAGGCCCAAGAGGAAGTGGCCAGTGGAAGACGATTTCCTTCGAGCAGATGCTGGACGAAGTGGTAGAAGGCGGTGACTTGTTCGGAGAAGGCGCTGTTGAAGGTCTGAAGGATATTTACGACCACGATACCCCGGTAGACCCGAACAACCCCGAGTTCGGGCCCAAGGCGAACCAGTTGTTGGTGATGGAAGCCACAGATTACGGCCGTTCTGCCATTTTGCGCCGGTTTGCCATGAATGCTTTTGGTACCCGTAACTATGGCCACCATGGTTCTTATTGCGGCCTGGCGTTTCGGATGGGGTCCGGCGCCATGTATGACAACCTGGCGACGAATACCCACGCCAAACCGGACTACAGCAACGCCCGCTTTGCCCTGTTTATCGGCACCGCGCCGAGCCAGGCCGGCAATCCGTTTAAGCGGCAGGGCCGTCTGCTGGCGCAAGCCAGGGCCACGGGGAAACTCGAATATGTGGTGGTGGACCCGGCCCTGAACGCTACTGCTTCCCATTCTGTCGGCGACCGCAGCCGATGGATTCCAATTACGCCCGGGACCGACACCGCACTGGCCATGGGGCTCATTCGCTGGATGCTCGAGAACGAGGGGTATGCGACAGATTACCTGGCTTTACCCGGGCAGCATGCCGCGCAGGCCGCCGGTGAAACCGTGCATACAAATGCCACCCACCTGGTCATCGAAACCGAGGGACATCCCAACCTAGGGAAATTCCTGCGGTTGTCAGATCTGGGCCGCGCGGACGCCGGCGCCGACGACGATGTACCGGTGGTCATGGCGCCCGATGGCGAGCTCGAGAGCTCCGAAATGCTGAGCCGTGCCGAGCTGTTTGTTGAAACCACGGTTGCCACCCAGGCAGGTCAGGTATCGGTGAAAAGCTCCCTGTTCAAGCTCCGGGAGCAAGCGACTGCCCACACCATCGAAGACTACGCTGAAAACTGCGGCGTACCAGCCGACACCATTCGCAAACTGGCCACGAAGTTTGCTTCCCATGGCCGTGAGTCGGTTGCCGATACTCACGGAGGCATGATGTCTGGTACCGGGTTCTACGCGGCCTGGGGCATCAATATGCTCAACCTGCTGGCGGGCAGTGTGAACCAGAAAGGCGGCATGGCGGTGGGCGGTGGAGCCTACAACGGAATGGGGGCGGGGCCTCGCTATGACCTCGCCAATTTCCCGGGAAAGCGGGCCCCCCAAGGCGTATTCCTGTCCCGTTCCCGGTTTCCTTATGAGCGTTCGACGGAGTACAAGCAGCGGCTTGCCAAGGGTGACAACCCATACCCCGCACCGGCGCCCTGGCGAACACTGGCACCGCCGTTGCTGACCGAACACCTGATGGCTGGCCTTGAGGGCTATCCCTATCAGGCCAAGGCGTTGATCAGTTGCATGGCGAACCCGCTATACGGTCAGGCAGGTCTCACCGCGTTGATTGAGGACAAGCTCAAAGACCCGAAGCGTCTTGGGTTGTTTATTGCGGTAGACCCATTTATCAACGAAACCAACCAGTTTGCCGACTACATTGTGCCGGATTCAGTGATGTATGAAGTTTGGGGCTTCACCGGTGCCTGGCGTGGCACGCTGACCAGAATGACCACGGCGTGCTGGCCGGTGGTTGAGCCACGGCAGGCAAAGACGGCAGAAGGCGAGCCGATCAGCCTTGAAACCTTTTTTATCGGTGTTGGCAAGCGCCTGGGCCTTCCGGGTTTTGGCGAAGGCGCCATCTCGGATTCAGACGGTAACCGCTACCCGCTCGATCGAGCAGAAGATTTCTGTCTGCGCGCGGCCGCCAATATCGCGTTTACCGGCCAACCCTTGCCGGATGCTTCTGCAGATGACATTCGTGCCGGAGGCGTCGAACCCCTGATGGCGCGCTTGCACGCGCAATTGAAACCGGAAGAAGTGGGGCCAGTCGCTCACCTCTATTCCAGAGGCGGCCGTTTTGAATCCCATCAGGCTGCCTACAAAGGAAAGCAGCTTGGCCATACCTGGGCCAAACCGCTCTGTATTTACAATGAGCAGGTTGGTACCACCATAGACAGCTACAGTGGTCGCCGGTTGGTGGGTACACCGCACTTCCAGGAAGCGGGATTCTGGGACGGCTCGAAACTGCGTGATCACTACACCGAGTCCGATTGGCCGTTACTGGCATTCTCCTTCAAGTCGAACCTGATGAACCCGTATTCCATCGGCCTGGAGCGGCTGCGCATGATCAAACCCTATAATCCGGTCTTGCTGCACCGGGAAGACGCCAAGCGGTTCGGGGTTGGTCACGGTGAAACCATCCGCATTGAAAGCCCGGGTGGTGCCGTAACCGGTGTGGCGCTGGTGTGCGATGGCGTGCAGCGGGGAGCCATTGGTATTGAGCATGGTTATGGTCACAAGGCGCTTGGCGCTGCGGATTATGTGATCGACGGACAACTCCACAAGGGCAACGCCTATCTCGGGGCCGGGGTAAATCTGAACGATCTTGGCTTCACAGACCCGACCCGCCAAGGCGCAGCGACCTGGCTCGAGAATGTCTCCGGCGCTTCCGTGCGCCAGGGCTTGCCGGTACGGGTTTCGGTGGTACCTGCCTGACGAGGACGGAAACCCGGGCCGGACCGATCCAAAGCCCTGATCAGCCCAGCGGGCAATCAAGAATACGCAAACCAACGGAGTACACTATGAAAAAACATAAGCTTGCCTTATCCATCGCCTTCGCAGGCATGGTGTCAGCCCCAGCCTACGCGCAAAAGGTAGAAGTGCCTGACCTGGATGTAAATGTGTACGGTTTTATTAACATGGCCATCATGCACTCTGACACTGGCAATGGTTCCGAGCAGTACATTGTGGACAACGACTTCGCCTCCAGCCGTGTCGGCGGTGTGATCAGCACGGATCTGCCGGATACCGGCCTTAAGGTGGGGCCCATCTGGAATGGGAATACCAGCATAACCCCTCCAACCTGGTGACACCGGAGAACCGCTCCATCAAAGGCGACTTTGACGAGCGTATTATCAGCCTGTTCGTGCAAGGTGAGTACGGTAAGTTGACCGTCGGTCAGGGCCCTGGTGCCGCTGATGGCGCCACTGAATCGGATTTGTCTGGCACCAAGGTAGCGTCGTTCCCGGATCTGGCTCTTGTGGGGGGCGCCTTGCCGTTTGTGGAAAAAAGTGGCGACGTAACCATGAGTCCTACCGTGTTTCAATCGATCCGGAATCAGGATTTTGAGGCACGCTACGACCGGGTGCAGTATGACAGTCCGAAGTTTGGTCCCGTCAGTCTGGCCGTGAGCCAGGGGTACAAGGGGGAGCAGGACATCACAGAACTGGCCGCTTTCTACAATGCCAATCTTGATGGCCTGGGCCGGCTTTCTGCCTCTATTGGCTATTCCACCAAGGATGTTGGCGGCGCGGCGGGGGACTTGGACACCATTGGCGGCTCTGTTTCCTGGCTGCACAACACCGGCATTAACATGACCGTGGTGTACTCGAATACGGAGAACGATGCTGGTCGCGATTCTGACTTCAATATGTTCAAGGTGGGTTATAAGACTGGCAAACACGCATTCACCGTGCACCGCGCCCAGGGTATGGACTTTGATCCGGTAGTTGTGACTCCCGGTGCCAATGAGGGCGATCCCGACATTCGTAACCGGGTTGCCGGTTCTGATGTCGAGGTTTACGGCGCCGCCTACGTGTACCAGCCCATCAAGCGTCTGGAGATCTACGCTGCGTACAACAACTTCTCACTGGATGCCGATAGCGGCAGCTACGAGGATGTGGATGTCGCGATAGTCGGTAGCCGGTTGCGCTTCTGACCAGGGGTTAGTTGAAAAATAAAAAAGCCGGGCTGCGATAGCCCGGCTTTTTTTGTTTGCCCGGCGAAGCCGGCAAACCCGGCCACCTGAAAGAAGGTGGCGTCGCCCCGACTGAGGGGAAGACAATCCGATTGGCAAGGGCGTTGTTGGCTAACGGCAGGGTCTGAAGGAAGCCATAGGAAGTTAACGGTACACAACGCAAGTGAACCTGTTTCGGCAGTTCAGGTGGGTCAGCGTGCAAAATAGCGCGACGCCCGATACTCAGTCAGACCTGTGCTGTGTTTGAGGGTGGCATCGTTAACAGGGAGCCGGTGCAGTAACCGGGGAAGCCTGACACCGAATCCGGTCAGTCCGGAGACTGCAGCGCAAGGTGAAAGCCAAGGCTGCGGTGGGTGCGAGGTGGCAGATGAAGCCGTAGTAGTGAGGAAGTTCCGGCCTTTGGTAGTTTTTTTTTTGCTCCTGGAAAAAAACTGCATTTACGCCATCCATGGCGCTCAAGCCTGGTAACAGTGTGGAGGAGAAAACCGGAACGACCGCTGGCGGAGGTTCAGCGGACCGGTCAGGGTCAAAAGCTCTGATCGGATGCGAAGGGCGGAAGTCATTAACGAGAATGACGGACGACGAGCGAGAGGTGGACGCTGTGTTCACAAGCTGCCCGACGGGGCAGGGAAGTGGGTTGAGGTGCTGCGGGAACGCAGTGGCTTTGGCCTTCTCTGAACGAGGGAGTAGAACGACACCGTGGCGGCAGATTGCCTAAGCGCTAGTACCCGGACGGGTCGTTTGAAGTACACCAGCAGCCAGACTGATCCTCGAAGCCGTCATCACAGAGATGAGCAGGCATGAGGACCTACTACAGCCTTTACGGACAGTTGCTGTCAAAGCAGCGTTTGTATGAAGCCTTCAGACACGTCAAGCGTAACAAGGGTGCGGCCGGAATTGATGGGCAGAGCCTGAGTGCGTTTGAAGCAAATCTGGAGGTTGAGCTGTCGTGCCTGTTACTCGAACTGAAGGAAAAGTGCTATCGAGCGCAACCGGTCAGACGTGTGGCCATCGCCAAGGATGACGGGGGTGAGCGTTTGTTGGGCATTCCAACGGTTCGGGACCGTGTCGTGCAACAGGCGTTGCGCAGTATCATCGAACCGATCTTCGAGCCGGACTTCCACCCGTCGAGCTACGGGTATCGTCCGGGACGCAGTGGTCACCACGCCATCGGCAAGGCGGAGTTGTTCATCCGCCGCTACCGGCGGGAATGGGTTGTGGATATGGACCTGTCGAAATGCTTCGACACCCTCAACCATGACCTGATCATCCGCCAGTTCCGCCAACGGATCACGGACGGCAGTGTTCTGTCACTGTTGCGCCAGTGTCTGGAAAGCGGCGTGATGGTGGGGTATCACTTTGAGGAGACGGAACTGGGAAGCCCGCAGGGCGGCGTGATCAGTCCGCTGATTGCAAACGTCTACCTGGACGCCTTCGACCAGTTTATGAAAGCGCGGGGTCACCGGATTGTCCGCTACGCGGACGACATCCTGATCCTGTGCGGCTCACGAGCTGGGGCAAAGAATGCGTTGAGGGTAGCCCAAAGCTATCTGGAAGGTGAGCTGAAGCTGACCGTCAATGCCACCAAGACCCACATTGCGCACAGCGATGACGGGGTGAAGTTCCTGGGCGTAGTAATACACACGAATTACACCCGCATCCAGGACAAGAAAGTGGTGAAACTCAAGCAGACGCTCAAAGCACTGACCAAGCGAAACCGGGGTATCGGACTTGCGGCCATTATCCGTGAGCTGAATCCGGTGTTACGTGGCTTTGCCAACTACTTCCGGGTGGCGAACTGCGCGCGGGTATTGAAACAGGTGATGAGCTGGGTAAGGCGACGCCTTCGCTGCATCCAGCTCAAGCAGTGGAAGAAGCCCAGTCGGCTGCATCGGCGACTGAAACAGCTGGGTTATCGCCCCCCGTTTCAGTTCATCAAGATGCAAAGCTGGCGCAATGCGGCCTCACCGCTGGCCCATCTGGCGATCCCCAACGCCCACCTGCACGATGAGCTGAGGTTGATGGACTTAACCAAAGTCAAAACGGGCATCACTGTCCCCGAATTCGGGGTAAGTTAATGGCATGAGCCGTATACGAGGCCCGTATGTACGGTTCTGTGAGAGGGATGAGGCGGTAACGCCTCACCCTACTCGATGTGGAACCCGGTGCTACCCGGGTTATTCAAAGGTCCGTGGCCGGACGGTATCCGGT
>NZ_JACUUB010000020.1 GCF_014859525.1 Marinobacter sp.
GTCTCCCACCGGGTAGCATCCCACGCCAAGTGTCCGGTACTGGTGGTCTAAGAGCGCTCGTTGCTCCATGCACTGAAAAGCGGAGGCCGTGGCCTCCGCTTTTTAGTCAACCCGGACAATCACCGGCCGGACTTGAGCATTTCCCAATACCTGGCATAGATTTGCAATGCGTCGTCACCAATGTCTTCCTGGAACTCGGCGTTGACCATATCCTCTGCTGTCGGGTAACTGGACCGGTCGCTGGCTACCGCCTCGTCCAGAAGGTCACGACCGGCCAGATTCGGCGTTGCATAGCCGATATCCTCACTGATCAAGGCTGAAATTTCCGGCTGCAGTACAAAACGGATGAACTTGTGAGCCGCTTCCGGATTTCGGGCGTTTTTGGGGATCACAAAACTGTCGAGCCAGGCAATAACGCCTTCCTCTGGATACACATACTCAAGGCTTGGCATGCTGTCTTTGCCCATCACTGCCTCGCCGTTCCAGATCATGCCTACGTCGGTCTCACCTTCCAGGTACGGCATACGTGGCGCATCGGAATTGAACGTACGCACCGACGGCATCAATTCAGTCAGCTTTTCGTAGGCCTGTTCGATCTCCTGAGGATCGGTGCTGTTACCGGAGTATCCCAACACGCGCAGGCCCACATGGAACACTTCGCGCATGTCGTTGGTTAGCATGACACGGCCCACAAAGCGCTCGTCCCACAAATCTGCCCAGGCCGTCACTTCGCCTTCCACATCATCGGTGTCGACCGCCAGGCCGGTAGTGCCCCAAAGATACGGCACGCTGTACTGGTTACCGGGGTCGATGTCCAGGTTGACCAACTCAGGGTCCAGATTGTCGAAGCCTTCGATCTTGCTGCGATCAATCGGCATCAGCAGGTCTTCCTGGCGCATCTTGCTGACGTAATAAGTCGACGGCACCGCCAGGTCGTAGGCGGCACTTTCATCCAGCAACTTCAGGCGGGCATACATGGCCTCGTTGCTGTCGTACGTGGTGTAGACCACCCTAATGCCGGTTTCTTCGGTAAATCTGTCCAGAACTTCCTGGGGCATGTATTCAGACCAGTTATACAGGCTGAGAACCTGAGCGTCGTCTGAGCTGCAGCCGGTCAGGCCAATCGCCAGCAAGCCGGCCAGTGCCAGTTTTTTCATCGTTTGCTCCTTAACAATATCCATTGAGACAACATCAGCATGACCAGTGAGAACACCAGTAACAGTGTACCCAAGGCGTTTACCTCGGGCTTCAGACCCACCCGTACCATCGAATAGATACGCAGGGGCAGGATTTCATAACTTGGGCCACTGACGAAGGTGCTGACCACCACATCGTCCAGTGACAGGGTAAACCCCAGCAGCCATCCGGCCAGCAAGGCCGGCATGATCACCGGAAGCAGCACGGTACGGGTCATGATGAAATCGCTGGCACCCAAATCCCGCGCGGCTTCCGGTAAGGCTTCATCGAACCCGTTCAGCCGAGCCATCACGGTAATGACCACGAACGGCAGGCAAAACGTTACGTGGGCCAGCAACAACGAGACATAGCCCAATTGCAGCCCCACAAGCAGAAACAATCCAAGCAACGAAATGGCCAGTACGATCTCCGGCGACATCATCACCACGAACAGCATACCGTTCAGCACTCTTTTGCCACGAAACCGGTAACGATGCAGGGCCAACGCTGTGAGTGCGCCAATCACCGTAGACACGGTGGCCGCAGACAACGCCAGCCAGAGTGAATTCCACATCGCCTGCACCATAGCACGATTGTTGAACAGGGCTTCGTACCAGCGAAGACTAAAACCGCCCCACTCATAACCGGTGCGCGATTCGTTGAAGGAGAATACCACCAGCACCATTATGGGCACATACAGCAGCATATAGACCAGGGTCAGGTAAGTGCGCGGCAGCCAACGGCTCATACGCCGTCCTCCCCGATCCGGCGCTTACTGAGCCGGTGGGCCAACATCAAAAACGCCATCGCAAGGGTCAGCATGATGCTGGCCGCCGCACCGAACGGCCAATTACGGGCATCCAGGAACTGGTTCTTGATGACATTGCCGACCAGCAGATTGCGGGAACCGCCAAGAATATCCGGCACAAAAAACAGCCCCATGGCCGGCAGCAGCACCAGCATAATGCCGGCCAACACGCCCGGCAGGGTCAGTGGCACAATAACGTGGATAAAGGTAGACAGCCGGCCGGCCCCCAAATCATGGGAGGCCCGCAGCAAATCCTCACGAAGACCATCAAAGACGGCATACAGCGGAAGAATCATGAAGGGCAGTAACAGGTACACCAAGCCGATAATCACCGCGCCCTCGGTGTAGAGCATCTGCATGGGCGTATCAATAACACCCAACGACATCAAGGCATTGTTAAGTAGGCCATTAGTGGCCAGGATCAGCTTGAGCGCGTAGGTGCGTACCAGGGAGTTGGTCCAGAACGGCACAATCAACAAAAAAATCAGCAGCATCTGGCGCTGTTTGGGCACTTTCGATAACGCCCACGCAAACGGATAGCCGATCAACAGGCAAACCAGTGTGGTCATCGCCGCCATGTACAAGGAATGCAGAAACACATCGAGGTACAACGGGTTGAACAGCTGCCGGTAGGCATCCAGATTCAACGGCAAAGAAATGAACGTAGCCGAATCCCGGGTCATCACACTGGCACCCACGACCAACAGGTTTGGTGCCAGCACCAGCAACAACAGCCAGCCCCACACGAGCACCAGCACAGCGGTCCGGAAGGGCTGCTGCATGGTGCTACGCATCCGCCAGCGCTTCTTTTTCGGCTTTTGCGGCCTCTTGCGGCAACAGCCATTCCCAGCCGTCCACCCAGCTGACCTTGACCGGCTCGCCCAGGCGATAATCGAACGCGGGATCGTCTTCGTCAAAAAACTCCGAAGCCAGTACTTCGGTGCCGTCATCCAGGTGGATCACCGAATCCAGGGTACTGCCTTTGTAGTTCCGCTCCACCACTCTGCCGGCAACGCCGTCTTCGTCATCCGGCGCCAGCACGCGGATGTCTTCCGGGCGCAGCAATACATGCAATGGCTGACCTTCGAACACCTGAAAATCCGGTTTACGAAAGGTGCGCTTCAGGCCGAACACATCCACGGTAATGGTGTCGTCACCATTAACGGCATCGACACAACCCGCAAAGAAATTGGCCTCACCCACAAACTGTGCCGTAAAGAGGTTGGCGGGGCGTTCGTAGACTTCGCGCGGCGTGCCCAGCTGTTGAATGCGGCCATCTTTGAGCACCACCACGCGGTCTGACATAGACAAGGCTTCTTCCTGATCGTGGGTCACAAACACAAAAGTAATGCCCAGCTCACGCTGCAGACGCTTCAATTCCACCTGCATGGTGCGGCGCAGCTTGTAATCGAGTGCAGACAGCGGCTCATCCAGCAACAGCATTTTTGGCCGCTTGATCACCGCCCGGGCAATCGCAACCCGCTGCTGTTGACCACCGGATAACTGGTGAGGTTTACGCCTGGCATAATCGTCTAGCTGCACCATCGCCAAGGCGGCGTTCACCCGCTGCCGGATTTCATCCTTTGGGCGTTTTTCCATTTTCAATCCGTAAGCCACGTTGTCGAACACCGACATATGAGGAAACAGCGCGTAGTTCTGAAATACCGTATTAAGCGGGCGTCTTTCTGGCGGGGTGTGGGTCAGGTCCTGGCCACTTAGTGTGATGGTGCCCTGGTCAGGGTGCTCAAAACCGGCCATCAAACGCAGCAACGTGGTTTTGCCGCAACCCGAAGGCCCCAACAGAGTAATAAATTCGCCGTCGAGGATCTCAAGATCCAGCGAATCCAGTACCGTTTTGCCGTCAAATTGCTTGGAGAGATCGCTGAGGGATAGCAGTGTCTGTTTCATCGGCCCTGCCCAAAGAATGAGCGGCCTATTTTTCCAGAAACCGGGGTAAACAGAAAGGGGCGTCGGGATAATCCACAATCCCTGAGGCCCCCTGGTTTACAACCCGCTATGCATAGCGCAGGCGGGTGATCACGACAACCAAGGCAGGCTACACCTTAAACTGGCCTACCAGCTCTCTGAGCGTTTCACCCAGTCTGGCCAGTTCGTGACTGGCTTCATTGGTCTGGGTAACACCAGTGTGACTGCGTTGAGCGGCATCAACGATGCGCACCACGTTCTGATTGATTTCCTCAGCAACCTGGCTTTGCTGCTCTGCCGCTGTTGCAATCTGGGTCACCTGATCATGAATCTGAGTAATCGACGTTACGATGGTATTGAGTGCGCCGGTAGCATGATTGATGCGTTCAACGGTGGCCTCAGAACTCCTGCGCGAGTGATTCATTCGCTCAACCGACGCCTTCGATTCTGTGACAAAGCCATCAATCATCACACGAATCTGATCCGCAGACTCCGCCGAACGCTTGGCTAACTGACGAACTTCGTCGGCCACCACGGAGAATCCACGGCCATGCTCTCCGGCTCTCGCCGCTTCTATTGCGGCGTTCAGGGCCAACAAGTTGGTTTGTTCGGTGACAGCGTGAATCACGTCCAGTACCTGCTGGATGTCATCCGATTTTTCAGCCAAGGCGTTGATGCTGACCGCGGTTTCTTCCATTTCCCGAGACAGTTGGTTGACCGAACCCTGAGCATTCGTGATGGTCTCGCCACCCTCACGGGCCATACGGTCGGCATCCGATGCGGCACCCTCCACTTCGTTGGCGTTGCCGGAAATCTGCTGGATGGTTGCAGCCATTTCATTGATGGCAGAGGCAATTTGATCAGTCTCTGAACCCTGATCCTGCACCGATTGTCGGGTTTCGTTGGCGACACGACTCAGTTCTTCAGCGGCCGAGGCCACCTGATCGGTGGTGGCGCCCACTTCGCGCATGGTGTCCTGAATTTTAACCACAAAGTGATTGAACCGGCGGCCAAGTTCCGCCAGCTCATCCTTGCCATCCTCGGGCAGCCTCTGGCGCAGGTCGCCATCGCCATCCGCGATTTCCTGCATCATGTCGCTGACCTGGCGCAACGGCACGGTAACCGTTCGACCGATAACCAGGCCAATGACCAATGCAATCACCACCACAATCAGGGTGACCAGCAAAATAAACCCCATGGCAGCGGACATGGTATCGTCAATCTCTTGCCTGACCTCCGCCACGACTGCCTCAATGTCGGTCACGTAGACGCCGGCTCCAATCATCCAGTCCCAACCAGCAATGATGGTAGAGTAGGATATTTTCGGCTCCACCTTACCGGTGGCCGGGTTTGCCCAATCATAGCCATGAAAACCATCTTTCCCCGCTGCGGCAAACAGATCCCGCAACAGTTTCTGGGTACCCGCGTTTGTTGTCGGGCCTTCTCGGGAGGGATCCGGGGCGTAGGCCAGATTGTCCAGATTACGAGCATAGGCAAAGACATAGTTGTTCTGCCCGAAAGTAATCGAACGCAGGCGCTGGCGTGCCTCTTCCTGCGCCGCAGGGCTCGCCAGCCCTGCATTATCTTTAGCTTCCAGCACCACGGAGCGAGCGGTTTCTACAAGATCCTTCAAGCCCTGTTTACGGGCATCAAGCAACTCCTCCTGCAACCGCTCCAGTTCAGCCTCGCCATTAGCCTGAATCTGGCTGGCGGTGATCCACGCGATTGTTGCAGCCGTTATCAGTACCGGCACCAACACACCGATCAGCAGCCGGGTTCGAATTGTAAGATTACTCATAAATGACATGGTTCCGGCTCCGCAGCGGTTTATTAGCTGGCTCATTATCCAGAATTTCAGAACGCAGGCTGTTCCAGTTTGTAAACACCCATATACCTTTCCAATGGCCCTGTGATGTAAAAGAACAATAAAGTTCGATTAATCAGGCGCCTCACTTACATCAAGTAACGGCCGTCATGTAAACGACTTAAGTCTGTGTCAGACTAAAGTTTTATGTCCGCAAGGCTCAAAGGAAACAACATGAAAGACCTGTTTCTTATCCGCCACGCCAAATCCAGCTGGCAGGACGATCGGCTAAGTGACCAGGCTCGCCCTCTGAACCCAAGGGGCGAGCAGCAGCTGCAGCCACTCGCCCGCGCGCTGCAGCGTTACGGCGCCCTCACTGGGGAGATTTATGCCAGCCCTGCCGTGCGCGCCCAGCAAACGCTGCAAGGCATTTTGCCTACCACGTTCCCGAATGACAGGGTCCATACCGATCCTGAACTTTACACCTTTGATCACCAGCGCCTGATCCAATGGCTGCAGAGTCAGGACAATGAAGTACAGACACTGGCCATCGTCGGGCACAATCCGGCTTTACTGGAATTCGCCGCCAAACTGGCAAAGCAGGCCCCATTTGAACTGCCCACAGCCAGCTTTATCCACCTTCGCCTGCCAATCCAGCACTGGTGCAAGGTTGAAACATCCAAGGGGCGACTGGAGACTTTCCTGACGCCAAGAGATTTCAGCTTCGAGGCCTTCAATCGCAAAAGCCCGAAACGGCTGGACACCTCCCGCAAGGGTAGCAAAGAGCCTGGCCCAGACATTCCAACGGAGCTATTACACCAGACCGAACGCCTGAGGCATCTTGAACGAGGAGTCATGCTGGGGTTGGATGACGAGTTTTTGCATCAATACCGCATCGCCCTTCGGCGCAGCCGTGCCATCGTGGAGTCGGTTGCCGACGTTACCGGGAACACATCGCTCAAACACCACCTGTCGCAACTGAAGCGCCATGCCCAAGCCACCAGCCGCTTGCGTGACCTGCACGTCTTCCGGCAGGATCTTCCGGTGTTGTGCTGTGACAACACTGAGCTCCACCTGCAACTGCAACACTGGACCGAAAGGCGAACAGCAAAAGAACAGGCGCGCCTGGCCAAGCGGCTAGGCAGTCGGCGCTACCGTAACAGCCTGAGTGGCTGGGAGGATGAACTTCAGTCCCGACACTTCCGGAAACTGATCGAGCAACTCAGCCGCAAAGACATCCGTAACCGTGTTGAACGCCAATTGAGAGCCTTCAATCGTAAAACCGCCGAGCTGCTGCACAATGCCCCTGACGAGTCTATTCACCGGCTTCGCAAGCATCTCAAACGTATTCGATACCTGATGGAGCTGGACGCAAAAAACTGGAATTCTGCAATCAAGGTTCTCCGCCAACGTCAGGATCTTTACGGCCGCTTCCAGGATCTGCATGTTCAGATTGAACTGGTACAGAGCTTTACCCTAAATAATCCGGGGGTTGCCTCCACCGGTGCCCGGGAGCTGCTTGATAAACTGGCTCAGGACAAATCCGATGCCCGCCGGCTGATACTGTCTATCGGCGGCCTGAAATCCAGCTAGCAACGCTTCCCGCTCCAAGATCATCAGATCCTGACCAGCCTGGCTTCCAGCAACAAGTTAGGGCCTAACTTGGCCACTTTCACCCGATCGGGATTCAAGCCCAGGTCTTCCAGGGTTTCCTGGATGCCATTCATGGCATCGTCGCTGGGGGCTGCCAGCAACAGCTCTTTGACAGAATCCGTCACCATGCGCACCGGCACGGTCATGAAGTACACAGAAATCACCATCATCATCACTGGGTCGGCATAAACCGCCAACGATGACCACTGACTCCGCTCCAGCATCCAGGCACCGGCAAAACCCACCATGACCGCGGCACTCAAGGCGCTGTCCATCAACCATTGGCGCTGTTCCGCCAGCACCAGACCGGAGCTGTTGCGAACGCTGGACCAACGCAGATACCCCCACACCAGCAAGCAGCCGATCACGTTAACAGCGCCGAACAGCATGGCCATATCCGCTGCAACCGGCCGGCCGCCCTGCCACAGCGACACCACCGCAGAGGCCAGAGAAAGTACACACACCAAAGCAATCACCAGTCCCTTGACGGCAATGACCAGCGGTTCCACAGCACCAAGGCCAAACGGATAGTCCGCGTTAGCCGGCCGGCGTACAAGACGGGCCGCATAGAGTGACAACAGCGACAACCCCAGACTGACCAGCGAATAGGCGCCATCGAAAAGGATAACCATGGAGTCGACCCAAAGGCCCCAGCCAATGCCAGCCACCGCAAACAAGCCGGCACCGGCAGCAGATAATGTCAGCGCCATATTTTCCCGCGCCAGAGAAGTAAACATTTTGACCTCCTGAGAATTGCCGGCCATATTATCGGCACCATTCTGGAAGGGCGAGTCACTGAGCGACGGAAAACCCGGCGCAAAGAGTATCCAATGAAAACTTCGCAAATTAAAATGTTTCTATCTGTCGTACGCAACGGCAGCGTCGCAGCCGCCGCCAGAGAGCTGAACCGCAGCCGCACCACGGTCAGCACCGTGTTGGCGTCACTGGAAGATGAACTGGGTGTGGCGCTGTTTGAGCGTAGCGGTAACCAGCTGCATCTGACCTCCATTGGCCAGTCCATTCTCACCGACTGCCGCCGCTTCGATCAGGTGGCCGGGCAAATCCAGGCCCGCTGCCAGCACCATCTCAGTGGTGTGGTGCCGAGTCGGTACTAAGAATCGCCCGGGACGACGCCATACCGGAAGATGTGTGGCGGGAAATTCTAAAGCGCCTGAAAGAACGCTTTCCGCAAACCAGCCTGTCGATCTACCTGGCACCCCCGCGAGAACTGCCGTCGCTGGTGCGTAATCAATCGGTGGATGTCGCTTACGGGCTAATGCCGGAGCTGATGAACGAAGGCTACCAATGGTTCCGCGAACTGGCGGACGTACGCATGCTGACCGTTGCCGCGCCGGAACATCCACTTAGCCAACTCAAGCGGGTAACCCAGGACGATCTGATTAGCCATACCGAAATCACCATTGCCTACATGCAGGATTCGGTGTTGGTGGCCGACTCACCGGAAACCGCCAACTACCTGGCATTCACCCAATACGAGCTGATACGGGATGCGGTGATGGACGGCGCCGGCTGGGCTGATCTGCCGTTACCGTTAATTGCCGAGGCACTGCGAAAGGAACAACTGAAAACCATCCACCACCGCAGTGCACGCTGGTGGAAGGTGTTCAGCGCCCTGGAGTCGGAGCAAGCCCAGGGCGGCGCCGTGGTGGGCTGGCTGGCTGACGAACTTGAGGCCTATCTGGAAACCATGGCCTGAGACCAGTCGGTTGCACCGTTTTACAAAGATTTTTCGTGGTGGATAACAGAGCACACGTGACGGGTACACGTGAAATGACTTAACCTGACGTAGGCAAAGGATAACTCAAGGAGACACCATGAAAACTGCACACGACCTGGTCGCCGCAGCCAAGAAAGAAATTCAGGAAGTCGCACTCACCGAAGCAGACACAGCGATCAAAGCCGCGGATCTGCTACTGGATGTAAGGGATGCCGATGAATATCGCAACAGCCACATCCCCGGCGCGGTGAACGTGTCGCGCGGCATGCTGGAATTCAAGTTCACCAACGATCCGGCGTTCGAAAACCGGCAAATGAACATCGTGCTCTACTGCAAGAACTCCGGGCGTTCAGCCCTAAGCGCCAAGGCTCTGAAAGAGATGGGGTATCTACACGTGCAGTCGATTGAGGGCGGTTTCGACGCCTGGGTTGAAGCCGGCAAAGACATCGCTAAACCCGAGTTGCCAACTTTCGAGTAAAGGCATTCACTCGGTACTGAACAGCCGATGGCCGGCGGTCAGGCTTGCTTACAAACAACAGGCCTTGAACTTTCGGCCACTGCCACAGGGGCAGGGTTCATTGCGGCCAGGCTTAAGCATCCCTTCAGTTATCTCGCCCTCCAGGTAAAACCACCGGCCACGGTCTTTCACAAACTGCGAAACCTCCTCCAGATAACCCCAACCCGACCCTGCGCGATAGATCGCCCGGAAGTGGACCTTGCCCCGCCCCCCTTCATCCGTCGTGCTGATGATCCTCAAAGATACCCAAGAGGGTGAGCCATCAAGGTCCAGCTCTTTCGGTCGGGTGCTGGTGTGCCAGGTATCAAGCAGATAACCTTCATTTTTAAGCACAAACGCTGCGTAGCGTGAGCGCATCAACGCCTCGGGATCAGATGCGGGCGTACCGGAATGCCATCGCTGGCAACAAGTCGAATAGGCAATATTGCTGCCGCAGGGGCACTGCTCGGGGTGGCGCTCTGTGATCATGCAGGGGTCGTCTCTCTGGCGTTGCGAAGCCCGAATATATCAAGCATCCCCGGGTCGTGTCCCGGGATCAGGCCTACTGCGCCCACAGTCTCGCCCGAAAATCCCTGCGCCGCCACAGCAGTGCCAGCCACGGTGCGTGCAGGTTGATCAGCAAAGCCAACACCCACTCGAAAGCATCATCCTTCTGGCTGTACCAGTCAGGCACCAGAGCCGTCATCTGGCAGCGCACACCAAATCCGGACAGGTCGCCCGAGCCTAATGGCTCCCCCATGCTGATCATAGGCCTCGGCAGGCGCTTCTGGGGGCTAAGCCTTTAGCCTCGCTTGGTCACCGCCATGGTCAGCCGTGAAATACACGTAAGCTTACCTTGCTCATTCTCCAAACGGATTTCCCATACTTGCGTGGTGCCACCAATGTGCTGGGGGCGCGCTGTGCCGTATACCCATCCGCCGGTCACCGGCCGAATATGGTTGGCGTTGATGTCGAGGCCGACAGCCACAGTATTTTTGTCTCGCAGACAGCAGTTAGCCGCCATGCTGCCTAAGGTTTCTGCCAGCAATACCGAAGATCCGCCGTGCAGAATGCCAAAAGGCTGAACCGTACGCTGGTCTACAGGCATACGGCCTTTCACGTAATCGTCACCGATTTCAAGGTATTCGATGCCCATGTGGCCCACAGCTGTATTCTTGCTGGCTTCAGTCATTTGTTCGAGATTGGGGGTAACCGTCCAGATCGACATTTTGGAATTCTCCGAGTTTAGCTTTAGTCTGTTATAGCTATTTGCAACGAGTCTATACAGGTAGGATGCTCATAACCATGCCTTTATAGAACATATTGGTTACCAAACCAATTCGACCTAATGAGAGGGACCTGAAATGAAAAAAATCACTGTACTGACCGCTGCCCTGCTGGCCACCACTTTCACTCTACCCGCCGCCGCACAATTGAGCGTGGAAGACCAGATCACAGCCCGTAAAGCCGCCTATCAGTTCATGTCGTGGAACATGGGCAAGATCAAAGCGCAGGCGGTTGATGGCGATGTTGAGTTCAACGTGGATCAGATGAAAGCCGCAGCGAACGCCATTGCCGCCGTGGCCAACTCAGGCATGGGTGCGCTTTACAGCCCGGATTCCAGCCTGGATAAGGCCGACAATACCCGCTTGAAGCCGGACTTTTTTCAGAACCCGGACAGAGCCAGGGAAGTGGGCATGAACTTTGGCCGTGAAGCCAACAAGCTACAAGACGTTGCCGCCAGCGGTGACCGAGCCGCACTGGCGCGCCAGTTCTCCGCGTTAGGACAAGCGTGTAAGGCCTGCCACGACGACTTTCGCGCTGAAAAATAGGTATAGAGGCTACCAGCCCAAATCCTGAGGGGCGGGTTCGGGCGCCGGCGGTGGAGAAATCAGCTCACCGCTGGCAGCCCAGACCACCACCAGGGCCAGCACCAGCGACACCACAAAGGCCAACGCTCCGCCGCCTTCGGCGTCTTTCGCCTGACCGCTTTCAACCTTCTTGTTGCCGGTGACCATCGGCTTTAACAGATTGTCTTTCTTGACCCAGGTGTGAAAAAGAACTGCCGCCACATGTAAGGCCACCAGGCCATACAGATACCACTCTGTTTGCCGGTGCCAACCGCTCAGAGTGCCGCTCAGGCCTGATGATACCAACGGATACAGCGGGCCATAAAAGGCGATTTCATCGTTGGCAAACAAACCGGACACCGCCTGAAACCCGAACAGTCCAATCAAGGCCAGCACAGACAAAGCGCCCAGCGGATTGTGCCCAACGCCCTGCCAATGTCCTTTAAGGTAGGCAACGACCGCTCCCGGGCCACGCACGAACTGGCTGAATCTGGCATAACTGGAGCCCAAAAACCCCCAGATAATGCGAAACGAAAGCAGGCCAATGATCACCAGGCCAAAGCGCTCATGCCAAGCCATCCAACTTCCGCCAACCTTAATCGTTACCATGGATCCGATCACCGCCAGCACCAGCAGCCAGTGGAAAACTCTGACGGGCAAATCCCACAGTCGAATGGTTGTCATATCCATCCTCACTCTACACGCACCAGCGCCTGCTTTTGCCACCCCAACCGGCCGGTTTCGACCACCTGACGACGAATACCCGGTATCGGCTTCACCATAAACAAGTCCCCGTTGCGCCCCACCATGGCTCTGGGCACCCCGGTAGCCTTGGCCAGTTCGCCATGCACCTGCATATGCTCTTCTTCACCATGAACCGGTATCGCAATTCTCGGACGAACCCAACGATACATTGCCTTTAACTCGTCCTGAGCCGGATGACCCGAGGCATGAATCGGAGCGCCGGCCTGCTCGGCGGTCACCACGATCACGCCAAGGTTACGCAGTTGGGCAATCAGCGCATCAATAGACTCTTCGTTCCCCGGTATCGCCCGGGCACTGAAAATGACCGTATCGCCTGCTTCAAGTTCAAAATCGGGATGACTGCCCTGGGCCAGGCGACGCAAAGCGGTTCTGGGTTCGCCCTGACTGCCGGTCGCTACCGCAAGCACGTCCCGGCGAGGCAAGTAACCTAGATGGGAGGGGCTGATCAATTTATCCGACCCGGGCCAAAGGCCCGCAGCCTTGGCGGCGCCGCTCATATTGACCAGTGAGCGGCCCAGCAGGCCCATGTAACGACCGGTCTCCCGGGCGATCATTGCCAAGGTGTGTAACCGGGCGATGTTACTACCAAAACACGTCACCACCACCCGGCCCTGGGCGGCGCTGATCAGATCCAGCAAGCCCTGGTGCAGACTGCCCTCCGACAACGAATGCCCCGGGACAGTCGCATTGGTCGAGTCACACACCATGGCGTCCACCCCTTCGCCGGCCAGGTTCGTGAAAGTGGAAGCAGAATAGCCATGGCCTACCAGAGGCTCGTCGTCCAGCTTCCAGTCACCACTGTGAAAAACCTGCCCCACCGGGGTGCGGATCATCAACGCATTGGGGTCTGGAATGGAGTGTGTCAGCGCCAGCCACTGTACATTGAAAGGGCCTATCTGCCGACGTTCGCCGGTGCCCACTTCAATGATCGGCACCCGATGCAGCAGATCAAACTCCGCCAGTTTCCGGCGCAGGATCTCGGCGGTAAACCGGCTGGTGTAGATAGGGCACTGCAGCAGTGGCCACAGATATGGCACGGCCCCGACATGATCTTCATGGGCGTGGGTGATGATCAAACCGGCTAACCGATCCCGACGGTCCGCTATAAAGGCCGGATCGGCCATCTGCACCGGCGGCTCACCCCGATGATGCACGGTGCCGTCAGCCGAAATCCGGCCCGGTTTAGGGAAGGTAACGCCACAATCCACCATCAACCAATGACCATCGTGGCCATACAGGTTGAGGTTCATGCCAATTTCGCCGGTGCCACCCAATGGCAGAAACCATAAATCGTTATGTTCGGGGGTCATTTAAACGGTTGTTCCAGGTACAGGCCTGTTTCTCGGTCCCTGAGCATTCATGGGATTAGCCTTATCAGTATAGTCATACTGGGCATCCATAACGCCCGGTTCCCCGTAATCTCTGTTGAAATTTAGCCGAGTCGCCACAACCTCCATGAGTGAAGCGTCAAAAACTCTCCCGATTCCCGACAGGAGGATCGACCGATATGAAAATTTTAATGGTACTCACTTCCCATGACCAGATGGGTGACACTGGACACAAGACCGGCTTCTGGCTGGAAGAGTTCACCGCGCCGTTTTTCGTTTTCAAAGACGCTGGCGCAGACATTACGCTGGCATCCCCGAAAGGCGGACAACCGCCGGTCGACCCGAACAGCGAAACAGAAGACGCACTGACCGACTCCACTCGCCGTTTTATGGAAGACGCCCGCGCAAAAGAAATGCTGGCCAGCACCAAAAAACTGGCCGACGTGAACATGAACGAGTTTGACGCTATTTTCTACCCTGGCGGTCACGGCCCGCTATGGGATCTGACCAACGATGAGACATCGGTTGCACTGATCAAAGCCGCGTATGAACAGGACAAAGTGATCGGCGCCGTGTGCCACGCTCCGGCCGTGTTCAAGAACGTGTTTGTAAAACCGGACCAGAACATTGTTGGCGGGCGCAACGTCACCGGCTTTAGCAACTCCGAGGAAGATGCAGTACAACTCACTGACATCGTGCCTTTCCTGCTGGAAGACATGCTGAAGCAGAACAACGGTCGCTACAGCCGTGGTGACGACTGGGCCCCGCATATCGTCGTAGACGGCAACCTGATCACCGGTCAGAACCCGGCCTCATCCGAAGGCGCGGCGAAAGCCGTGTTACAAGCGCTACAGGACGACTGACTTTGCCGCGCAGTGGTCGGACACAAAAAAGGGGAGGCTGACAGCCTTCCCTTTTTTGTTTTTATTCTGGTTCGGTGCGTTTACCACATCTCAGAAGTGAATCACGGTCCGGATACTCTTGCCTTCGTGCATCAGATCAAACGCCTTGTTGATGTCTTCCAACGGCATTTCATGGGTGATGAACACATCCAGCGGAATCTCACCGGTTTTGGCTTTTTCGACATAAGACGGCAGCTCTGTGCGGCCTTTCACACCGCCGAACGCTGAGCCTTTCCAGACCCGGCCGGTCACCAGCTGGAACGGACGGGTGCTGATTTCCTCACCGGCACCGGCCACGCCGATGATGATGGATTCACCCCAGCCCTTGTGACAGCACTCCAGCGCGGCACGCATTACCTTGACGTTACCGATGCACTCGAACGAATAGTCCACACCGCCGTCGGTCATCTCAACAATGACTTCCTGAATGGGATTGTCGTAATCGTTTGGATTGACCACATCGGTAGCACCCAGCTGCTTGGCAATGTCGAACTTGCCGGGATTGATGTCAACGGCAATAATCCGGCTGGCCCTGGCCATGGTGGCGCCGATGATCGCGGCAAGCCCGATACCACCCAGACCAAACACGGCCACGGTAGCGCCCTCTTCAACCTTGGCGGTATTCAGCACCGCACCGATACCGGTGGTGACGCCGCAGCCCAACAGGCACACCTTGTCCAGAGGCGCTTCCTTGGGGATTTTGGCCAGGGAGATTTCCGGCAGCACCGTGTACTCGGAGAACGTAGAGCAGCCCATGTAGTGGTACAGCGGCTCGCCCTTGTATGAGAACCGGGAGGTACCATCAGGCATCACGCCCTTGCCCTGAGTGGCGCGCACCGCACCGCACAGGTTGGTCTTGCCCGAGGTACAGAACTTACACTCGCCACACTCGGCGGTATAAAGCGGAATCACGTGATCGCCCACTTGCAGATTCTTAACGCCAGGGCCCACGGCTTCAACAATGCCGCCGCCTTCGTGGCCAAGAATCGTGGGGAACAGGCCTTCGGGATCGGCGCCAGACAGGGTGTAAGCGTCGGTGTGACAAACGCCGGTAGCCACGATTTTGACCAGAACTTCGCCTTCCTGAGGCGGAGCCACATCCACTTCAACGATTTCCAGTGGCTTGTTGGCTGCAAAAGCCACGGCTGCGCGGGATTTAATCAACTTGAGTCTCCTCGTATCCGGTTGAGTCAATTTGCCAGAAGGCATTAGTCTTGAACTTTAGCACGTCATCGCTTCACAGATCCGAACAACCTACGATCCCATGAAGGATTACTCACGTATGTCAGAAAGCCAATATCCAGAAGGTTTGATACTTTGAAAACGCTTTACTGGTTTACCCGAGACCTCCGACTGCACGATAACGCTGCCCTGCTGGCCGCCGCCCGATCCGATATGCTGCTGTGCGTGTACGTGGTCGACCCCCGCTGGTTTGCCAACGGGCCCTTTCAGTGCCGTGGCATGGGAGAGCATCGGTGGCGGTTTCTTTGGCAAAGCCTGACGGATCTTGAGCGAAGTCTTCGCAACATTGGCCAGAGATTACACATTGCTTTTGGCGAGCCGGAACGAAAAATCCCGGAGCTCGTTCACCAGTACGGCATCAACCGGATGATACGTTCACGCTTACCGGGGACCATCGAAGCCCAACAGTGGCGAACAGTGCAACAAACCTTGCCGGACATTGTGATGCAGGAATTCGAAACATTGAGCCTGTTCACCGAGGGCACCTTACCGATGCCGCTGAGCGACTTGCCGGCAACCTTTTCCCAGTTTCGCAAACAGGTTGAGAAACTGGGCGAGCGTGGCCCGGACATGCTGCGCATCCGCACTCTGACCGCCCTGCCGCCACCCCCCGGTTTCCCGGAGGACAACCGTGGCGACTGTCCGCCCATCCCGGAACCGGCCTGCGCCATGAGCTTCCAGGGCGGAGAAGAGGCAGGCCTCCAGCGTGTTCGGGCATTCTCTTTTGGCAATCACGCCATTGCCACCTATAAAGAGACTCGAAACGCACTGGACGATTGGGAGTCATCCTCCAAGTTTTCGCCCTGGCTGGCCAACGGCAGCCTGTCGGCACGGGAGGTGGCCGCCACCATTGACGACTACGAGCAAAAAGAAACCAAAAACGAATCCACTTACTGGCTCTGGTTCGAGCTGCTCTGGCGAGAGTATTTTTACTGGTACGCCATGAAACACGCCGGCCGCCTGTTCTGCCGGGACGGCGTTCAACGCAAGCATCGGCAAGTGACGTTTTACGGCCACCGTTTCAAGGCCTGGTGTGAAGGCAACACTCATTATCCCATCGTCAACGCCGCCATGAACCAGCTCCGCGAAACCGGCTACATCAGCAACCGGGCCAGACAACTGGTGGCCAGCTGCCTGGTGCACGAGCTGGAACTGGACTGGCGCTACGGCGCTGCCTGGTTTGAGCAACAGCTGGTGGATTACGACGTGGCCAGCAACTACGGCAACTGGCAGTATCTGGCCGGGGTCGGCGCAGATCCCAGAGGACTCAGGCAATTCAATCTGGACAAGCAGGCACAACAGTACGATCCTGAAGGTCACTATATAGAGCGATGGCGGGGCACTTCCGGGCAACCGGTTGGCCTGCATACCGTAGACGCAGCAGACTGGCCTATTCTATGACCACACCGACCGACACGCCCGCCAAGGTTCTGGCCCGGATTATTGACATCAGCCAACCGGAAACACTGCTTTGCTGCGGTCAAACGGCCAATACAGTGGCCGGAGTCTGGAAGCAGCAGGCTGGCAGACAGTTGATGACGCTCGACACCACCGATCCGAATGCCCACATGCCGCCGGAAAAAGTTGCAGACCTGGCGCTCATCAGCGAGACCCTGGAGCATCTACCCTTTGCAGAGGGCGTCCTGTTGCTGGGCCAGCTTCGCAATTACGGCACCGGCCGGATCGCCGCGCTGGTCCCGCAGATGCCAGACTGGAGGTTTACTGACTTTATTGGCCTTGGCTTTCAACGCCACGCAGAACTGGAAACGGAGACCAACCCGCTCACGCTGTATACCTATAATCTGGACACTTACAACCACAAGCGGGCATGGAATAATCCCGATAACTGGGCCAATCCACATATGTGGGGGAAATCATGGTGGTAAAGGCAGCAGCTTCCAACGCACTGAAACCGAGCACCCTGCGCATCGGCACCCGTTACCGGGCGAACCGCCTGAACGGTCCCTATGATGCCATCGTGATCGGCTCTGGCATCGGCGGTCTTACCACGGCCGCCTGCCTGTCCAAAGCCGGCAAAAAAGTGCTGGTTCTGGAACAACATTATACCGCCGGCGGTTACACCCACAGCTACGCCCGCAACGGCTACGAATGGGATGTAGGCGTTCACTACATTGGCGATATGGGTGCACGCCGCACACTCGGCCGCCGGCTGTTCGATTACATCACCGACGGCCAGCTTGAATGGGCACCGATGGACGAAATTTACGACCGCTTTTATCTGGGTGACAAGGTCGTCAATCTGCGCGCAGGCAAAGAAGGCCTTCGGCACTCCCTGCTCGCATCGTTTCCTGATGAAGGCGAGGCCATCGACCGCTACCTGGCCCTGCTCGGCAAGGTAGCCGGTGGCATGCAGTGGTACACGCTCTCCAAGTTATCCCCCGCCCTGGTCAGCCCACTGATCAGCCGCGGGCTGAAAACGGTTTTGCCGGATTGCTTCAACCGCACCACCCGGGAAGTGCTGAGCGAATTAACAGACAACGAAGAACTGATCGGAGCGATTACCGGCCAGTGGGGTGATTGTGGCGTCACCCCGAAGCACTCCAGCTTTATGGTGCATGCGCTGATTGCCAAGCACTATATCTATGGCGGTTTCTATCCCGTGGGCGGCGCCTCCGAGATCGCCAAGACCATCATTCCAGTGATTCAGGCCGGCGGCGGTGATGTCTTCACTTACGCCGACGTCACTGACATCCTGATTGAAAAAGGCAAAGCCGTTGGCGTGCGCATGGCCGACGGCGAAGAAATCCGGGCAGCCAAGGTGATCAGCAATGCCGGCGTGATCAACACCTTTGAGCGACTGCTGCCAAAGGAGGTAACTGACAAGATTGGCTACCGCCAAGAGCGCGAGCACATCCGCCCCTCCATGCCTCACATTGGCCTTTACCTGGGCCTCAAGGGCACGCCCGAACAGCTGGGCCTGCCCCGCACCAACTTCTGGGTCTACCCCGGCGCCAATCACGACAGCAACGTTGAGAACTTTCTGAAAGACCCGCACAACGCGCCCTTCCCGGTGGTGTATATCTCCTTTCCGGCAGCCAAAGATCCGGACTACCAGAATCGTTGGCCCGGCACCTCGACCATCGAAGTTGTCGCGCCCACAACCTGGGAGATGTTCGAACCCTGGCAAGGCACCACCTGGGGCAAGCGCGGTGAAGACTATGAAGCGTTAAAGGCCCGGATCACCGAACAGCTTATGGAGGTGCTTTACGAAAAGCTGCCCCAGCTCCGTGATCAGGTGGACTATGTGGAAACCTCCACACCACTATCAACCGCCTGGTTCTGCCGGTACGAGCAGGGCGAATTGTATGGCCTTGACCACACCCCGGAGCGATTCGAGCAGCGCTGGCTGAGACCGAAAACCGATATTCCCGGCCTGTACCTCACCGGTCAGGATATCCTGACCTGCGGTGTGGTCGGCGCCATGATTGGCGGACTGGTTACCACACTGGCCATCCAGGGCCTTCGGGGTGCAGGCCTGGCCAAGCGTATTTTTGTTGGCTGAGGACGTTACATGAGTGATGACCTGACCCTTGAAGACGTATCCCGCATCATCGAAATGGCCTGGGAAGACCGCACACCCTTTGAGGCCATTGAAACCGGCTATGGCTTGCAGGAAAAAGACGTGATCGGCCTGATGCGCCGGCAGCTGAAGCCCGGCAGTTTCAGACTCTGGCGCAAACGTGTGACCGGCCGGACCACCAAACATGCCCGGTTACGACCGGAAGGGGTAACCCGGGCCTATTGCCCAACCCAGTACAAACACAGATAACTCAGTTACAACGTCTGGATACCTTTAACCGCCTCTGAACGACAATGGATAGCGTTATGGCCCTGTTTTCGGAAAAAGCTGCCAAGGCACAACTGAAGCGTGAAGCAGAAAACGTCCGCAAAGACGATTTGAAAGATTTGCTGGACCATCAGAAAACCGTAGAACAAAAAGTGAAAGGCAGCGGCCACTTGCGCCGTTTTACTACAGACATCCGGTTGATGTTTTCGCTGATTCGGGACTACTGGCGCGGCGATTACCGGGACATCCCGTGGAAATCAATCGCGGCGATCGCGGGGGCTCTGCTTTATGTACTGAACCCGATCGACCTGATTCCCGATTTCATTTTTATCATCGGCTTTCTGGACGACGCCGGTGTGGTCGCGCTCTGCCTGAAACTGGTGGAATCTGACCTGCATCGTTATGCCGCCTGGAAAGAACGCCGGCAGGCAGCTGGCACCGCCACCACGATTGATTAAAGAATACCCAACGGGTATTCTCACGCACCCTGACTTCAACCCTGAGCAGCTATCGGAGTTTTTGTGGATTTTGCCACCCTGATTGGCCTTGTCGGCGCCCTGATGCTCATCGCGTCGGCGGTCATACTGGGCGTATCGCCTGATGTATTCCTCAACCCCGCATCCCTGCTGATTGTGGTCGGCGGCAGCCTGCTGGTGGTGTTGGCCAAGTTCAGTTTTCCCCAGTTTCTCGACGCCTTCAAAGTGGCGGCCAGGGCGTTCAAATTCAAACTGCCCGAGACCCAGGCCAGCATTGAAGAGCTGGTCGAGATTGCACAGATCGCCCGTAAAGAGGGCGTACTGGGCCTGGAAGGCAGAGAACTCAGTTCGCCCTTTCTGGCTCAGGGCATCCAGATGCTGGTGGATGGCCAGACCGCCGATACCATCAAACAACTGCTCAACAAAGAGCGATTGATGACCCTGGACCATAACCGCTCTGGCGCCAAAGTGTTCAGCGCTCTGGCGGATGTGGCGCCAGCCATGGGCATGATCGGCACCCTGATTGGTCTGGTGCAGATGCTGTCCAACATGGAAGACCCGAAATCCATAGGGCCGGCCATGGCGGTGGCTCTGCTCACAACGCTCTATGGAGCCATGATTGCTACCATGATTGCCTCGCCGATTGCCGACAAACTGTCGTTGCGGATGACCGAAGAAGCCCGCATGCAGTCACTCTATATTGATGCCCTGGTGGCCATTCAGGAAGGCACCAACCCACGTATCATCGAACAGATGCTGTCCAGCTACCTGCCGCCAAAGGAACGCGCTAAAAACGGAGAGGCGGAAGCCGCCGGCGGATAATCATGGACGAGTTACCGGAAGAGGAAAAACGGGCAATCCCCGCCTGGGTCGTCACCTTCGCCGACCTGATGTCGTTGCTGATGTGCTTTTTTGTGCTGCTGCTGTCGTTCTCGGAAATCGACGCCCAGAAGTTCAAGCAGATCGCCGGTGAACTGTCCCAGGCATTCGGGGTGCAACGAGACATCCCTGCCCTGGAAATCCCCATGGGCACCAGCCCTGTTTTCGACCAGTTCTCGCCGGCACCGCCAGAACCAACCGTCATCAACGAAGTAAAACAAACCACCACCGATCAGCAGCCGCAGCTGCAAACTCTGAAGAGCCCCACTGACATTGCGGTGGAGTCGGCCATTCAGGAAGAAATGCAGGAAACCCTCGACCAGATACTGCAGGTTCTGGAGCCGGCCATTGCCGACGGACGCATCAACGTGAGCCAGGACCAGCGGCGCATTGTGATTCGCGTTGAGGAGAAAGGTTCGTTCCCATCGGGCTCGGCCCAGCTGACCTGGGAGTTCGAAGGCCTGCTACTGGACATGGCGAAGGTGCTCGCCGAGATTCCCGGCCGGCTGACCGTCGAAGGCCACACCGACAACCTGCCCATCCGTACCGAGCGCTTTTACAGCAACTGGGACCTGTCGGCGGCCCGGGCGGCAGCCGTCGCCAATGTCTTGCTGGCTCACGATCATGTTCAGCCCACCCGGCTCTCCGTGACTGGGCTGGCGGATACCGAACCCCGAGTCCCCAACACCTCGCCTGACAACCGGGCCAAAAACCGCCGGGTAGAAATCATCATTGATCTTTCCGAGCCCATGCAGGAGCAGGAAATTCGCCTGCGGGAGCTCATCGAGGCCCGTTCAGGCAACCGGGAAGCCATTATCGGCATTGAGTCGGACAGCCTTCCATCCGGTGAACTCACCTGGTAAACGCACCAGCATTGCCCACCATCACACCCTTCGCTTTATTTTGGTGCATTGCACCCGCAATGTCAGCTCACCACCCCAGCCTATAGACGCCAGAAACCTTGCAATAACAGGCTCTGCCAGCGAATTCAGCCCCTTCGTTGACGAGCATAGCGCTGACGGCCCGCGTTTTGCAGTTACTCCGTTTATTCCGCGCTGCTCTGAGCGCGCGTCTCAGGGAGTTGAACAACACCATGCTGATTCAAACGCCGGCCGAAGGCCTGTACGACGAGCTCTTTGACAAGAACAACCGGGTGAGACCCCAGTGCCGGATGCTGGAGCAATGGCTACTCAACTCCAACGAGGAGCTGATTGCCGAGAAACGCCGCGAGGCCGACGTGCTGTTCCAGCGATTGGGCATTACCTTCAACGTCTATGGCGAGGACCAGGGCACCGACCGGCTGATTCCATTCGACCTGATCCCCCGGGTGATCTCCGCCAGCGACTGGCACACCCTGCAAACCGGTTTGCGCCAACGGGTCCAGGCGCTGAACCGCTTCCTGTACGACATCTACCATGACTACGACATCGTCAAGGCCGGCGTGATCAGTGCCGAACAGGTGTTTGCCAACCCCCAGTACCAGCCGGGCATGCAAAACCTGAAGCTGCCCCGCAATCTGTATTGCCATATTGCCGGCATCGACCTGATACGCCACAACGACGGCAATTTCTATGTACTGGAAGACAACCTGCGTTGCCCGAGCGGGGTGTCCTACATGCTGGAAAACCGACGGATGATGATGCGGCTGTTCCCCGAGCTGTTTGCCCACTCCGCCGTGGCGCCGGTGGAACACTACCCCAACCTGCTGGGCGAGACCCTGCGGGCGGCGTCCCTGAAACCCGATCCGACGGTGGTGCTGCTAACCCCGGGCCGGTTCAACAGCGCCTACTTCGAACATGCCTTTCTGGCCCGGCAAATGGGCATTGAACTGGTCGAAGGCGCGGATCTGTTCGTGGCCCACAACAAGGTATACATGAAGACCACCACCGGCCCGCAGCAGGTGGACGTCATATACCGGCGAATTGATGATGACTTCCTCGACCCACTGGCCGGCAATCCGGACTCCATGCTGGGCGTGGCCGGACTCTATGCCGCCTATCGGACCGGCAACGTGGTGCTGACCAATGCCGTTGGTAACGGCGTGGCCGACGACAAATCTATCTATCCCTATGTGCCGGACATGATCCGGTTCTACCTGGACGAAGAACCCATCCTGAAAAACGTGCCCACCTGGCAATGCCGCAACCCCAAAGATCTCCGGTACGTGCTGGAACATCTGCAGGAGCTGGTGGTTAAAGAGGCACAGGGCGCCGGCGGTTACGGCATGCTGATTGGCCCCAAAGCCAGCAAGAAAGAACTCGACCTGTTCCGCAGCCTGCTCAAGGCAAGGCCTCAGGACTACATCGCCCAACCCACGCTGAGCCTGTCCACCTGCCCGACCTTTGTCGACGAAGGCGTTGCGCCCCGGCACCTGGACCTTCGCCCCTTTGTGTTGTCTGGCAAAAAAATCCAGATGGTGCCTGGTGGCCTGACCCGCGTTGCCCTCGAAAAAGGCTCGCTGGTGGTCAACTCGTCCCAGGGCGGCGGCACCAAAGATACCTGGGTACTGGAGGATGGCCAATGCTAAGCAGCGCCGCCTCAAGCCTTTTCTGGATGGCCCGTTATCTGGAGCGGGCCGAAAGCCAGGCCCGCCTCCTGGATGTCAGCCTGACCATGGCCCTGATCGACGTACCGGAGGATCGAATCGAACAGCTTTCCGTGCCCCTGCTGGTATCTGGAACCCGGGAGATTTTCTTCGATTACTATACCGAGATTACGCCCCAGAACCTGATCAACTTTTTGCTGCTGGACAGTCGGCATCCGACCAGTGTGTTCAACATTATTCAGAGCGCCCGGGACAATGCCCTGCACGTGCGGGGCAACCTGTCGTCGGATGTCTGGGAAAGCATTAACCAGGCCTGGCTGGAAATGCGAGAACTGCAGCACCGGGGCGTGACCGAATCCAATGCCAGCTCTGTGTTTGACTGGGTACGGGAGCGCTCCCACCTGTTCCGCGGGGCGGCTTACGGCACTCTGCTGCGAAACGATGCCTTCCATTTTCTGCGCCTGGGCACCTTTATCGAGCGTGCCGAAACCACCGCCCGGGTGCTCGATATTCGCCATGTCATGGCCATGAAAGCCGAGCAGGATCATGCCACCCAGGTGTTTTTCGAGTGGACCGCCGTCCTGCACTCGCTGGC
This sequence comes from Marinobacter sp., assembly GCF_014859525.1. Classification (GTDB taxonomy): domain Bacteria; phylum Pseudomonadota; class Gammaproteobacteria; order Pseudomonadales; family Oleiphilaceae; genus Marinobacter. The sequence continues at coordinate 23,992 of NZ_JACUUB010000020.1, forward strand.
CGCATTTGAAGCTTACCAGAACACCTACGGTCACAACCTGGATGCCATGAGCGTGGCGGAACTGCTGATCCTCGAGCCTGCTGTTCCGCGTTCCCTGCACGCTTGCCTGGGAGAAATTGCCGGCCTGCTGGAGCAGGTTGAGAGTGGCGAGGCCCAGGAATCACGACGACTGGCGTCCAGCCTGTTCGCCAACATACGTTTCGGCAACCGTGACTACATTGCCGAGCGTGGACTTCACAATTATCTGGTGGATTTTCTGGAGCGCATCCAGCTCATCGCCAACCAGATCCAGAAAGACTACATGGGGTGGCAGGGATGAGACTTCATATCCGGCACGAAACGCGCTACAGCTATGAAACACCGGTCAGCGACAGCATTCAGTACATCCGGCTGACGCCCCGCAACACACCCCAGCAGCGCATCCATGACTGGCATCTGCAGACCCCCGGCGAGACTAGCCAGATGGTTGACGGATTTGGCAACCAGGTGACGGTGATGACCCTCGACAAGGCGGTCAATGAGATCGTGCTGACCGCCGAAGGCATGGTTGATCTGACCGGAAAGCCTCTAACCAAAGACGACTCGCCTTTTCCGCCCGCCGTCTTTCTGCGCCAGACCCCGCTCACCGAAGCCGATGAGGCCCTGAAGGAACTGGCAGTGCAATATCCCGCCAACAAGCGCGGGCTGATCCGGCTGATGAAGCACCTGCGTGAGCACGTGGAATTCATGCCCGGTGCCACCACCGTCACCCACACCGCCAGTGAGGCGTTCAAACTGAAGGCAGGGGTTTGCCAGGACCACACTCACATGTTCCTGGCGTGCTGCCGGCACATTGGCGTCCCGGCCCGTTATGTCAGTGGTTATATACACTCCTCGAACGATGCTCACGTCGCCACCCACGCCTGGGCCGAAGCCTGGATTGGCCAGAACTGGCAAACCTTTGACGTCGTCAACACCCTGAACGTGGCGGAAAGCCACATTAAACTGGCGGTGGGGCTGGATTACCGGGATGCAGCCCCGGTGCGTGGGGTTCGTGCCGGTGGCGGCATGGAAAACATGGAGACCCGGGCCTGGGTGACCAACCCCTCCGGTGGCCAGTAACAAAAAGCCGGTAAAAGCCACAAGAAAGCACTCACACTTCGCCGGGGATGTGACTAGACTAGGCTCGAAATCAAAAGCCTTTCAGGAGAGCTTCGTGACCTATTGTGTAGCCATGCGACTGGCGGACGGCCTGGTGTTTGCCTCAGACTCCCGGACCAATGCCGGCTTTGACCAGATTTCTACCTACCGCAAGATGCATGTGTTTGAAAAGCCGGGCGAACGCGAATTGGTCCTGCTCTCTGCCGGCAATCTGGCCACCAGCCAGAGTGTGATCAGCCTCCTGGAGCGGCGCGCAGGCACCGACGTGCACAACGTACTGAGCACCACCTCCATGTTCGAGACCGCAGAGATTGTAGGCCAGACCATGCGCGAAGTAATTCGCCGCGATAACCCGGACGGCAAGCAGGGCCACGTGGATTTCAGCTGCTCTCTGATTCTGGGTGGCCAGATTCACGGCGAAGAACCCCGACTGTTCAACATCTACCCGGAAGGCAATTTCATCGAAGCCACCGAAGAAACGCCTTTCTTTCAGATTGGCGAGTCCAAATACGGCAAGCCGATTCTGGACCGGGTTGTTAACTACAAAACAGCGCTGGATCGGGCCTATCAATGCGCCCTGATTTCATTTGACTCCACCATGAAAAGCAATCTGTCGGTCGGGATGCCGATTGACGTCGCCATCTATCAGAGGGATGCCCTCAAGCCCTGCTTTACCGAGCAAGTCGGGGAAAACAGCGCCTATTTCCATGAGTTGCGTCAGCAATGGCACGAAGGCATTCAGGTGTTGTTTAACCAACTGACACCGCCGGTGCTCGGCAACCCTTAATCAACCACTAGTTGTTGTAGCCGGTCAGCTCCATATAACCTGCGCCAGAATGGCTGCCGGATACCGATACCGGACTTTCCCAATAGGGAAACAAACCGTCGTTGGTGTAGTTACCTTCCGGGGCCACCAGCTCTATGTCAACATCCTGTCCCGGCACTTGCAGACGCCAACGTGTGGGCACCGGACCAGATCCGGCTGTCGGTTTCAACTGCAACTGATCCGAAGACAAGGCCCGCGGTTCGCCTGATCGCGGAATCCAGGTACCGGAGCGGAAATGGCCGCCCTCTTCACGCAACCGGAACGCCATGAGTTTATCGCCACTGTCCAGGTGCAGGGCAAACCAGTCCCAGCCCTGTTGACCGGCCTTCAGAAACTGGCTGCTCCACTCCCGATCAAACCAGGCCTTGCCCTGCACGTTCAGGTCTTTATCCGCCAGTGTCACCGTGCCCGTCACCTCGATATCAACCAGACTGAAGTACATGGAGCCTTCGCCACTGGCGGATTTGGCGCTGAAACCCTGGTCACCATGGGCCACGGGCAGGCCCTTAACGCTCAGCTCCAGATCAAAGGCCCAATAACCCTGCTGGCCAGGCTGGCCCTGGCTGACGGTTAGCTGCCATTGGTTCGGATGATCACCTGCCGCCATCCGCCAGTGGTCCAACCAAACCTCGAACGGCTCCGCGATGGCACCGGCCTGGCCAAGGTCGCCCCGGGCCAGGCGTTCCTGAAACCAGTGCTGGCCCTGATGGCTAACCGCCGCGTGCGCCATCCAGGCGGCCTGCATGGGCCAGGCTGAGGGCTCTGGCGGGGTAGCGTCCGTCGAGCGCGGCTCAAGCGCCTGGCGGAACTGTGTCCATTGCAGTCCCAGCGGATCACCGGCCTCGGTTTCCAGGTTGGCGGTCAGATACCACCATTCAATGCGATGGGCCGGATGCGCACCAAAATCCTCCGGGAACACGAGAACGTCGCCAGGCGCTGGCTGTTCAAACCCCAGTGAGCCATCCCTGCTGTCCGCCAGCCCGGCAAATCCGGCTTCGCTGTCCGGTTTGGAACAACCGGTTACCAGCCACACCATCGCTACCATACTCAACCACCAGCATCTCATCGCTCGCCTCCCGTTATGGTGCCGGTGACTGACGGCCGCACGGCGGGCCGCCCCAGTTGCCGGCGCATCAACAATCCGATACAGAGGCCGATCAGCAAAGCCAATCCAAGCAATTCCAGCCAGAACCCCGGGTACAAATCCAGCGGCAATGACCAACCAAAGGCCAGCGGATTAATTCGCTGCACCAGCACCCAGGTCAATCCAATGCCCACCGGCAATGCCAGTGCCGCCGCCGACACCGAGACGGTTAACGCCAGTGTCAGCAGGCTCAGAAAGATCCCGGTCCGGGCCGTGCCCCACACGGCCAATAACCGGAAATACCAAAGCCGCGTCGACAGAAACACCCACCCCATCAGCAACAGCGCAACCGCTGCCAAAACAAGCGTCAGCATGGTCATGGCCCGGGTCAGCATAAAGGTTTGCTCAAATACCCGATTGGCGAGATCCCGGATCGAACGATTGTCCCTTAACGTGAGCGCGGGCTCCTGCCAAAGTGCAGACAGGGCCTCGGTAATCACCTCAATGTCGACCTCACCCGGAGAGATCGAAAAACTTTCAAACGACACCGAAAAGTCGTCGGGTAACTGATCCGCCGCCAGCAGTATCTCGCCCGCCGGGCGGCCATAATCCGGATAAACGCCCAACACCGGCAGGCGCAATGACTGGCCGGCCAGCGTTAACTGGACCGAATCACCGGCAGCCAACTCGTGCCGATAGGCCAGTTGCTCATTAACCATCACGCCTTGCCCTGCGGCGAGCCGCTGCCAGGGTTGCCCGGCGCTCTCGATCAGCCGCCAGTCCGACACGAGCGCACCCACCGGAGCCACCGCAAAGATATCAACAGACTGCTCGTGACCGCTCACGTCGAGCTGCCCTTGCCCACGCAATACCCGGTGCCAGATGGCACCGGATGACTCTGGAAGATTCTGCTCCAGCCAATCCACAGCCACCTGGCCGTCGGCATCGGTGGGCACTTCCAGGTAATAGTCGGCCGACAACCGCTGCCCCAACCAGTGATCAAAGGTGGCTTCAAACGTGGTCACCAGGGCTTGCACCGCCAGCACCATGGCCAGCGACAGTTGCAACGCCACCAGCGGTAAAGCCAGGCGACGACACAACACACCGAACTCCGCCCACCACCAGCGTCGGAAGGGCTGCTTGCTGGCCTGCGCCAATCGGGACGACAATACCGACAAGCACCAGGGCATCAGCAAGCCAGCGCCGGCCAACATCAAAGCCACCGAGCCAAACAGGAACAACAAGTTAGCCGCCAGCCATACGCCTGCGCCCCCTGCCACGAGCAACAGTAAAGAGAGCCCGCCAGACCGATTTGCGACAGCAAAGGCTTTGCGCAGTTTTTCAGGGATCAGCCAATCGACCGCACACACCAGCAACAACAAGGTGACCATCACCAAAGCAGGCATCAGCCAGGAATTGCCAGACGTCACAAACTGACGGCTGTCGAACAACCCCTCCATCACGCTGGCAAAGCCACCGGCCAGGGCGTTGGCAAGCAGTTGGCCCAGCAGAATGCCCGGCATCAGGGTAAGCGCGGCCAGGCCGACCAGTTCTGCCACCAGATGCCCGCGCACCCGCCTTGGTGACACACCAAACCGATGCAGCAGAGCAAAACTGTCACGCCGTTGAGACAGCGACAACAGGTACACACTGCGCAGTAACAAGCCGGTGATCAGCAACACCAGCACACTCAAAGCGTCTAGATTGAGCAGAAAACTGTCGCCCAATTGCCCGGTGTCCGGTGCCAGAGAAAAATCGGTTATGCGGTAGTCAGCAGAAAGCTCTCCGGTGTCTGGATCAACGATCAAAAACAACTGTGCTTGCCGGGCCGGCAGCGCGGCTGCGTCGGCAATGTCCATAAACGGATCACCACGCAGCGGCTGACCATCAAAACTGACCACATCGGCCTGTCCCTGAAAGCACAGCGCCGCCAATGGATCGACCCCGATTACCCGCCGCGATTCGCCCTCTGGCAACACCTCCAGCCAGGGCATCAGGCAAAGGCCCTGGCGCCTCAAGGTGACAAAATCCTCAACACTCAAGGCAGCGCCATCGACCCGTTGTACCTGATACCGGGCCTCGACCACACGTTCACTTTGGCTAAGGCTGGCTCTGGCCTGACTGGTGAGGTGATAAATACCGGTCCACAGTGCCGTGGCCATCAGCATCAACAACGCCAACGCAATGCCTTGCCAGGGGTGTCGCCGGTAGTGGCTCAACAAGGCAGAAAAGGCCGTCATAATCCAGACTGGCCGGTGTTCTGATCGGCTGCCTGGTGCGCAAGATCGAGGATCTTCTCGCAACGCGACGCCAACTCCGGATCGTGGGTGGCCAGGATCAAACCGCATCCGGTTTCCGCCTGCAGGCGGAACAGGCTATCGGCCACATCATCCGCGGTAACCCGATCCAGACTTCCTGTGGGTTCGTCCGCCAGAATCAGGCTTGGCGACATGGCAAACACCATCGCCAGAGCAGCGCGCTGGCGCTGACCGCCAGATACCTGATCCGGGAAACGCTGCGCCAGAGCGCCGATGTCCAGAACATCGAGCCAGTGCTGACAGCGAGATTCTGGCTGGCCAGCCAGAGACGCCCGGAGCCGCACGTTGTCCAATAACGACAGGGCCGGCATCAGATTGGCTTCCTGAAACACCACGCCGATGCGTTCACGGCGCAGCTGTTGCCAGTCGATTTGCCGATGATCCTGGCCGAACAGGGTCAGCTCGCCGGCATCCGGTTGCTCCAGGCCACACAGAATGTTCAACAGTGTGGATTTGCCCGAGCCAGATCGGCCCATCAGGGCCAGGGAGCCAGCCGAGTGCAGCTCGAATGACAGGTCTGCCAAGACCGGGACGGTGGCGTCACGATCGCCAAAGCTCTTGCGTAATCCACGGACCTTCAGCACGTTATCTTCCACCCTCGGGCTCCCTCTCTGGTTCAGCTCTGCAACGGTTCCGGACTTTCGCCCCGGCGCCTGGCCCGCCACTCTCGCCACTGCTCGAGCCACGACAACAGGGCCGGTATCACCAGTAACACCAGGAAGGTCGACAGCGCGAGACCGAAGGAAATGGACGTCGCCATCGGAATCAGGAACTGGGCCTGCAGTGACGTTTCAAACATCAGGGGCAACAAGCCGCCAATGGTGGTGAGCGACGTCAGCAGAACCGCCCGGACCCGTTGCACCACCGCTTCGTTAAGGGCATCGGTGATATCCAGCCCTTTCTGGCGCTGCTGATTGTAGAACGACACCAGAATGATGGCGTTGTTGACCACGATGCCAGACAGCCCGAACAGACCGAACAGCGACAAAATGGTCAGCTGCAAGCCCATCAGCCAATGCCCGATCAAACCGCCCACCAGGGCAAACGGAATGATCGCCATGACGATGAACGGCAGGCTCCAGGAGGCAAATACCCAGGCCAGCACCACGTACATCAGCACCACTCCGATCATCAGACCGGTTTTCATGTCGTCCATGGTTTCGCGCTGATCGGCCGAACGGCCTTCAAAGCTGTAACGCACGCCATAGCGACTGGCGATGTCGGGCAAGGCACCGGCCTGCAGGCTTTCGATTATGCGGTCAGTGGTGGCAATTCGGGTGTTCAGCGCCGAGGTGACTTCCACCGCCAGTTTGCCATCGGCATGGCGTAATGCCTGGAAACCCTGCCGGTGATCCAGGTTCATCACCTGGGCCAAGGGCACAAAACGGCCATCCGGCACCCGGACGGTCATCTGTTCCAGGGTCGAATATTGTTCGCGCTGATCCTCGGGCAACTGCACCCGGACTTCAATTTCATCGCGACCATCCTGATAGATCTGGGCGATGCGGCCGTCGAAAGCCGCTCGCAGCTGGCGACCCAACTCGACCGTGGTCAGGCCAAGGGCTTCACCGTAGGGGCTGACCTGATAGATCAGCTGCTCCCGGCCCCAGGGCATGTCATCTTCCACATCCAGAACGCCGGGCAGGGTTCTCAGTGCCTGAGCGACTTCGTCGGCGGCCTGCTTCAGGTTCTCCGCGCTGTCGCCGGTCAGCCGGACGTTAACGTCCCGCCCCGGCGGGCCAGCCTGGCGCTCGCTGATGTTAAGCGAATCCAGCCCCGCCGGCAGCTGCAGCCGGTCGCGCCACTGCTGAATGAATTCCGGATTACGGACGGAGCGACGATCCGACGGCACCAGCTCCACCAGCAGCGATCCCAACTCATCATCGTTGCGGGAGCTGCCCTCGGCGCCCTGAGTGGCCCCATAGGTGGTAACGGCATGCAAAATCAGATTGCCACCCAGAGCCTGTTCGGTCTCGTTCAGGGCCTGCTGCAAGTCACGCATGAAGGTTGCCACCGTGCGTTTGTCGGTGCCCGCCACAAACTGGGCATTGGCGTAGAACACCGACGGCTCCGGGGTCGGGAAGAAGTTGAAGCCCAGCCGCCCGCCTGCCAGCAGGCCGACGGTGACAATGGCCAGCGCCAGGGCTGTGGCGACGGTGACGCCCCGGTGCTTCAGGCTATAAAAAGACAGACGCCGGAACGGGCCTTCCCGGAAGGCATCAAAGCGCCGCTCAAAACCGTTACGCCACCGGGTGACCGGATTTGGCCGTTTCGGTACCTGAGCCGACCCATGGTTTTTTTCGGTCTTGCGCTCAAAGGCATGCCGCAGATGCGCCGGCAGCACCACAAAACACTCCAGCAACGAGGCGATCAACACACAGATCATCACCAGAGGAATGTCGCCCAGGATGTTACCGATCACACCCCCCACCACCAGCAAGGGCATAAAGGCGGCCACCGTGGTCAGGGATGACGCCAGAACCGGCCAAACCATCCGTTTCGCTGCACCCTCCGAGGCGTACCTGGGATCTTCCCCCATGCGGGCATGGGCGTCAGCGTCTTCCCCCACCACAATGGCGTCATCCACAATCACACCCAGCGCCATGATCAGCGCAAACAGCGAAATCATGTTGATGGAGCCACCAATCAGCCAAAGCACCGCCAGTGCCGCCAGGAAGGCGGTGGGTATTCCAACGGCCACCCACAGCGCAACCCGACCCGGCAGGAACAGATACAGCAGCCCGATAACCAGCACCAGACCACCCAGGCCGTTGGTGACCAGCAGCGAAATGCGGTCCTGCAGCAGTTGCCAGGTTTCGTCATAGACTTCCAGTTTGATGGACGCCGGCAACACCGGGCGGGTCTCTTCCAGCCAGGTCTCCAGCACTTTCGCCGCCGCCAGCGAGTTGCCGTTCTCCGAACGCTGCAGTTGCATCTCTACTGCGGGCAAGCCCTGATTTTCCATCACCGTCTGATTGTCCCGGGCTTCCTGGCGGATCACCGCGATGTCACCCAACTGAAGGCGCACACGGTCACTGCTCAGCACCGGGATGGTTTCGAAGGCCTGGGGACTGCGGCGCTGCTCTATCGAACGCAGCTCCCGGGTGGCATCCTGCTGAGCCATCATGCCGGCGGGCAGATCCCGCGACAGTGACGCTACCCGGTCGGCAATCTGCTCCAGCGACAGGCCCAGGGTTTCCAGGCGCTCCACCGGCACATCAATACTGACCTGTTGTTGCGGCAGGCCACGGATGGCGATGCGATCTATACCCCGGTCCAGCAACTCGTCTTCAAATCGGTACACCAGGTTGCGCAGCTCGCTGCGATCAACATCGCCATACACCAACAGGCGGGCAACCGGTTCGTAGCGTTCGATTCTCGACACCTGGGGTTCTTCGGCATCTGCCGGCAGATTATTGAACTCATCCACCTGTTGGCGCACATCGTCCACGGCCTGGATCGGATCGGTGCCTTCATGGAACTCCAGGGTGATTGAGGAAATACTCTGGGCTGAGGTGGAGGTCATCCGTTTCAGGCCATCAATACTGCGCAGGCGCTGCTCCAGCGGATCGGTGATACCCCGTTCAACGTCCTCCGCAGAAGCGCCACTCCAGACCACCCGCACGCTGACCACGTCCAGGGCAAAGGTGGGGAAAAACTGGATGTTCATCCGGCTCAGCGCCAGTACACCACCCAGGATCATCACCAGCATAACGAGATTGCCGGCGACCCGATGGTGAACAAAAAATCCGATCACGCCCTTTTTGCGCCTCACGATGACGGCTCCGCGTCATCGCTTGCCAGATCGACCTTCAAGCCAGTCATGGCGTTGGGCAGGTGGGTGATAATCAGCTGAGCACCCGGGGGCAAGTCGTCTCCGGCAATGAGCAGCCGACGTTCGCCGTTGCTGGCAATGGCCTCACCGACCCGTTCCACCTGCACCCGCCGCATACGGCGGTCATCGGTCATCAGATACACACTGTCGGCTCCGTACAGGGCACTGAAAGGTATTTCAACGGTCCTATCTCTGGCCGGTCGTTCCAGCACCAGAGGCAGCAAAGCGCCAGGCCGCAAACCTGCCGACTCACCCTGCAGCACCAACACCGCCTCGGTGCCGGCGGGATCAGACAGGCCGGCAAAGCGACTCAGCACAAACCGGTGCTCGCCGGCCCGGGAATGGGCACTCAGGATTTCGCCCCGATTCAACGCGGCCATCAACTCATCCTGGAACACTTGCGGAACCCGGGCCCGGACTTCCAGCCCCGTCACCGGGTACAGCGACAGCAATGCCTGATTGCGCGACACCTGATCACCCACGGCCACCTGAACCTGGGTCACAACACCGTCAAAGGGCGCCAGTACCCGAGCCCGGGCACTGTCTCTTTCGGTCGCAGCCAGATTGGCTTGCGCCTGAGACAACCTGGCTTGCAGGCTTTGCAGACGGGCCGGGTGCTCCTCAATGGCACGCTCGCGGGTGCTCACCGTTAATTCCGCGCGGGCGCGGGCATCCGTCGCGGTTTCCAGATTTTCCCGGGACGCCAGATTGCGCGCTACCAGAGACTCGATACGTTCAAACTGCCGGTTGGCGTTGTCGGCGATGGCTCGCTCACTGGCCAAGGCCTTCTGATCATTGCGGTGACGCACCTGCTCGGAACGGATCTGCGCCTGCAGATCGTCAACCTGGGACTGTGCCTGTGCCAGCACCGGCTCGATATCGGCAGCGTCCAGCGCCAGCAACAGGTCGCCCCGCGCGACCCGGGCACCTTCTGCCGCCGGGCGTTCTGCAATCCGTCCGGCCAGGGTCGCGGTGATGTTCTGTTGGTCCGGGGCCACAACCTCTCCATACAAGGGTAAAACCGGCACGCGGCTGGCCGGCTCTACTGGCTGAACCTCAACCCGCCAACTGCGCTCGGTTGCGGTTACCTCTGCGGGTTCCGGACGGGTTGCTTTCAGAATCATGAAACCGGCGATGCCAGCCGCGATAATGATCAAGGGTATCAAACGTTTCAACATAGCCAGGTTTCTTGTCCAAGGTGACAGGGGCGCGCCAACGCATCAAAACTACTATACAATTTTCCGGGTCGTCCGGATTACTCATGCCCTGCGGCCAATTCTCACAGGCATGCTCTGAAGGAACCCGATTCAATGCAGAACACCTACGACACGCTCTTGAACGTTACCCTGCTCAACTGCGCGTTGGTATGCATTGTGGTCGTCATCCACAACGAAACTCTGCTCCGGCTGAGCACCGTCCTGAGCAAGATGCGCAGAAGCCCGCATTTTCGGATGATCATCGCGGTGCTCGGATGCCTGGCTGCACACGCCCTTCAGGTCTGGATCTTCGCAACCGCCTTTTATTTTATGCACCACGCTGAGGGCTGGGGTCAGCTGGTGGGCAATTTCAATGGCAGCCTGCTGGACTGCGTGTACTTCTCGTTCACAACATTCACCACTCTGGGCTACGGAGATATCGAAGCCTTTGGTCAACTCCGTTATCTGACCGGCGTTGAAGCGCTCACCGGTTTTCTGATGATCACCTGGAGCGCCTCATTCCTGTTCCTGGAGATGCAACGTTACTGGCCAACCCGTTAGCCGGTCATACCCACTTGCAGCGGGCCAGGGTGTAGTAGAGCAGCGGCACGACGATCACCGTGAACAAGGTCGATATCGCCAGGCCAAAAATCAGCGAAATCGCCAGCCCGCTGAAGATCGGATCGCTGAGGATGAAATAGGCACCCACCAGTGCGGAGACCGCGGTCAGCGCAATCGGCTTGATCCGCACAGCCCCGGCCAGCACCACGGCTTTCTCCAGCGCCATACCCTCGTCCAGCAGTTGCTTGATGAACACCACCAGCAGGATGGAGTTGCGCACAATGATTCCGGCCAGCGCAATCATGCCGATCATGCTGGTGGCGGTGAACTCCTTACCCAGCAATGCATGGCCGGGCATGATGCCGATCAGGGTCAGTGGAATCGGCGCCATGATCACCAGCGGTACGATATAGGAGCGGAACTGGGCCACCAGCAGCACGAAGATCATAAACACCCCGACACTGTAGGCCGCCCCCATATCCCGGAAGGTTTCATAGGTAATCTGCCATTCGCCGTCCCATTTCAGGGTGCCTTTTTCCGGTAAGGGCGGCTGGCGGATAAAGAACTGCTCAGGGGCGCCCTCCCGCTGGTTGAGCAGGCTGACCATGCGGAACATGCCGTACAGGGGTGAATCGATGGCGCCGGCCATATCGGCGGTGACGTAGGTGACCGGCAGCAGGTTCTTGTGGTAGATCGCGCCCATCCAGTCGGCCTCCCGCACCTCTGCCACACTGGCCAGGGGTACCAGTTCACCGCTGCGGCTGCGCACCTTGATGGACAGCAGCGCCGGCGGTTGCGCCTTGTCGGCTTCGGAAAGCACGACCCGAATCGGCACCGGGTACTTGGCCTGTTCGTCGTGCAGGTAACTGACGTTCACGCCACCCAGGGTGGTCTGCAAGGTCGCCACCACCTGCGCCTGAGACACCCCCAGACGAGCGGCCCGGGCCCGGTCTACCACCACTTGCCACTGGCGGGTCGGGGCTTCCAGGGTGGTGTCGATATCCACCAGTCCTTCGATGCCGGCCATCTCATCGGCAAGCAGGTTCGCCAGTTCGGCCCGGCGGAAGCCATCGGAGGCATAGACTTCCGCCACCAACGGCGACAGCACCGGTGGTCCCGGCGGTACTTCCACCATTTTCACCTTGGCACCGTAGCGGTCGGCAATCTCGGTCAGCGGGCCGCGCATGGCCTGGGCGATATCGTGAGACGGCCGGCTGCGCTGCTCGGCGCTGGCCAGATTGACCTGGATATCGCCCTGATAGGGGTCGCCGCGCAGATAATACTGGCGCACCAGGCCGTTGAAATTGATCGGCGAGGCAGTGCCGGCATAGGCTTGCCAGTTATCGACTTCGTCCACGGTTTCCAGGTAATGGCCCATCTCGGTCAGCACCCGCTGGGTCTGCTCCATCGGGGTGCGTTCCGGCATGTCGAGTACCACCTGCAGTTCCGACTTGTTGTCGAACGGCAGCATTTTCAGGATGACCGCCTGAAACACCGGCAACGAGGCCGCCGCGAGCGTCAGCAGAACCACCGCCAGGGCCAGAAAACGGCGGCGCCAGACGTGGTCTCCGAGAAACGGCGTGAGCACGGTGCTGAACAGTTTCAGCGCCAGCGGGCTGACGCCATCGGCGGAACTGCCGGCCGCACCGTTCTGCTCCAGCGCATCGCCTTGCTTGTGCTTGAGCAGACGGAACGCCAGCCAGGGCGCCACTACAAACGCGACTACCTGAGACACCACCATGCCGGCAGACGCGTTGATCGGGATCGGGCTCATGTAGGGCCCCATCAGCCCGGTCACAAAGGCCATCGGCAGCAGCGCCGCCATGATGGTGAGACTGGCCATGATGGTGGGGGTACCCACCTCATCCACCGCCACCGGAATGATGTCCTTGATGGCCCGGCGGCTGTTCTGGATGCGGCGATTGATGTTCTCGGTAATAACGATGCCATCGTCCACCAGAATCCCGATGGAGAAGATCAGCGCAAACAGCGATACGCGGTTGAGGGTAAAGCCCCAGGCCCAGGAGAACACCAGCGTGAGCAACAAGGTGATGAACACCGAAATACCCACAATCAGGGCCTGCCGCCAGCCCATAAAGGCCAGCACCAGCAACATCACCCCCAAGGTGGCGGAGATCAGATCTGAAATCAGTTTCTGGGCCTTGTCGGAGGCGGTGACCCCGTAATCCCGGGTTACCAGCACTTCCACATCTGCCGGCAGGGCACGGTTACGCAACTGCTCCAGCCGTTGCTCAATGGCGGTGGTGATGTCGATGGCGTTCTCACCCGGTTTCTTGGCAATGGCCAGGGTCACCGCCGGGTAGACGTCACCCGCCTTGCCGGCCCGGCCTTCCGGGTGCGCCGGGCCAAAGCCCGCCAGCACACTCTGGTCCGGTACTGTGCCGCCCCGGCGCACTTCGGCCACATCATTCAGATGCACGGCAGCACCCTGATGCACGCCCACCACCAGGCGTTGTACGTCGGCCAGCGATTCCAGCAGCGTGCCGGCCTGCACCGGTATCGACAGGTTATCCCGGATGATCCGGGCCTCCTGACTGGAGGCGTTGGCGGACTGCAGGGCGCTTTCGATATCGGCTGTAGTCAGGCCGAAACCCGCCAGCAGGGCCGGGTTGAAGATGATGTCCACCCGGTCCGGTACTCCGCCCACCGTGTAAATATCCCGGGTACCGGGCACCCGCTTCAGCGCTACCTCCAGCATGTGGGCCAGCCGGGTCAGCTCCTCGCCGCTGTGGGTGCCGCTGGGGTCATAAAGCGTGAGCGTCATCACCGGCACATCGTCGATGCCCCGGGGTTTGATCACCGGCTGGGAGGCGCCCAGATTGTGCGGCAGCCAGTCCTGGTTCGAATACACCTGGTTGTACAGCCGCACCAGCGCTTCCTGGCGGGCAATGCCCACTTCAAACTGCACGGTAATCACCGCCTGACCCTGGCGAGACACGGAATAGACATGTTCCACGCCCTTGATTTCACTCATCACCTGTTCCGCCGGTGTGGCGATGGCGCTTTCCACTTCCAGGGCACTGGCGCCGGGCAGGGCAACCATGATGTCGGCCATGGTGACGTCAATCTGCGGTTCTTCTTCCTTGGGTGTCACCACCACTGACAGAACACCGAGAATGATCGCCAGAATCGCCAGCAACGGGGTCAGATGGTTGTTCTGGAACACCCGGGCGATGGCGCCGGACGGGCCAACCGGAGGCAATTGACCGGTCACGGCAACGACTCCCCTTCGGCCATGGAACGACGGGGCAGATTCAGGCGTTCGCTGCCGACCAGAACCGAGGGGTTAGCGACTACCCGCTCACCCGCCGACAGTCCCGCCAGAATTTCCAGGCGGTCATCATCGCGACTGCCCACCCGCACCTGTCGCAAGCGCGGCTGGTCCTGCGCATCCAACACAAACACCGCTCTCAGTTCGCTGCGCTGTATCAACGCGGATTCGGGCACCCACAGTGCGTCACGGCTGGCGACTGGCACCCCCACCTTCACCAGCATGCCCGGGAACAGGCTGCCATTGGGGTCGTTCAGGCGCAGTCGCACACGGAAGGTGTGGGTGTCCGGATTGGCGTAGGGATAGAAGGTCAGCTCACCGGTTGCCAGGACCCGGCCATCGGCCAGGGTAACCGTGGCCTGGCGCTCACTCCGGGCCAGACCGGCATATTGCTGGGGCAGATCCACCACCACCCGCAGCTGCTCCAGCGAAAGGCCACTCAGCAGCGGCTGGCCGGGAGTCACCGACTCACCCAACTCGACATGGCGCTCGGTCAGGATGCCGCCGTAAGGGGCCATAATGCGGGTGTAGTCCAGTTGCTTCTGGGCTTCGGCCACCGTGGCCTCGGCCCGCGCCACTCTGGCGTTGGCGGCACTGAGCGTGTTTCTGGCCTGATCAAATTCCTGCCGGGATACCAGTCCACGCTCGTGAATGCTCTCGATGCGGGTGTACTGTTGCCGGGCATCCTGCAGGCCCGAGCGGGCCTCCGCAAGACCAGCCTCGGCCTGTCTGAGCCTTGACTGCTGCTCGCTGTCTTCCAGGCGAACAATAAGATCACCCGCCGTCACCGAATCGTCCACATCAAACGGCAATTCCATGACCGTGCCGGTGGTCTGCGCCGACACCGTGCTCTGCTGAACCGCCTCAATCAGCCCGTCCAGATGGACAACTTCGGCTAAAGACGCCCGAACCACTTCGGAGACCATCAGCTCATCGGACTGACCCAAGGCCGGGAGCAGTAACCAGAGCACCAGACACCAACCCAACCGTACCCGCCTGACCATCCGCTTATTCCTTTAAGGTATTTGCTGATAACCACACTATAGCATCCAGGCGCGCCCTTTTGGTCAGGACTGACCACCCTTTTCCGGCCCTGGTAGCGGCTCGCCTGCTGACGCCTCGTCCGTGGCCTGATCATCCGGGCTCCCGAACCCCTCATCCCCCAGATGATCGTTCTCCGCTAATAAGCGTAGCAGCCGTTCCCGGGTCATGGCCTCATGCAACTCAATCTGACGCTGCTCGTTCCGCAATGACTTCAGCAATGCCACCGCCATGAAGATCATCAACACCATGAACGGGAAGGCTGCCAGTATCGAAATGGTTTGCAGAGCCTGCAAACCGCCGCTGAGCAGCAACACGCCGGCAACCGACACCTGCACCACGCCCCAGGTCACCCGCGACCAACGCTTGGGGTTCAGCACACCCTTGCTGGTAAACATGCCCAGCACAAAGGTGGCCGAGTTGGCGGAGGTGATCACGAACAGCACAATCAGCACCAGCATCAAGCCGCCAATGATGGTGGTGCCCGGCAGGTACTCCAGGGTCGCGAACAGCGCCGAGCTCATCTCGGTGATTACCGCATCCCCCAGGGCCGCGCCTTCAAACAACTCGAAATACAACGCCGAGCCGCCAAAGGTAGAAAACCAGACAATACTCAACAACACCGGCATGCCAATCACCCCGAACACAAACTCCCGGATGGTGCGGCCGCGTGAGATACGGGCAATAAAGCTGCCGACAAACGGCGCCCAGGACAGCCCCCAGGCCCAGTAAAAAATGGTCCAGCGCTCCACCCAGTCGTCACCGGTATAGGGCGTCATCACCAGACTCATGCCCACCATATTGGAAAAATAATCGCCGATGGCGTTGGTCATGGCGGCGGTAATGAAATCGGTGGGGCCAAAGAAAAATACAAACACCAACAAGCCGGCTGCCAGCAACATGTTGGCGTCACTGATGTAGCGAATGCCGCTTTCCAGCGGCGCCAGCGAGCACAGCAGGAACACCGCCGCCACACCCGCCAGGATGAACAGCTGCTGGCTGACGCCGAAGGCCATGCCTGCTACCGCACCCAGGCCACTGTTGATCTGGATGACCCCCAGGCCAAGGGTGGTTGCCACCCCAAACACGGTGGATACCACCGCCAGGATGTTGATGGAGTGACCGATGCCCGAGTCCACCTTGTCACCGATGGTTGACCGGAAGGCTTCACTGATCAGGCCGGGGCGCTGCAGGCGAAAGCGCACATAGGCAATGGCCAGGCCCACCACGGCAAAGTTGGCCCACTGGTGAAAACCCCAGTGAAACAGCGAATAGCGCATGGCCATGCTGGCTGCCTGCGGGCTGCGGGGATCGGCCGAATCAAACGGCGGCGCCACAAAATGACTCATCGGCTCCGCCACGGCCCAGAACACCAGGCCAACGCCCATGCCCGCCGAAAAGATCATGCCCAGCCAGGTCAGGTAGGAGAATTCCGGTGCCTCGCCGTCAGCGCCCAGGCGAATCTTGCCGTAGTTGCCCGCCGCCACGGCGATACAGAACACCAGAAAGCCGGAGGTGGCGAACAGGTACAGCCAACCAAAATGCAGAGTGGTGAATTCAAGGGCTTGGTGGGCATAGGACGACAGCTGCTCGGGCATCAACCCGCCAGCCACCACAAACAATGCCAGTAAAATAAACGAACAGTAAAACACCCAACCGGGCCGATGCGTCATAACAAACCTGTCTGTCTGATGGCTTTAATGCGTTTTAACTGCCCCATTCTAGCCACATTCGCCGGCCCTTCCGAGTGACCTGCCTGTTCCACAAAAAAGCCCCGGGCAGATTCCGCATCGGCCCGGGGCATAATGTCACCCGCCAGCTATGAGAAGCGGGCAACCGCCATAAACACGAATTACCAGCGCGCGGTCAGGGCCGCACGAACGGTGCGGCCGGGCTCGTTGACCCGGAACACGCCGCTGTCGGCGAGGTTGTCCTTGCTGACGTGGTAAGCCCAGGTCTTGTCGAACACGTTATCGACCGCCCAGGTGACGCTCAGGTTGGTCATCAGTGGATGGGTACCGGACAGGTTGAACACGCCATAGCCCGGCGAGGTACTCGGGTCCAGGCCCGACTCCAGATCGATCCGGTCCTGCCGACGA
>NZ_JACUUB010000092.1 GCF_014859525.1 Marinobacter sp.
ACTTCCTCACATCGCGTTTCTGGGCATTGGCCTGATGGGCGCGCCGATGACCCGAAACCTGCTGAACGCAGGTTACCCCATGACTCTGTGGAACCGGACGGCGAGCAAGTGTGAACCGTTTGCCGGGCAGGTAACCATTGCCGGTTCGCCGGCCGAAGCAGTGGCTGAGGCCGATATGGTGATCACCATGCTGGAAAACGGCGCGGTGGTGGAGGACGTGATGGTGGCTCAGGGCGCCTTGGCCGCTCTTAAAGCGGGTGCGCTGGTGATTGACATGAGTTCGGTGCAGCCGTCGCTGGCGCGGCGTCACGCGCAGCTGGCAGTGGCGCAAGGGGCGGGCTATGTCGATGCCCCGGTGTCGGGTGGCACCCTGGGAGCGGCGGAGGCTCGGTTGAGTATTATGGCCGGTGGCTCGGAAGACGACGTAGCGCGGGCTCGACCGGTGTTTGACGTGCTGGGTAAATGCACCCGCATCGGGCCGGTGGGGGCCGGGCAGTTGGCCAAGCTGGCGAATCAGGCGATTGTGGGGATTACCATTGGCGCGGTGTCTGAGGCATTGCTGCTGGCAGCTAAAGGCGGGGCAGATCCGGCGGCGGTGAGGGAGGCACTGATGGGGGGATTTGCCGGCAGCCGGATTCTGGAGTTGCACGGTCAGCGGATGATTGACCGGGATTTTGCGCCGGGCGCGCCGGCGCGGATTCAGTTGAAGGATCTGCGGATGATTCTGGATGAGGCCCGGGCCGAGGGTTTGACGCTGCCGCTGGCGCAGCAGGTGCATAATGAATATTTGTCACTGGTGGCGAATGGCCACAGCGATGTCGATCACAGCGGTCTGTTGCTGGAGCTGGAGCACATTAACAGTACGTTACTGGGGTCTGTGGGCCGGGCTCCGAAGGCGTCGGGAGAAGAGTAATGCCGCGTTTTGCAGCGAATTTGTCGATGCTGTTTACGGAAGTGCCGTTCTTGGCACGTTTTGCCCGGGCTCGGGCGGCGGGGTTCACGGCGGTGGAGTATTTGTTTCCTTATGACTGGCCAGCAGAGCAACTTGCTGCTGAACTTGAGGTTAACAGCCTTACCCAGGTGTTGTTCAATCTGCCGCCGGGTGACTGGCAGGCGGGGGAGCGTGGGATTGCCTGTCTGCCTGATCGGGTTGAGGAGTTCCGGGCTGGGGTGGATCAGGGTATTGCGTATGCTCGGGTGCTGGGTAATACACAGCTGAACTGTCTGTCTGGCGTGAAACCTGCGTGGCTGGAGGAGGATGTGGCCTGGACGACGCTGGTGGCGAACGTGCAGTACGCTGCGGAGCGTTTTGCTGAAGCCGGCCTGACACTGTGCCTGGAGGCCATCAATTCTCGTGTCGATATGCCGGGCTTTATGCTGGACACCACCGGTAAGGTGATGGCGTTGATCGAAGCCGTCAATGCCGATAATGTGCGACTGCAGTACGATGTCTATCATATGCAAGTTATGGAGGGGGACTTGATCCGCTCCATCGAATGCCTGCTGCCTTGGATTGGCCACATTCAGTTTGCGGATAATCCGGGGCGGCATGAACCGGGCACGGGCGAGATTAACTTTTCGAATGTTTTCGACGCGCTCGACCGGCTGGGTTATCAGGGATGGGCCAGTGCAGAATATCGCCCATCAGCGTTAACGGAGGACTCCCTGTCCTGGTTCCCGGCCAAGTGTTGACCGTCGTCATTGGCGACACCCTCTTACAAGATGGTAACTGGCCCGGTTTCAGAGTTCTTCGTACCCTAGGCGTTAATGTAATCCGCTATCAGGAGGACCGCCGGTGAAAGCACTGGTAATCGAAGACGACCGGGACGTGGCAAATTATCTGCTGAAGGGGCTGAGAGAGTCCGATTTCGTGGTGGACCATGCGGCCGATGGCAAGGAAGGCATGATGATGGCGGCCAGCGAAGAATACGACATCATGATTGTGGATCGTATGTTGCCGGGCATGGATGGTTTGTCCATTATCAAAACCGTACGCGCGACCGGTAACCAGACCCCGATTCTGATTCTCAGCGCCCTGGGCGATGTGGATGACCGGGTTGAGGGCTTACGCGGTGGTGGTGATGATTATCTTACCAAGCCATTTTCATTTACCGAATTGCTGGCCCGAATCGAGTCGCTGATTCGTCGTAACCGCCAGGCGGCGGAAACCGAGACGGTGTTGAAGGTAGCGGATCTGGAAATGGATCTGCTGGCCCGGACGGTCAAGCGCGCGGGTCAGAATATCGACGTCCAGCCGCGGGAGTTTCGGCTGCTGGAGTACCTGATGCGCAACGCTGGTCAGGTGGTTACCCGGACTATGCTATTGGAAAAAGTCTGGGATTATCACTTCGATCCTCAGACCAACGTCATTGATGTGCACATCAGCCGTCTGCGTGCCAAAATCGACAAGGAATTCGATACACCTTTGCTGCAGACCGTGCGGGGTGCGGGATACATGCTACGTGAAACTGCTTAGTCAGCTCAGAACATCCTCTTTTCAGCTGGCCCTGCTGTATATGGTGGTGTTTGCCACTTCGGTGTTTCTGTTGTTGGCGTTCATCTACTGGCGCACCGCAGGGTTTATGACTGCCCAGACCGATGAAACCATCGAGGCAGAAATTGCCGGGCTGGCAGAGCAATACCGGGGGCGGGGCGTTAACGGATTGATCACCATTATCCGCGAGCGAGTTGCCCGGGACCCCAACGCCAAATCCATCTATTTACTGACTACCGACGACTTTCTCAAGTTGGCCGGCAATATTGAAACCTGGCCCGAAGGCAGCCGCACGTCAGACACGGGCTGGATTAATTTTACCCTGAACTCGTCCGTTGGATGGCAAGGCCCTGAGCGGCTGGCGCGTGCCCGTATTTTTGAAGTACAGGGGGGGCTAAAATTGCTGGTGGGGCGGGATGTGGAAGAACTCACCAATCTCAAGCGGGTGATCGAAACTGCTATCAACTGGGGCATGGGCATAACGCTGGCGCTGGCCTTGTTGGGCGGCTTTTTGATGAGCCGTGGCACCACGCGCCGCATAGAAGTCATCAACAACACGTCGCGACGGATTATGAATGGTCACTTGTCGTTGCGTATTCCGAATCGGGGTACCGATGATGACTTCGATCAACTGGCAGAAAACCTCAACCAGATGCTGGACCGAATTGTCTACCTGATGGAAGGTATCCGGCACGTATCAGACAGCATCGCCCACGATTTACGCACCCCTTTGACCCGGTTGCGCAACCAGCTGGAAAGCACACTTATTGCGGTGGATAACGACGAGGCCCGTGATCAGGTGGGCCGGGCAGTCTCTGAAGCCGATCAGCTGCTGGCTACATTCAATGCCTTGCTGCGGATTGCTCGCCTGGAGACCCGGGGTAACTCGGCTGATATGAAGGTGATCTCGCTGGATGAGTTAGTCAGCGATGCCTGTGAGCTCTACGAGGCACTGGCAGAAGATAAAGAGCAGGCATTCTCCCAGGCCCTGGAGCAGGGTGTGATGATTGAGGGGGATCGAGACCTGTTATTTCAGATGGTCAGTAACCTGATTGATAACGCCATCAAGTACACCCCGGAACAGGGCGCGATTCAGGTGGTTGTGCGGCGAGAGGACGCTGGCGCTGTGTTTGAGGTTCAGGATTCCGGTATCGGTATTCCGGACGACGAGAAGGGCCAGGTGTTCCAGCGATTCTATCGGGTGGGCAAGAGCCGCTCATTGCCGGGTAACGGCCTCGGGCTGAGCCTGGTCAGTGCCGTTGCGGAAATTCATCAGGGCGAGATTTTGTTGAGCGATACCCGTGCGGGAGAAAGTTCCCCCGGATTGACCGTGACCGTGCGAATGCCGGCTTTTACCGGCACTCGCAAACGGATCAAAACAGCTCAGTCGGATCTTACCGACGATGTGCCGGGTGATCGACGTGGGGCGGTCGAAACCAGCAGCGCCTGAGGCTTACTGGCCAGTGCGAAGCCGATTGACTCTGCTGACGATCGGGCTGAACATGACATCTGCACGGGCCTCGACCTGGCCTGCGATCCGCTCGAACTGAGAGCGGCGACGGTCAACCTTGGCCTGAATGCTGTCCCACTCTCCCTCCAGGTGTTTTTGTTCCGCCATCACGAAAGCCGCAATGTTATGGCGGTTGAGCTTGCTGGTAATTCCCAGGCTATCCAGTCGGAAGCCAAGGTTGTCGACACCTTCAAGGGCCAGGTTGAGCAGTTTTTTGGTGTTCATGTGTGTCTCCGTCAGGAATAAAATTATCACCATTGCTCTGTAAGCTATCCCCGGCTACTAGAGTGTACAACCTAATTTTGACCAGACCGGCCTTCGAAAGTTGCCTTGCCAAAAGGTAATTCCCAGGCCACCGCCGGGTAATACTCAGTGTGGAGAATGGGTATTGTAGATGTTGAAGCAAGTACAAAGTTGCTTGCTTCTTCCTCCAGCACAGCGCTAGCCTTATACCCCGTTACCCGCGGGGTTTTTTTTGCTCTGAATTTTTTGATAAACCTGGAACAACCCGATGACTAATGCCTCAGGTTCAGCTGGTGCCCGCGTGCGCTACATTACCCCCGACGGTGAACGGGCGTTGCGGGATGAGTTGCAGTATCTGTGGAAAATCAAACGGCCAGAAGTAACTCAGGCCGTTCGGGAAGCCGCTGCGCAGGGCGATCGATCGGAAAATGCCGAATATATTTATGGCAAAAAACAGCTGCGGGAGATTGATCGGCGGGTGCGTTTTCTCAGTAAGCGCCTCGATGAGCTGACTGTGGTTGATCGTTTGCCGGAAGACCAGAGTCGGGTGTACTTCGGGGCTTGGGTGACGGTGGAAGATGAGGCGGGTGATGAGCAGAGATATCGGCTAGTGGGTGCGGATGAATTCGATCTTGGTAAGGGTTATCTGAGCATTAACGCGCCGCTTGCGCGGGCGTTGGTTGGCAAGCACCTGGATGATGAGGTGTCGGTGAAAACGCCGGAGGGTTGGAAGACCGTACTCATCACGGGTATACACTACGCTGCGACGGTGTCCTGAGCGCTCGGAATGCCCAGTACATCTTCATAAAAGAACGTCAGTGCCAGGCTTGCCTGATTAAGCTTCGCCCTTGATACCTGGA
This sequence comes from Marinobacter sp., assembly GCF_014859525.1. Classification (GTDB taxonomy): domain Bacteria; phylum Pseudomonadota; class Gammaproteobacteria; order Pseudomonadales; family Oleiphilaceae; genus Marinobacter. Next base: position 5,108 of record NZ_JACUUB010000092.1, read on the forward strand.
TCTTCTTGCCCAGATAGTCAAGAAACAGCCTCTGGTCTTCCGGTACCAGGTTGTCCGGGTCTTTGAACTCGTGAAAAAGCACAAAACGGCTGATCCAGTGAAGGTAGGTTTGTTCCGCCCGCTGGTTTAGTTGTCGTTTCTGAAACGCGGCTTTAACGTCGGTCACAATACCAGGTCGCGACTGCTCGAGAGCGTCGGAAATAGTCATGGCGTGTACTCTTCTGAAGGCTTGTTGTTCTTATGTTGGCCGCATCATATGACAAACGTTTGACGGGCGCAAAAATAAACCGACGGGAATGACTGTAGCGGGTAACAGCCCGCCGGCAGGGCCGGCAGGCGCTGTTCAGGTATTACTTCAACGATTCCAGCTTGTCGATATACTGTTGCATGGCCTCGTCGCTGGAGGTGCCTTTATACTTTTCCCAGGCGTCGTACTTGGCGCGGCCCACAAAATCCATCATGCCCGGACGTTTACCGGAGACATCACCCGCGGTTGCCTGTTTGTAGAGGGCGTAGAACTCTAGCTTCATCTCATTGGATGGCTTGAAGTCGCCTTCGGCAGTCTGAATGTAGTTCACCGCGTCATCGAATTTGGTTTTCAGGTCACTCATGGTTTGGCTCCTTGGTCTGCGTGGTTGTTTCCTTTAAGGATGTGGCGAGTATAGCGATGGCAGCGACAACCGTCATTGACCGAATGCGCATCACGGCGGGCATCCGGGCAATCTGGCAAAAGTTTGCCCGACCGCACAGTTTGGCTTATTGCTGGCCAGTTTTGGCTTGAGAATGCCAGGTCAGATGTGTACAGTCTCGCTCGTTGTCTGCCAGGACGGTAGGCACCAAGGACCGAATTACACTGCAAATGAATTGCACAGGGAGCACGCCATGTCTGCGAAAGACGGTTCCGTCGCGCCGAAAGAGCGCATCAATATCAAGTATGTCCCCGCCACCGGCGATCAGCAGGCTGAAACCGAGCTGCCGTTGAAGATGTTTGTGGTTGGCGATTTCAAGGGTCATGCTGAAGAAACCCCCATTGAAGAACGCAAAGCCATTTCCGTTGACAAGAACAACTTCCGTTCTGTCATGAAGGAAGCTGGACTGACGCTGTCTACCTCCGTTTCCAACAAGCTCGAAGAAAATGCCGATGACCTGCCGGTCAATCTGGAATTTCAGGGTTTGGACGACTTTTCTCCGGACAGCATTGCCCGACAGGTACCCGAGCTGAAAAAGCTGATCGAGCTGCGCGAAGCGTTGGTTGCTCTGAAAGGTCCGCTGGGTAACGTTCCGGCTTTCCGCAGCAAGATGCAGGAGCTGCTGGACAACGAAGGCGCCCGGGAAAAGCTGCTGGCGGAACTTGATCTGGCCACCGAAAGCGGCGAGTAACCAGCGTTACCGTCGAATGCGGTAACCAACACCGATTATCAATCACGTACTGAAGGGATGTGGTATGTCTGATACTGCTGTGCAGCAATCTGCTGCCTCCGAATCCGTAGCAGAAGGGTCCTTGCTGGACCAGGTCATGGCCAACAGCCGTATGGCACCGGCCGACGAAGGTTATGATGTTGCCCGCAAGGGCGTCGCTACCTTTATCGCTAACCTGTTAAAAAGCGAGGAAAAAGGTCAGCCAGTCAACAAGGCGCTGGTCGACCAGATGGTGGTCGAGCTGGATCGCAAAATCAGCGCCCAGATGGATGAAATCCTGCACGCCCCTAAGCTGCAGGAGCTGGAATCGTCCTGGCGCGGCCTGAAATTGATGGTAGACCGCACCGAGTTCCGCGAGAACATCAAAGTCGACATCCTGCATGCCACCAAGCAGGAATTGCTTGAAGACTTCGAGTTTGCGCCGGATGTCACCCAAACCGGTTTCTACAAGCACATCTACGCGGCGGAATACGGCCAGTTCGGCGGTGAGCCGGTAGGTGCCATCCTGGGTAATTATGCGTTCAGTCCTTCGACGCCAGACATGAAGCTGTTGCAGTACGTGTCGTCAGTTGGTGCCATGTCTCACGCGCCGTTCCTGTCTTCCGTTGCACCATCGTTTTTTGGCGTAGACAGCTATCAGGAATTGCCGGCCATCAAGGAATTGAGTGCTGTTTTCGAAGGCCCGAAGTACGCCAAGTGGCGCTCCCTGCGGGAATCCGAAGATGCCCGTTATCTGGGGCTGGCGGCACCGCGCTTCCTGCTGCGTGTGCCTTATGACCCGACCGAAAACCCGGTGCGCAGCTTCAACTACAAAGAAGAAGTGTCTGGCGACCACGAGCATTACCTGTGGGGCAACACGGCCTACCTGCTGGCCACCCGACTGACCGACAGCTTTGCCAAGTACCGCTGGTGCCCGAACATCATCGGCCCCCAGAGCGGTGGTGCGGTAGAAGACCTGCCGGTGCACACCTTTGAATCCTTCGGCCAGCTGGAAGCCAAAATTCCGACCGAAGTGCTGATCACCGACCGTCGCGAATACGAACTGGCGGAAGAGGGCTTCATCGCCCTGACCATGCGCAAAGGCAGCGACAACGCCGCGTTCTTCTCCGCCAACTCGGTGCAGAAGCCCAAACAGTTCCCGAACACCAAGGAAGGCAAAGAAGCGGAAACCAACTACAAGTTGGGCACCCAATTGCCGTACATGATGATCGTGAACCGCCTGGCCCACTACATCAAAGTGCTGCAGCGCGAGCAGATTGGTTCCTGGAAAGAACGCCAGGATCTGGAGCGGGAACTGAACACCTGGATTCGCCAGTACGTGGCCGACCAGGAAAACCCGCCGGCCGAAGTTCGCAGCCGCCGCCCGTTGCGTGCCGCCAAGGTAGAAGTGTCGGAAGTAGAAGGCGATCCAGGCTGGTACCAGGTCTCCCTGGCCGTGCGCCCGCACTTCAAGTACATGGGTGCCAACTTCGAACTCTCGCTGGTCGGCCGCCTGGACAAGGATTAATCGGTGTTTGGCGACACCGGCACTGACGGCGTTCGTAATACCGGCAGCCTGTTTGAAAGACTGGAACAGGCCGCCGCCCCGGCGGGGCAAAGCATGGGCGAAGTCACCCATGTGGTGGAATCCATCAAACGCCACCTGGTACGCCTGCTGAATGCCCATCCGGGCAACAGCGCCAGCGTACCAGACCTGGGATTGCTGGATTTCAACGACGCCACCCTGGGTACTCACGACCTGAGTATCCAGATCCGGGGCTCCATCCGTCAGTGTATCGAGAAGTTTGAACCCAGAGTCAAGCGGGTAGAGGTGCTGGCACTGCCGCCGGGGCCGGACCCGCTGCAGTTGAAGTTTCAGGTAACGGTGTTTCTGAGTGTCGCGGGAAG
>NZ_JACUUB010000093.1 GCF_014859525.1 Marinobacter sp.
TCCAATCCATCATGGGCGCCACGCAAAAGCGGCGCGACAGGCCGGAATCAGCGGCAGAAGGAATCGGCGATGGAGCAGAAGACATAGGGAATACCTGTAAACAGCAAAGACGCAAAGCCCACGAAAGAGCAGGCGCCATAGTTTATCAGCAATACTCCATATTCGCAGTCTGCATAGCCCCGCCCTTTGGACGCCCCAATCCGAAGGCTACAAGGGGGTCTTACCCTCGGGGTCCAAATTCGCAGGCTACAAAGGGGTCAGACCCCTCGGGGTCTGACCCCACCCTTCTGCCAGCGCCAATCTCCAATGTAACAAAATGTACCGGGGTCTGACCCCAGTACATTTGATCGGGTGAAATGTCTTTGGGTCTGACCCGAGCATGTATAATCTGCGGTGGATGAGCCGGATAACAGGATATTGAATGACCATCACAGCCTTTAACGCCTTAGCCTGCCCTCTGGATGGCGCTGCCTTGCAGCGGGAGTCGGGTTCGTGGCAATGCGCCAGCGGCCACAACTTTGATGTGGCCCGTCAGGGTTATGTGCACTTGTTGCCGGTGCAGAAGAAGCGTTCGCTGGACCCGGGTGACAGCAAGGTGATGGTGGCGGCGCGGCGGCGGTTTCTGGAGGCCGGATTTTACCAGCCGATTGCGGATGCGGTGACTCGGGCCACACTGGAGGGTGTGCCGGCGGGCAATGTGATGAGCTGTCTGGATGCCGGTTGCGGTGAAGGCTATTACTTGCGGCAGTTGGCCGTGGCAACGGAACCGTCGCATTCGCTGGCCATTCTTGGCCTGGATATCTCGAAGTGGGCGGTGTTGGCGGCTGCGCGGCAGGATTCGCGGCCGAGCTGGGTGGTGGGCAGCAATGCCAACCTGCCGGTGCTGCCCGCGTCTCTGGATCGGGTGTTGTGTCTTTTTGGTTTTCCCGTGTACCCGGAGTTTGCCCGTGTGCTTCGCCCGGGCGGTAGATTACTGCAGGTGGACGCAGGGCAGGATCATCTTCGGGAGTTGCGGCAGGTTATCTATCCGGAAGTCAGAGCAGAATCGAAAAAGGTCAGCCAGACGCCGGAGGGGTTTCGTCGCGCCGGCACGGAAGATGTCCGGTTTTCCCTGCATCTGGATAGCGCTGAATCGATTGCCGATTTGCTGGCGATGACCCCGCATCTCTATCGTGCCAGCCCGGAGGGCAGGGCGCGGGCAGCGGCCCTGGAGACTTTGTCATTGACCGTGGATATTTGCCTGCAAACCTTTGAGCGTATGTAGCGATAAAAGTTTGCAGGCAAATCGTGGCCAGGGGATCAGTCGTCGCCTTCTTCGGCATCCCTCTGGCGTTCCTTGCGCTCCCATTCCTCTTCTTTGGCTGCTTCAATCACTTCCATCAGCTCGTCTACGTTGGCGCTTTCGGTGTTGTGCTCAAAGCATCCGGTCAGCTTTCTGTCGGGGTACAGGTCGCCTGATTCGTACAACGACCAGATCTCCTTGCCATAATCGGTGTTCAGCAGTTCCGGGGCAAAACGGCCAAAATAGCGGCGCATATTGTCTACGTCTCGCTCCAACATTCGCTCTGCGCTGTTGTTGCCGGCAGCGTTGACGGCCTGGGGCAGGTCAATAATGACCGGGCCAGTGGGGTCGACCAGAACGTTGAATTCCGAAAGATCGCCGTGGATCAAACCGGCGCTGAGCATGCGCACCACGTCTGAGATTACCTTGGCGTAGTAACTCCGTGCCTGCTCGGGTGCCAGCGTGACATCGTCCAGCCTTGGGGCGGCCCCACCGTCTTCATCGGCAATCATTTCCATCAGCAGTACGCCATCTACAAAGCCATAGGGCTGTGGTACGCGTACACCGGCGTCTGCCAGCCGGTAGAGGGCGTCTACCTCGGCATTCAGCCAGGCTTCTTCCTGCTCTTTCTGGCCATGGCGGGTTTTCTTGCCCATGGCGCGGGCGTTACGGCTGTTACGCACCTTGCGGCCTTCCTGGTACTGCACGGCCTGCTTAAAACTGCGTTTCTGTGCCTCTTTGTAGATCTTGGCGCAACGCACATTGTCGCCGCAGCGCACAACGTATACCTGTGCTTCCTTACCGCTCATCAACTGGTACAACACTTCGTCCACCATGCCGTCGTCGACAAGGGGCTGTAATCGTTTTGGTATCTTCATAAAGCGTTCGTTTGCCTGGTTTGTCTGGCCGGTAAATCGGTTTGGCCGGCACATCTGGGCCTATACTACCTTATTTTACAGCCCGGGCCCTGATGCCGTAGCAGAGCAGCATTGTTTGTGGTCGCGCAACCGATTTTCAAGAGATTGCAAGCAGCCCAAAGCCGGCTGAACGCTCTTTCGGTATAGTGCTCCTGATGGTGTTATTAATAGCGCTGATGAATGGCACCTGAACGGCACAAAATTCAAGTCTGTCTAGGGAAGGTAAAATGCCAAGGTTTTTGCACACTGCCGACTGGCAAATGGGGCGATCATACAGCCGCTTTGACACCGAAGACGGCGCCGCCCTGGTGGAGGCGCGATTCCAGGCCATCGAAAAGCTCGCACAGCTCGCCAAAGAGCATCACTGTGATGCGGTGCTGGTGGCAGGCGATGTGTTTGATGCACAAACCGTCTCGGACCGCACCATTCGCCGGGTATTCAACGCCACTCAAGGCTTTGCCGGCCCTTGGGTAATGCTGCCCGGCAATCACGACGCGGCGCTGGCAGAGAGCGTGTGGACGCGCGCTCTGCGATTGGGCGCTGTGCCTGACAACGTGCACCTTGCCCTTGAGCCGACCCTGATCAACCTGCAACCGCAGGGTCTGGCCATACTCTGTGCACCCTTAATGCAGCGCCACACCTACGGTGACCTGACTGACGCGTTCAGCGGTTACGATTCCGCCCAAGGCCTGATCAGGGTCGGTCTGGCCCATGGCAGCGTTCAGGGCCTGTTATCGGATGATATTGATGCCACCAATCCCATCGCTGCAGACCGTGCCGAAGCCAGTCGGCTGGATTACCTGGCTCTGGGTGACTGGCACGGCACCAAACAGATCAACCCGCGCACCTGGTATAGCGGCACACCGGAGCCTGAAAGATTCCGCAATAACGACGCCGGTAACGCTCTGATTGTGACCGTTACTGAACCCGGCGCAGTGCCGGAGGTAATCCAGATACCTACCGGGCGTTACCAGTGGCATCAATGGCGAGAGACCTTGTCCGTCGAGTCTGATCTGGACCAGCTCTTACAGCGATTGCAGGCACTGCCTGAGTCCTCCGTGCTCGACCTTCGCCTTGAAGGCTCTATCACGTTGGCCGGGGAAGACCGATTGTTGAGTGCTTTGTCGGTGGCGGAAGCCCGGTTCCGCAGCGTTCGGTGTGAGCGCAGCGGGCTTCAGCTTGAGCCCACAGACGACGACATCCAAGCGCTGAAAGCAGACGGTTACGTGGGGGAGGTGATCAACACCCTGCGCCAGCAGCAACAGGGCGATCATAGCGAAGCGGCCCGCGATGCCCTGGCGATTCTGGCAGGACTGTTAAAAGATCAGGACCAGGGGGCCAACCAATGAAATTGCATCGGATGCGCGTTGAGCAACTGCGCCAGTTTCGCAAACCCTTTGTGCTGGACAACCTGCAGCCCGGCCTGAACCTGATTCACGGCCCTAACGAATCAGGAAAAAGCACACTGGTGCGTGCCATACGCGCTGCCTTTTTTGAACGTTATCGCTCGACCGCAGTGGATGACTTACGGCCCTGGGGAGACTCAGCTGCAGCGCCCACCATCGAGCTGGATTTTGAACATCAGGACAAGCCCTGGCGGCTAACCAAAAGTTTTCTCCAGCGCAAACGCTGTGACCTGACCATTGGCACCGACAGCTACAGCGAAGACGATGCCGAAGAAAAACTGTCTGAACTGATGGGTTACCAGTACCCGAAACGTGGCATCAGTAAAGCAGAGCACTGGGGCATTCCCGGACTGCTTTGGGTAGAGCAGGGCACCGGCCAGGATCTGGAACAATCCGTGGAGCACGCCGGTGATCATTTGAAATCGGCCTTGAACTCACTGGTGGGTGAGGTGGCCAGTTCTGGCGGCGATGACGTGATCGAGGCGGTACGAGCCCAGCGGGACAGTCTGCTGACGGGCACTGGCAAGCCCCGGGGTGATTATCTGCAGCTGGACAAAGATCGTATTCAGCATGAACAGGACATAGCCGAGCTGAACGATCGTATTACCAAATACCAGGAACAGGTAGACCGCCTGGGCAAACTGAGCCAGGATTTTGATCGCGTAGAAGCAGAGCGCCCCTGGGACGACGCCCGGCGGCAACTGGAGCAAACCCGGGAACGCCACCGGCAAGTGGTGCAGCTGGAGCAGCAGCAAAACCAGGAAAAGGCCACACTCGCCCAGCTTCAGCAAAATCAGCGTTTGCTGCAACAGAACCGGGACCACCTGGAAAGTGTGAGCAAACAGCTGGCGGCGCGGAAGGCGGAACTGGACAAAGCTGAACAGGCCCTCAGTCTCGCGGAGCAGCAAACACCGGCCCTGACCAAAGGGCTGGGTGAAGCCAAAGCCGCCTATGAGACAGCGGAAAAACACCTCAAGCTGGCCCGCTTGCTGGAAACCCGGGGCCGTCTGGAACAGGACGTCCAGCGCCTTGAACAGCGTAAACAAACGCTCACCCAAAACCTGACCAAAGCCCGGGAATACCAGCAACAGGTGGATCAGGCCCGCCAGCAGGTCCGGGAAAATCGAATCGATGCCGACCAGGTAAAACAGCTTAAAAAGACCGAACATCAGCTGGCCGAAGAAACCATCCGGTCACGAACCATCGCCACCCGATTAAGCTGGCAGCTGGAGCCGGGTGCCTCACTCACCCTCAACCAGAAGCTGCTTCAAGGCCAGGGCGAGCAACAATTGCTGGAGGAATCCAGCCTGACCATCCCCGGTGTGGGCACCCTGGCGATCACTCCCGGCGGTGGCGAGCTGGCCAGCACCCGGCGCAGATTGACCGGCCTTCAGCAAGCGTTCGATGAGCAGAGCAAAGCCTTGGGTGTGGATTCGGTAGAGCAGGCTGAAAACCGCCTGGCTGCGTTCGATTCCGCGCGCAGGGCACTAACCCACGCCGAGGAGCTGCTCAAAACCGTTGCGCCAGATAGCATCGATCAGCTGGTGGCTGAACACCGCGAAGTTGAAGGCGAGCTTCAGGCCGCCACCCATCAACTGCAGGCCATGGCCCGGCCTGATAAAACCAGCCCGGTGCCGGCAGTAGTAGAAGCCGAAGCCGCATTCACCAGTGCCTCTCAGGTACTGGATAAAGCGGAAGTGGATGAGCGCAGGCATCAGGCCGAGCTTTTAACCCGAAAGCAGGCCAGAGACAGCGCAAAAGCAGAGTGGCAGCGCCTGGCCGACGAAGAGCAAAACCCGGAACGCCAGCAACAGCTCAAGCAGCTGAGCGCCGACCTGACAGACATTGAACGGCAGACAACCCGGCTGCAAGCCAGCGTGGATCAGCGTGAGCGTGACATTCGTGATGCCCGCCCGGACCTGCTCCGGCAGGATATCGAACGCTACCAGAACACCATCAACAACCTGCTCCAGACCCAGGAAGCCCGTGGCCGAGAGCTCAGAGACATCAAGGTAAGGCTGGAAGCCTGGGGCGCCGAAGGCCTCGAAGAGCAGCTCAACGAACAGCAGGCGGAGCTGGAGCAATGCAGTCGCCGTTATCAGGAATTGCATCGCCGAGCCCAGGCTCTGGATCTGCTGCTGACCTTGCTTACGGAAAAGCGCCAGGCACTGACCCGCCGGTTGCAAGCGCCGCTGCAAAAACACCTCAATCACTATTTGTCGGTGTTGTTCCCTCAGGCCAAGCTCGAAGTGGATGAACACCTGCGGCCAGGAACCTTCACCCGGGGCGCTGAACTGGGTCAGATGGCGGAGCTCAGCTTCGGTGCCCGCGAGCAGATGGGGCTGATCAGCCGGCTGGCTTATGCCGATTTGCTGCTGGAGGCCGGTCGACCAACACTGGTGATTCTGGATGACACCCTGGTACACAGTGATCAGGATCGCCTGGAAGACATGAAACGCATCCTGTTTGATGCCGCCAGTCGCCATCAGATATTGCTGTTCACCTGTCATCCTGAGAAGTGGCAGGATCTTGGGGTGCCGCCGGTGGATATTCAGGCGCTGAAAGAAGGGGCTGGAGGAGCAGCGGCACTGACATGAGTGATCGCGTCATCAGCATGGCCTACAAACCCTGGACCCGGAATGTGTTTTTGCTGGCCTGCTTGCTATTGGCGCAGCCTACATTCGCCATCGGCTGGTCGTTGATCCTTCAGCAAGGCCAGATCGGCCTGGCGCTGCCGGATGTTCAGTCGGGCGATTGGCGTGCAACCGGCATCCGTACTGATATGGTCACCTCGGTTGAAGCAGATGAGCGTAAAATCATCGTTCATTTCAAACCCGGCTCACGGCTTCAGGCGGCTCGTGTGATTCATGATCGCTCTGGCGTGGCCACTGAGCTCGATAACGTGCAAGTGGATTTGTCCGATGCGACCCTGACAGTCAATCTCAGCGGCACCGGCACTGTGATAAACCGCAGTGCATTGGCCGGCAATCTGACCATTGCTATTGGCGAAGTGCGGCACCCCGGCATCCGGCCTCAGAGCTGGCATTTTGAGGGAAGGATCGATGGCGCCTGGGCCGATCTGAATATTGACGGGCAATTGCGATCGGATTCGGGCCTGCTGGCGAACGTCACACTGCGCAACGTGCCGGAAAAATTCCTCATGGCTCGCGTCACCCTGGCTATGGCCGCAGAACAAATCAGCAAGACTCTGGCCACTACCCTGAGCGACTGGCCCGAATTGCTGGAACTGAACGCGGGGCAACTGCGAGTAGATGCAACACTTCGCCTTGAGGCTGACTCACCGTTGGCGCTTGAAGCTCGGGTGGACGCTGACAGCGTTAGCGGGCTGATGGATCGCACCGCGCTGTCCGGGCTGACCGGTCGCTTGCTGATTAACCTGGAGGATGACGCGCTGGTGGCCCGCTTTCGCGACGTGACCATTGCCCAGATCAACTCTGGCATCGGCATTGGCCCGATTCGATTTCTGGCGGATTACCGGGCGAACCAATCGGATCTTTTTGCCGGCATTCTCGATATCCAGCAAGCCAACGCAAGTTTTCTGGACGGACGATTGCGGGTAGCGCCTGGCGCCATCGATCTGGCGACAGAGCCCTGGCTGCTGCCGATCGATGTGCATGAAGTTTCTCTGGATAGGTTGCTGCAGGTATACCCGGCGGAAGGGTTTTCTGGCTCGGGAGAGCTCAGCGGTCGCGTTCCGGTTATGGTCAGCGCCTCGGGACTGTCCGTGGAGCAGGGTAAGTTAGCGGCTGTCGCACCGGGTGGCATGTTGCTGCTGCCGGCCGAGCGCCTGCAAACCATGCTCGGACGCAGCCAGGCGATGGAATTGGTAGTGCAGGCTTTGCAAAACTTTCACTATTCGGTGCTCGATAGCACGATAGACTACGATAAAGATGGCAGGCTAGTACTTGGCTTGAGGTTGGAAGGGCAAAACCCCGACATTAAAGGCGGTCAGCCGGTGGTGCTCAATATCAACCTGGAAGAAGACATCCCCGCTCTGTTAACCAGCCTTCAACTGAGCGGTAGAGTAAACGAAGCCGTAACTGAACGCGTTCGGGAGCGACTGGAACAATCCGGGCAGGAGATCATGCCATGACGAATACATTGAGGCCTCGCCGGCCGCTGGCGATGCGCGTATTGCTGATATCGATGCTGCCGCTTGCGCTCTTTGCCTGCACGCCAACGGTGCAGATGGCGGCACCAAAAGAACCGATTACCGTGAACCTGAACGTCAAGATCCAGCACGAGATCTACGTTAAAGTCGATCGAGACGTCGATGCATTGTTCACCGAAAAGGGCCTGTTCTGAATGGAACAGGACACCGCTAAAGGCTTATCAAGGGGTTGATGATGAAACGACTGATGCAACTGGGTATCTTTGTACTGGCCCTTGGCATGACGTTACCAGCGTTTGCCATGGACCTGGACGCAGCCAAACAGAAGCTGGATACCGTAAAACAACAGGGCCTGGTAGGTGAAACGCCGACAGGTTACCTGGATGTCGTCCGTGCTGGTGCCGACGCCCGGGCGGTGGTAGACGCGATCAACAGCGCTCGCCGAGCCGAGTACACCCGCATTGCCGAGCGACATGATATCCCTGTTACCCAGGTGGAAACTGTGGCTGGTCAGAAAGCCATCGAGAAAACACCGGCTGGCCAGTTTGTGCTGATCAACGGCCAGTGGGTCAAAAAATAACGTTTACTCCAGTTCCACCAGTGATGCTTCCATCAGCCTGTAAACCCAGGCTGATCGGCCGCTCTCCAAAGTCAGTTCCACCC
>NZ_JACUUB010000094.1 GCF_014859525.1 Marinobacter sp.
GCTAAAGACTTTGGTCGGCGGGCAATTCCCGCCGTGTGTGTTAGTATTTCTGACAGTAGAGTGTCCTATTAAAATCATGACGTGGGGTTATTGTGATTAAAGCCGTCATCAGCGGAACCGGCCTGTATACGCCGCCCGCCATCATAGAGAACGAACAACTGGTTGAAGCCTTCAATCAGTACGTTGAGCTGCACAACAATGAACACGCGGAAGAGATAGCCCGCGGAGAGTTGGCAGCACTGCAACCCTCGTCTTCTGCTTTCATTGAGAAAGCCTCCGGTATCAAACGCCGGCATGTTATCGATCGGGATGGCATTCTGGACCCCAAGAGGATGACACCGTACATTCCGGACCGAGATAACGAGGCACCGTCTGTTCAGTGCGAAATGGCCATGGTTGCCTGTAAAGGAGCGCTGGAACAGGCCGGAAAAACCGCCGCCGATGTGGATGCGGTTATTGTGGCTTGCTCCAACCTGCAGCGTGCTTATCCTGCGATTGCCATCGAAGTGCAGGAAGCCATGGGGATAGACGGTTTCGCATACGACATGAACGTGGCCTGCAGTTCGGCTACTTTCGGTATTCAGGCTGCGGTCAATTCCGTCGAAAATGGCGCTGCAAGAGCGGTCTTGGTGGTCAGCCCGGAAATCTGCTCGGGCCACCTGAATTTCTGCGACCGGGACAGCCACTTCATCTTTGGTGACGCCTGCACTGCGATACTGGTGGAGCGAGAGGAAGATGCCCGGCCAGGGCAAGGCTTCGAGATTCTGGGCACGCGCCTGAAAACCAAGTTCTCCAACAACATCCGGAATAATTTCGGCTTTCTGAACCGGGCCGACGAAGCGGGTATCGGGGCACCCGATAAACTGTTTATTCAGCAGGGGCGTAAGGTCTTCAAGGAGGTATCACCCTTGGTGGCTGAGACCATTCAGAGCCATCTTGAATCCCTTGAGCTGACGCCGGATAACCTTATCCGGATGTGGCTGCACCAGGCCAACCTGAACATGAACCAGCTGATTGCGCGCAAGGTTCTGGGCCGTGATGCGACTATCGAAGAAGCTCCGGTCATTCTGGACGAATACGCCAACACCAGTTCTGCCGGGTCTATCATCGCGTTCCACATGCATAAAGATGACCTGAAAGCCGGCGACCTGGGCGTTATCTGCTCATTTGGTGCCGGCTACTCCATCGGTAGTGTCGTTTTGCGCCGCCGGTAATATCGTCTACCTTGCTGCCAGCGCCCTCAGCGTGTCTGGCAGCGGGGTGAGTCAGCTCCTTCAGAAAAGTGGCGCTGGTCTTTATAATCACTGGCCAGTCGGATCTTCAGCGCCGCCCAGTTGCAGTGATGTCAGCCAGATCATTCGCGCCTCTTCAAAGAAGCGAAGAAACAGGTTAAACAACCCAAGAGCGTACAATGAACAAGCTATTATCCCGGTGCCGGTCTTTACTGGCCACCCCGTTGTTACTGGCACTGACGCTTGGTAGCGCCGAGGTCTACGCTCAAAATGTAGAGGAACCGCAACCTGACTATGCGCAGCCTGCCAGTGCGAGTGACCCCTACGAAAGCTGGAACCGAAAGGTGTTTTCGTTCAACGATGCCGTGGATCGCTGGTTTCTGCGCCCGGTGGCGCAAACTTACCGCACCGTTACGCCGGATATTGTTGATCGTGGCGTCACAAATTTTTTCAGCAATCTGACGGAACTGCGCAACTTTACGAACAGCCTGTTGCAGCTGAAAGGTGAGTCGGCGGTGGTGGCGGCCGGCCGGTTCACTTACAACACGGTGTTCGGTTTGGGCGGCATTTTTGACGTTGCTACGGCGTTTGATCTACCTGAGCGACCGGAAGATTTTGGCCAGACGCTTGGCTATTGGGGGGTAGGCTCTGGCCCTTACCTGGTGCTGCCTTTTCTTGGCCCGGCAACCCCGCGCTACTTTACCGGCATGGGCACTGATGGTTTCTTGTTGCCATCTGCCTGGGATCAAGTGAGCAGTCCTGAGACTTACTATTTACGCGGACTTCAGCTGATTGATATGCGTGCCGGCCTGATCCCGGCAGAGCAGTTTATTTCTGGGGACCGGTACACGTTTGTGCGCAATGCCTTCCTGCAGCGGCGTGAATTCCTGATTAACGATGGTAAGATCACCGAAGACCCCTTCGCTGACGAAGACGATTTCATGTTCGACGATTTCTGAGCATTGATGCCGGGAGGCTGCAGGTGATTACGGACCCGAGGATAACCCGATTCCGAAAGCTACTGACGGATGCCCCCAATTACGAACAGTGGAAGGCGGCGGCGCTGGAACTTGATTTTCTGGAATGCAATGCCGAATGGAAAGAGGACTTTGCCTCCGACCTGTATCACTATGAACTGATCTATGATCGGCTCAGCAACCTCAAACAATACCGTCAGCAAAACGATTTTGAGCGCTTGAAGCGGGCACTCAGAGAAGGGCTTCACCACGATCTTGGTAATATGGGAAATCCCGCGCTGTACACTCGCTCCCGCGTTGGCACCAAGCATCTGGTTGAGGAGTACATTACTCAGGTTTGCGAATCTCTCGATTTCCTGTGTGACCACCCCGTACCCGGGTTCCCGGTTTACGACAAGCTCCAGTTCTTTCGTGACACGCTCACCAGTTATGGTCGCCCAGCGTTGTTGTTAAGCGGTGGAGCCAGTCTGGGCATGTTCCATTTTGGCGTGATCAAAGCACTCTGGGAAAAGGGCTTGTTGCCTCAGGTGATTGCGGGTTCCAGTATTGGTGCCATCATTGCCGGGATTCTGGGGGTTCATACCGACGCAGAAATCCCGGAAATGCTCGTGCCAGAGAACCACAACCTGAAAGCCTGGAAGTGGCGTGGCTTGCTGAGCGCCATGCGCGGTGATGGGTTGATGGACCAGGAAACCCTGAAAAACTGCCTCCGTACCAACATTGGTGACGATACCTTTGAAGAGGCCTACCAACGTACCGGGCGGAGCATCAATATCAGTGTTTCGCCAGTGCAGGCGCACCAGAAAGCCCGTCTGCTTAGCGGTTATACGTCACCTTACCTGCAGATCTGGAGTGCTGCTCTGGCCAGCGCGGCAGTACCCGGGATTTTTCCGCCGGTAACACTCATGAAAAAAGACCTGTTCGGCAACTCATTGCCTTACATGCCGAGGCTGAAGTTTGTAGATGGGTCTGTGGTCAGTGATCTGCCGATTGAACGATTGATGCATCTTTACGATGTTAACTTTACCATTGTCAGCCAGACCAACCCCCACGTGGTGCCTTTCCTGAACCAGCGCGGCCAGGATGAAAAACTGTCACTGGCAAACCTTCCCATGCACCTGGTGAAATCGGAAATTCTGTTCCACGGCCAGGGCGTGTTTGATTATCTGAGAAAGCGGGTCAAGCCGGAGCTGTTGCGACAGGTTGCGGGCCAGATGCACACCATCATGGCCCAGCGTTATTCGGGTGACGTGACCATCGCACCTGCCTATTCATTCCGCGACTTCCGTCGTATGCTGTCCAACCCCAGCCCGGAATACGTGCGGGAGATGATTCTGGCGGGTGAGCGAGCAACCTGGTCAAAAGTTTCGATGATTCGTTCCCACGCCAGAATCTCGAAAACACTTGAGCGGTGTGTTCGTCGACTGAAACAACAGAATCGCAAGGCCGCTGAATTACGATTGGTCAGCGGTGCTGACAAGGCTACCCCCTGATCCTGAGGAACCATGTACTACGACTTTTTCGGCTTTAGGGAACCGCCGTTTTCCATCGCACCGGACCCCCGCTATCTGTACTTGAGCGACCGCCACAAAGAGGCCCTGGCGCACCTGATGTATGGCGTGCAGGGGCAGGGTGGCTTTATTGTCATTACCGGTGAGGTCGGTACTGGCAAGACAACCGTGTGCCGATGTTTTATTGAAAATGCCCCGGAACATGTCGATATCGCCCTTATTCTGAACCCGCGCTTATCCGCCCGTGAACTTCTGTCGTCGGTCTGCGATGAGCTTGAAATCGCCCATGGGCCAGAGGCATCCACCAAGCAATTGGTGGATGGCATCAATCAGGATCTGCTTCGGGCCCACGGTGCAGGCCGTCATAAAGTTCTTATCATCGACGAGGCTCAGAACCTCTCCGCCGATGTGCTGGAACAGCTGCGGCTGTTGACCAATCTGGAAACCTCAGAAAAGAAGCTGCTGCAGATCGTTCTGCTGGGCCAGCCGGAGCTCCAGGAGATGCTGGCGTTGCCAGAATTGCGCCAGTTGAATCAGCGAGTCACGGCTCGTTACCATCTGGATGCCATCGATGATGCCGATCTGCCGGCTTACCTCCGTTACCGGTTGAGTGTCGCTGGTTTGCGGGGTGATATTTTTACGCCGGCGGCGATCCGAAAACTGTACAAGCAAAGCCACGGCATTCCGCGCCTGATCAACCTGATCAGTGACCGGGCGCTTCTTGGGGCTTACGCCGAGGGTGAGCACCAGATCACTGCAGATCACATTCGCCACGCGGCCAAAGAAGTGCATGGCCATCGTGGTCCGAATAAATCGGTAGGGCGTTTAGCGATGCCCCGCGCTGGTCACCTTAGCCTGCTGGCGGCCTCGGTAGCGATCGCTTTCGTCGCGGCGGTCTGGCTGCTGCATACGCCCGTCAACAATCAGCTGCTGACAGACGATGTTGATGAAGCTGTGGTTTCCGGTGTTGTTGAGCGGGTTGTAGATGCCGAAGAAGAGGTTTTGCCACCAGCGACTGTTGAGTCAGTGGAACCTGAAGCCCCGGCGTTCGACTTCCAGCAGCATGCACTGGGCCTTTCGGAGGCTTTTGAGGAGTTGTTCGCGATCTGGGGCGAGGCGTATGACGTTGGACAATTTCCGCGGGCCTGTGAGTTTGCCGGGACGGTTCGCCTGGGCTGCCTGGAACGACAGGGCAGTCGGCGCAGTCTGGAGTTTCTGAACCGTCCCGTCATCTTGCAAGTTCGGAACCCTCAGGGTGAGTCTGGATATGTGGTTGTGCGCTCACTGAACGATGAGCAAGCGGTAATCGAGCTGCCGGATGCCACACTTGAGGTGCCCTTTCGACAGCTTGAACAGTACTGGTTTGGTGAGTTTCGACTGCTTTGGCGCACCCCCGAGTACATGAGTGGCGACGGATTTTTTGCAGGCTCCTCCGGCGAGCAGCTTTGGATGGACGCGCGGATGATGCAGCTGGCTGACCAGATCTCTGAATCCAGTGTTGAAAGTGCTCGGGTAAAGCGTCTGACGACCGAGGAACAGGTGCGGTGGTATCAGCAGGCACGTGGCCTGGTGGTCGATGGCATTGCCGGGCCGATGACCATTATTCAGATTAATAACGACCTGGGTACGGATGTTCCCCGGCTGGTAGCGGCCCGGGTGGCCAGTAACGGGTAGGCTATGTCTTATATACTTGATGCGTTGAGACGATCAGAGGCTGAGCGCCGGCAGGGCAAGGCTCCGGATCTGGGCCAGCAGGTCCAGATGGTGTACCGCCCGAAGAAAAAGCCGGTGTCGCCTTTGGTGTGGGTGGTGGTTGCCTTGCTGGTTAATGCGGGGGTAATGGCTTATTTGTTCTGGCCGCCGTCGCTGGCTGAGCCGGATGCGGCAGACGTTGCCCAGCGTGAGACACCCGAGCCAGTCATCGAGCGGCCACCTGTTATTACCGTGCCCGAGGTGGCAGAGCCTGCACCGGCGCCTGCTGAGGAACCGCAGGCTGATGATGAACAGATGAACGAGCCGGTGGCGGTAATCCGCAATGAGGCCCCTTTGGTGATCGTGCCGGACCAGTCAGTGCGAGAAAGAGTATTGACGTCAGCGGATTCTCAGGGCAGGGTGCCGCACCTCGTTGAGTTACCACTTGCGTTTCAAAAGAGTGTTCCTGATTTGACCTTCAACAGCCATATCTACTCGTCCGATCCCGAGGCCAGCCGCGTTATGATCAATAATCACTACCTTCGCCCCGGTGATGCCTTCGGCAATCTGACGGTTGAACGGGTTACTGAAGATGGCGTTGTATTGAGCCAGGGCAGCCAGCATTTCCGTGTCGGTACGGTGCGGGACTGGGTGAGCCCGCGATAATGGCGCTGACGGAGGAGGTTAAACAACAGATTCAGCAAAGCTATCGGGACGTGTTGGCCGGCAAGGATGTTCGTGCCCGATACGGTCAGCGCCTGATGATTGCGGAAATCGCCCGGTACATGGCCGACATTACCGACAACGATGGCCAACGCACCTCACCGCCTGCGACTTGCGTGGTCGAGGCAGGAACCGGTACCGGAAAAACCCTGGCCTATCTGATTGCCGCGATTCCTGTGGCAAAAGCTCTGGGTAAAACCCTGGTTATCTCGACTGCGACGGTGGCGCTGCAAGACCAGATCGTGCTCAAAGATCTGCCCGATTTGCGTAAACACAGCAAACTGGATTTCAACTGGACGCTGGCGAAAGGCCGGGGTCGGTATCTTTGCATGTCGCGCCTGGAATCCAGGTTGCATGAGGAAGGCCACGGTGACAATGAAAGCATGTCATTGTTTTTGCTTGATAACCCGGTAGATGATGAAGCCGCCAGCCGGATCACCTTTGAGAAAATGCTGGCAACCTACGGTTCCCGGGAATGGGATGGCGACCGGGACCATTGGCCAGAACAGATTCCTGATGATATCTGGCGGCAGGTCACCACCGATCATCGCCAGTGCACCAATCGCCACTGCGCCTACTTTGACAGTTGTGCGTTTTTTGATGCCCGCAAGGATCTGGACGACGCCGATGTGGTGGTGGCAAATCATGATCTGGTGCTGGCCGATCTTGCCCTGGGAGGCGGCGCTATCCTGCCCGAGCCAGAGAACGCATTGTTTATCTTTGACGAAGCCCACCATCTTCCGGAAAAAGCGCTTAATCACTTTGCTGCGTCAGTGCCGCTTAATGCCACGCGGCAGTGGCTCAAACAGTTGTCCCAGGCGTTGGTGAAAATGCAGCCTTGGTTGCCGGCAAGCTCTCAGGCGGTCAAAGCCGTTGAGAAAATCAGCACCTCGGGCCGGGATCTGGACATCGCGTTGGGACGGGTTTATGAAGAGGTAGAGCAAAACACTGGCTGGGACTTCAATGAGGAACGGCGCAGTGCCCAATGGCGCTACCCGGATGGTGAGTTGCCAGACGCACTGGCAGAGCTGGCAGCCGACACCCGGATAGTGACGGCCGGACTGGTCAGGCACCTGGGTACCCTTGCGGACGAGCTTCAAAGTGCCTTTGATGAGCGTAAAGACCCAGAGCTTGACCGGGATACGGCAGACGCCTGGTACCCGGTGATAGGTGCCTTTCACAGTCGCGCGGAAGAACAGCTACGCCTGTGGGCCGCCTGGTGTGAGCCCTCCGCGGCCACCCCTCCAGAGGGTGAAGCCGGCACTGCGCCTGCGGTCCGGAAAGGGCCGCCACCGGCGCGGTGGTCGGTGCGCCAGCGCTGGGATCATGCTGAGGATATAGCCTTGTTCAGTTCGCCGGTTCTTGCGGACAATCTTTTATATTCCCGGTTGTGGTCCCGTGCCTATGGGGCGGTGCTGACCAGTGCCACACTGACGGCATTGGGCCGCTTTGACCGCTTGCGGTCCCGGGCGGGACTGCCGGAAGCCAGCCGCTACCTGGTGGTGCCAAGCTCCTTTCGTTACGCTGAAATGGCTACAGTCGAAGTGCCCGCTATGCCGGCCCTGCCCACGGATGACGGTTTTGGTGAGGCGTTGATCAAGCGTTTACCTGATCTTTGGGCCGGTGAAAAAGCCACACTGGTGTTGTTTACCTCTCGTCGCCAGATGCAGCTGGTCAGGGATGCCCTGGCTCCGGACTATCCGGAGCTGATCCTGACCCAGGACGATATGGCCAAGAACGAGGTTCTGCGCCAGCATTGCAGCCGAGTGGATGTCGGCAAGCCCAGTGTGTTGTTTGGCGTGGCGAGCTTTGCGGAAGGCATAGACCTGCCGGGTAAATACCTACACCACGTGGTGATCACCCGTCTGCCATTCTCGGTGCCGGACGACCCGATCGAAGCTAGCCTGGCTGAGTGGGTCACCCAGCGTGGCGGTAACCCGTTTATGGAAATCACCGTGCCTGATGCCTCTATCAAACTGGTTCAGGCTGTGGGTCGTCTGTTGCGTACCGAGCAAGACACTGGGCGGGTAACCATTCTTGACCGCCGCATCGTTTCGCGTCGCTATGGTCAGCTTCTGCTGGACGCCTTGCCGCCGTTTCGACGGATCATCGAATACTGATTGAGCCATGTCGGCGCATAAAAAAAG
>NZ_JACUUB010000095.1 GCF_014859525.1 Marinobacter sp.
TTCGTGCCAGTGCTCAGCTTTTTGGACTCGGACCTGACCGTTTCCGGCGTTTAGTATCTGAATGGCGAACCTCGGTATTCGATTAAGGGGTATGGCGGGTCACTGATCAGGCACTTGCAAGAATGGTTCGGTTTGAAACGCTGGTTTGTTCGCCTTTGGCTCCGTACAGTTTTTGCTGTGCGGATGCGCCCCGAAATATCTCGGTCAATTTATTAAGGCGCTTCTGCAGGTGCCCAACCACTCGGCCGTTGAGTTGATTCAGATCCTGGCATGCACGCATCTTTTCGTCGGCGGCTTTCCATAACCGATACAGGTCGTCCTGGCCGCTGGCACGAATAAACCTTGAGGGCTCGCCGGCGTCTGGGCGGTAGCCCATGCTGACCAGAAGGTGAATCTTCTGTTTGGCACGTGCCCGGATCTGGCCGAGGATGTCGTCTTTTTTAGCGGTGATGTCTTCGAGCGGCTTAATATCGGCCGATGACAACACCTGGCTTTCTTGAGAGAGTACATCCGCTAACGTGTCCAGCTGGCGGATGTCCTCTGAGAGAAGGGTCTTCAATTCATCGATTGTGGTCATGGTCTACTCACCCAAAAATGCTTTTATCCATCTCAAGCATTTTCTGGGCCAGTTTCTCTGCATCGATTTTGTAGCTGCCATCTTCCAGGGCGGAACGAATCTGCGCAATCCGATCGTCGTCCATTTCCGGGTAATCGCCCAGCTTTTGCTCCAGCTGTTTCAGGTTTTTGGCCTGATTGCTGAGGCTGACACTCTCACCACGAGCGGCGGGGCTCTGAGCCTTGGCCTGCTCGGCTGCCGGTGATGGCGCGCTCTGGGTGCCGGACGATTTATCGGCCGTGGTTCTGTTGGTGTTGACCTGGCCTGGGCCCATTCCATTTAAGTCAACTGACATAAAAATACCTGCTTGCCTGTGGCCACTGATGAGGCAGTGGCGGATTCGGGTTTATACCAGTCTATCGGCAGCATTTAGCCAACCTTTAGATAAAACCGGAAATTTTTTGCCGGCGGGATTCAGTTTGCCGCTACATAGGGATTTCGACCCGGCCGGGCGCGGTCACGGTGGCTCGGACTGTACGTGATGATCTCAGGTTTTCTACCAAGACCTGCTCACCAACGCTGGCGCTCGACAACGCTTTGCCCCTTGAGCTGACCGAGAACGCCTCGGATTTCGCGATGATAATAACATGGTCACCACGCTCTACAGCGTTGGGTGCTTCCAGTAGATCCGGAGTAATGGGAGAGCCCGCATTGACTGGCCGGCGCACCAGCATGCCTGAAATCTGCTCCGGGTCGGTCAGAATGCCGCGTCGGCTGGCATTGATCTGAACCTGCTTTTCCTGCACCAAGGCGGCGGACAAGCGTTCGCCCCGGGCAAGAGGGCGGGCAGCAACCAGAGCTGGGCCATGCACCTCAACGGAAGTGGTAACGAACATCCGCCAGGGCCGCTCACCGACACAGGACACCATGACTGACGGTGACGTGGTATTCAGTGGGTCGTTGGTGAAGCTGGTTTCAAGGGCGTTTGTACAGGCTGCCAGAGTCAGCCGACTGTCGATGCTGCCGATGGTGAATCTGATGTCCAAATCTTGATTGGATTGTTGGTCTGCCCACGCCTCGACAAAGCTTGCCGCTGCGTCACGAATCTGGCTGGCAGTGGTTGCAGCGCCTGCCGCATTCAGTCCTGTTGTGAACAGGCAAAAGATCGCTAAAAAGAGGGTTCGCATCTGCTCGGCATTGTCCTATGCTGTCTTTAAGGCACGTGAGTGCGATTTCGCCTAAGGTATCGGCGGGCTTAGCCGTTAACTCTTACTGGGATCCGGGCCGTCAATGTTTTGGCCCTGAACCGCGAAACAGGTTGTTACTTAGTAACTCAGCAAATTTTGTGCCGGTATCCGGCATGCCAGGGGTAGATGGATATGGCAGGTGTCTTGGACAGTGTTAATCAACGCACGCAGTTGGTGGGTCAGAACCGG
The DNA here is from genome assembly GCF_014859525.1 of Marinobacter sp. Lineage (GTDB taxonomy): Bacteria > Pseudomonadota > Gammaproteobacteria > Pseudomonadales > Oleiphilaceae > Marinobacter. The sequence continues at coordinate 1,993 of NZ_JACUUB010000095.1, forward strand.
TTGGAGCTGTTGTTGTTCAGGTTGAAGGGGCAGCAGTTGTATGGCATCAACGTATTCAAGATCAAAGAAGTACTGCAGTGCCCAAAGCTGTCGTCTATTCCCAATAGCCGGAACGTGGTCAGGGGCGTCTCCCATATCCGGGGCGAAACCATTCCGGTGATTGATCTGAGCATGGCCATCGGCATGCCGGGGATTCCTGCTGAACAGCTTTCCACAAGTTTTGTCATCATTACCGAATACAACCGTAAAACCCAGGGTTTTCTGGTGTCCAGCGTTGATCGCATCATGAATATGAACTGGGAGGATATTCTGCCGCCTCCTAAAGGTGCCGGAAGAGATATGTATCTGACAGCGGTTACCAGGATTGATGACAAGCTGGTAGAAATCATTGATGTAGAGAAGGTTCTTGCAGAAGTTTCTCCGCTCAGGGAAGATGTGACACAAGAGCTTGTGACCCGTGGTGCCGAACGCGCACCCGGCAATCGTCCGGTGCTGGTGGTTGACGATTCCTCGGTTGCCCGTCGGCAGATTGAACGTTGTTTGACGGCCATCGGTATGGAGGTCGTCACTCGGAACGACGGCAAACAAGCGCTTGAATACCTCAAAGAGATTACTGCCGATGGCTCAAAAGCCGGAGATCATCTCTCGCTGATCATCTCCGACGTCGAGATGCCGGAAATGGACGGTTACACCCTGGTCACCCGTATTAAAGACGATCCGGCCCTGAGCGCGATGTATGTCATGTTGCATACGTCACTGAGTGGCGTGTTCAATAAAGCCATGGTGCAGAAAGTCGGCGCCGATGACTTTATGGCCAAATTTAGCCCCGATGAGCTTGCCGAGCGCGTGATGGAAATCATTGATCAGCAGTGATCGCTCGGTTAACAGATTTATCCACGATAGAGATCCAATGAAAGCGGATATAACGCCTCAGGAATACGACGCCTTCAAAACATTCCTGCAGGATGCGTGTGGCATCCTTCTGGGAGAGAACAAGCAGTACCTGGTTAAGAGCCGGCTGCGCAGGATTCTTGAGGAGAACAACCTGAATTCTTTGGGTGAGCTTCTGGAACGCCTCAGGCGTTCCGGGCGCGGTGGTTTGCGAGAAGTGGTGATCGATGCCATGACCACCAACGAAACCTTGTGGTTCCGTGATAATCATCCGTTTCGGATTCTTCAGGAAAAGCTGCTGCCCGAGTTCGCAGAGCGCAATGGACTGCAGCCCCTCAGAATTTGGTCGGCCGCGTGTTCAACCGGGCAAGAACCTTACTCGGTAGGTATGGTCATCGACGAATTTCGGCGTACCCGGCCGGGTAAACTGCGTGATGTAAAAATTACTGCGACCGACATCTCCAAAAGCGTTCTGGAGGTTGCCCGTCGAGGCGAGTACGAGATGATCGCCATTGGCCGGGGGCTGTCTCAAGATCGCCAAAAGTATTTCTTTGTGCCATCGTCCGGCGGAGGCTGGCAAATAAAGCCCCAGATCAAGTCAATGGTGGATTTTAAAGAACTCAACCTGCTTGAGCGCTACATGCTCGGTAAGTTCGATATCATCATGTGCCGTAACGTACTGATTTACTTTTCCGCAGATTTGAAAAAAGACATCCTGACACGCCTGCATGCCGCGCTGAATCCCGGTGGCTACTTGATTCTCGGGGCGTCCGAATCGCTCAATGGCCTGCCGGATCTCTACGAAATGGTCCAGTGCCATCCGGGTATCATCTACAGGAAAAAATAATCCATGTCGCTGAATGTCGGGGTGCTGGTGGCAGTTCCGATGCTGGCACTCTCCGATCCGCCTCTGGAGATGCGTCATTTTTTTGATCAAATCAGGGGCAGGTGACCGGTCTTGACCCAGATGGTCGTTTCTCGCTCAACAAACGGGTGATGCTGGCTCAGGTGTGGACTGCGCAGCCAGGTTCCTTCAGGGTAACGGCCGTGCTCGTCACAGAACTCTCCGTGCAGTACAAAGATTTCCTCGCCACCGAAATGCCGATGGGGTTGAAACACTTCATTGGCCGGCCACTTTACGAGTGCCACATGCTCATGCTCGAACTCATGCAGAGGCATTACCTGTAACCCGCCAATACCGGGCAACCATTCTGCTGTGTTGGTGTCGACACGAACCGTGGAGGTATCCCGTTCGTCAAACTGGTGCAGTTTTACCAACAAGGTACAGCCCTGTTCACTGAAGGGTGCATGCCCGCTACCCGGAGGATTGCGCAAGTAAGTGCCTGCCGGGTAGTGGCCGGTTTCATCAGAGAATACTCCTTCCAGCACCAGGATTTCTTCGCCCAGCGGGTGTTCATGGCGGGCAAAAGCAGAGCCCGGCAGGTAACGCACCACGCTGGTGGCGTGCCCACGTTCGACTTCCTCCCGGGCCAGAGGTTTGCGTTCAACCCCGGCGGCGGGGCTGGCAACCCAGGGTTGCTCGGCAGTGTAGACTACCACCCGTTGGGAGAACTCCATATTCAGCATGAACACCTCATTAGTTCGATTATTTGATCAGCGCCTGCATGTCACGGAAGTGGGGGTGTTTGCAATGCACCATCCACTCAAAAGCGACCATTTCCGCAGTGACAATTCGGGCGCCGCTCTGGTGCAAACGATCAAGAGCAACATCCCGGTCAAGATCGTTTCTTGACCCAGTAGCATCGGCAACCACCCAGACTTTATAGCCGGCATCAAGCAGGCTCAGGGCTGTCTGGAGCATACATACGTGGGTTTCGCAGCCGCCGATGACTATGTGTTGCCGCCCCTCCGGCAACTCATCAATCAAACCGTCTGGACAGGCGTCAAAATGATGTTTTCCCAGCGTGCTATCACACAGTTCTCTCACCGATTCCACATTATGACCGAGCTTTTCCGGTAGTTGCTCGGTGCCAACAACAGGCACGCCCAATAACCCCGCAACCGTTGCCAGCATAGTGCACCGTTCGATAACCTCTTCGCCGGCGCTGATCGCAGGCATTAGCCGTTCCTGCACATCGATCAGTAGAAGGGTGGACTGTTCGGCTTTCATCAGCATGGGTATTGTCTCCGCCATTGAGTTAGGTTTATTGATAAGGATACGCCATGGCGCCGTGCTTTGTTATTCAGCGTTCAGTAAAAACTTTGTTGGAAAACGCTCAAGACAGTTGCCAAGCGAGGCTAAAACTATTAAAGTCTGCGCCCTCAAATGAGCGACGACTTTGCTGATTTGGAACAGTTTATTGGAGAGGTGGCCGAGTGGCTGAAGGCGCACGCCTGGAAAGTGTGTATACGTTAATAGCGTATCGAGGGTTCGAATCCCTCCCTCTCCGCCAATACAAAACCCCAGCAGAAATGTTGGGGTTTTTTGTTGAATCCTTCCAAGTACTTTCTGGTCCGTCACCCTTAAACTGATTTCAATCAACACCTGTGTTGTTTCCCCAGGCTATCTTGTCTCGCTAATCTTTTGGGAACATCGCTAGTCCAAAAATGGAGATAATAAGTGAATAAAAACAAGCTTGCTCTATTCGTTGCTTTGGCGGGGATGGTTTCGGCGCCTGCGTTTGCCCAAAAAATTGAAGTGCCGGAGCTTGATGTCAGGGTCTATGGCGCCATCAGTATAGCTATTATGCACTCTGATACCGGCAACGGCTCTGAGCAGTACATCGTGGACAACGATTATGCCTCCACCCGGGTGGGTGGTGTTATTAGTACGGAGCTGCCGGATACTGGCCTCAGGGTGGGTGGACATTTAGAGTGGGAATATCAGCACAACCCGTCCGATCTGGTGACGCCGGAAAACCGATCCATTAAAGGTGAATTCAACGAGCGTATCATCAGTCTGTTTGTCGAGGGTGCTTACGGTAAGTTGACCGTAGGGCAGGGCTCTGGCGCGGCAGATGGCGCGACTGAGGTTGACCTTTCTGGCACTAAAGTCGCCTCGTCCGCTGACCTTGCGTTGGGCGGTGGTGCTCTGCCGTTTGTAGAGAAAAGTGGTGGCGCTAGCCCTACGGTTAAACAGTCTATCCGCAATCAGGATTTTGAATCCCGGTATGATCGACTACGTTACGATAGCCCAAAGTTTGGACCCGTGAGTGTTGCGGTTAGCCAGGGTTATAAAGGCGAGCAGGACATCACAGAACTGGCAGTATCCTATAGCGGTAACATTGACGGCCTTGGCCGTTTGTCTGCTTCTGCTGGTTATTCTACCAAGGATGTGGGTGGCACTACAGGTGACCAGGAAACCATCGGCGGATCGGTTTCCTGGCTGCATGATACCGGCATTAACTTGGGCGTGGCTTACTCGAATACTGAAAATGATGATGGCCGTGACTCGGACTTCAACATGTTCAAGATTGGTTATAAGACCGGCAAGCACGCCTTTACTGTGCACCGTGCGCAGGGCAAGGACTTCAATCCAGTCGTCGGCGATGTTGTGATTTTCGGCTCTGACGTGAAAGTCTACGGTACTGCCTACGTCTACCGGCCTATCAAGCGCCTTGAAACCTATGCAGTCTACAACAACTTCTCGCTGGATGCCGATAGCGGGCACTTCGATGATGTTCACGTTGTCATGGTTGGCAGCCGGTTAAGTTTCTGAACCGTCATGCAGGTACACAAAAAACCGGGCCTTGATAGCCCGGTTTTTTGGTGCTCCCGGCACGGGCGCACTCCTGGAGGTGAAAGTCCTCCCGTGAGCTGGCCACAGCGAACGAAGTGAAACGCAACTGCGGAAGGGCGACCGACCGTGGGGAGGAAGCGTGGAGCGTAAACCGTGAGCCGATGAACAAGAATCGGATACGAGGCACTGCCGAGCAGGGCGAGCGGGCCAAAAGTCGCGAAGCTCTTGTGGCCAAGGCGAGGTGGTGTAAATCCGGCGGTTGTGCGGTGAAGGAGTGTGTTCTTATCCGGGGAGATCTCGCCTTATGCCTGAAAGGGCGACGTGGTAACACGGAGCGAGAAGTCAGCAGAGGCCATAGTAGCCGCTTGGTCAGGGCGAAACCTGCTTGCGCAGGCGTTCGCACGAGAGAATATGCAACGGGCATGGAAGCGCGTGAAGGCCAACAAAGGATCGGCAGGTGTGGACGGTCTGGATATTGCCCAAACCGCGGAACACCTGCGATGGGTGTGGCCGGAGCTTCGCCAGCAACTGCTGAGCGGCTCCTACCAACCACAACCCGTTCGTCGGGTAGGCATCCCGAAACCGGACGGCAGTGAGCGGGAACTGGGAATCCCCACCGTCACCGACCGTCTGATTCAACAGGCATTGTTGCAAGTGCTGCAACCTCTGATTGATCCCACCTTCAGCGAGCACAGCTACGGCTTCCGTGTTCGGTCGCAAGTTCCTCGGCTACGCTCTGTGGCAAGGGAGGGATGGAGACGTTCGATGCGCGGTATCGACGAAAGCGTTACAGGCGTTCAAGCTCAGGATCAGGCAACTGACCCGGGGATCAGGTGGTTACAGCATGGCACAGGTGGTGGAGAAGCTCCGCAGTTATCTGCTCGGCTGGAAAGGGTACTTCAGGCTGGCCCAAACGCCACGCATCTGGCGATCACTGGATAAGTGGATACGTCGCCGCCTGAGAATGCTCCACCTCCGGCACTGGCGACGGGGTAAGACGATCTACCGGGAGCTTCTGAAGCTGGGAGCAACGCCCGGGGTTGCGCAATCGGTGGCGGCCTTGAGCCGGCGCTGGTGGCACAACAGTCTCTCTGCCATTCACCATGTGCTGACCATTGCCTACTTTGATCGGTTGGGAGTGCCGAGACTCTCGTGAAACCTCAACTTCTCGAGCCGCCCGGTGCGGACCCGCATGCCGGGTGGTGTGGGAGGGGCGGAACCTATTGGTTCCCCCCTATCCCGATT
>NZ_JACUUB010000096.1 GCF_014859525.1 Marinobacter sp.
GGCCAAATGCACATGGGTCTGACCCCAAATTATAACGTCAGTTGATAGCGGGCGTAGCGCCCTTTGCTTTGGATGGGAGCAAGTACACCTTGGGCGACCAGATTCTGAAGGTCGCGGGTAGCGGTGGCTTTTGAGCAACGGGCCAGGTTCTGGTACTTTTTTGCGTTAATTCCGTCTTCAAAACCTGGAGCATCGTGCCCGAGCATTTTGCGAATCAGCTTCAGCTGTCTGTCGTTCAGATTACGGTTATTCAGCGAATCCCAAAAGCGTGCCTTTTTTACCACATACTGGATAACCTGGATGCTGCCGTCCAAAGCCTCAACAACCCGCTCACCAAACCAGTTCACCCACGGCGTTACATCCAGCGTCTCTTTTGAGGCTGTATTCAATTGCTGGTAGTAGACTTTTCGATGCTTACTCAGCACCGTCGCCAAGCTCATCATCAACGGCTGCTCTAACATCTGAGAAACGGCCACATCGGCAATCGCCCGCCCTACCCTGCCATTACCGTCTTCATACGGATGGATAGTTTCAAACCAGAGATGAGCAATCGCAGCACGGGCCACACCCGGCAACTGTAGTGAATCGTTATTGAACCAATCGAGAAACACCTTCATTTCCGTCGGCACTCGTGCCGATGGTGGAGCCTCGAAGTGAACGGTAGGATTGTGCACGGGGCCAGAAACAATCTGCATAGCATCAGAGTGCCTGCGCCACTGCCCAGCCACTGTTCGCGCATCCGAAAACGGGCTTGAACCGGCCTCAGGGAGAACCAACTTGTTCCAATGGTGCAATCGCTGCTCAGTGAGCGTGTCACCATAAAGGTCCATCACCTCAAGAATGACTGCCGAGATACCCGCTGCGACCGGGTCGTGCACCGCAACCTTCTCATCCGGTCTCAGGAAATGATTCTTGATGGAACTGCGCACATCTTCGCGATTGAGCGCCTCACCCTCAATAGCGCTGGTCTCAATCGCAGCGCTCACCAAAAGATCCAGCCGTGCTTCGCTTCCGAGATCCTCCGGAACAACCGACATCGCCCCCAGAGTTCTCTGGGAGGCTGCCAGCGCTTTCTGCGTCCAAAAATCCGCTGCTGTATGATCAAAGCGAAAGTGCGGCCAGTCTTTCAGTTCCCAGGTATACATTGTGTGAGCCATTGAAAATAGGTTTATCGGCTCATATTATGAGATTTATTGAGCCGAAGGAAGCGCTCTATCGGCTCAACAGTGCTTGGGGTCAGACCCCAGAACATTTCAGGTGGTCAAATGTCTTTGGTTCTGTCCCTACGGGACTGACCCCAAACGCACCAAGGTTAATCATTAATCAAGGTGCGTTAAATACATCAGGCTGTTATAGGAACAGCCCAATTAAATCAATCCTGCTGCCAGCTCTGCACCGCTTCTTTGCCGTGCTTCTCACGCCACTCGTTTAGAGTCTTGTGATTACCGCCACGGGTTTTAACCACTTCACCGGTGTGCGGGTTCTTATAGGTTTTCATTGGGCGCTTGGCGCGGGTCCCGGATGATGTATCCGCTTTAGCACCAACAACGGAAGGATCAATCGCCGCCAGAATCTGCAGGAAGTCTTTGGGTGATTTATCATACTGCTTCATCAAATCACGAACTTTGTTTTCAAACTCAAGTTCGCCTTTAAGGGCCTGGTCCTTTTCGAGCTGCTCCAGCTCAACGGCCAGCTTTTCCATCAGCTGTTTCTTTTGGTAGTAATCGTTGATCTTTGCCATGGAAATACAACCTTATCTTTTTGGGCTTCAATTAAAAATTGAATATGACTGAAAGTCAGGCGCAATAATAATAAACAATTCGCAAATTGGCAAAATAAATTATTTAAAACTGATGAACGAAAAAAGCTGACAATATTGTCAGCTTTTTATTTTGGGTCAGACCCCCGGACATTTCATGCCGCCAAATGTCTTGGGGTCTGACCCCAAGCTTAAATATTAAGCAGCTCTATTACGCTTTGGGTGAGTTTGATCTCCACGACCAGAAAGCAGTCCTTTTACGCTTATATCTTCGTCCAGGTTATCCCAATGAATTCCGTGAACGCTTAACTCAAACTCTTGCAGCTCCTCTTTTGAGGCGCGCAAGAGTCTCGGAAACCAGGCCAGCGGTGCGCCGATGGTTCTGCCATCAGACAGAAGAACCCACAAATTATCCTCATCAAACCAGACTTTCTCAGGCGAAATAGTCATGCCATGCATCCTCCAAACACTTCCGGTTTTGCTCTGTTACTTCCAACAATACCCGAATTGTACGAGCATCAAAACCGTCATTTCTTGCGAGAGCCACCTCAGGAGTCAGCCAAAACTTGGCTTCTTTCCCGGCAGAGCGCACGTGAATGTGTGCAGGTTCTAACGGTTCCCCTTCATTTGAATAGAAAAAGAACTTGAAACCCTGATATCGAAATACTACGGGCATGAAACTCTCTCCGTCCTTGGAGTGATGGTGATTGGTGATTGGCGCCGGCATATGGGTGGGGTCTTACCCGCAGGGTCAGACCCCTTTGTAGACTGGTTGGACTCACATCCAAGCCAAGGGCTATTTACAACCGCAAATCAGCCTGCCCCAACGGCAACACACCCTTCAGATCAAATAACACACCATTACTATTACCAAACGCCCGCAACGCCTGCGCCGACAACTGAGCGTATTCACGATGTGGCACAGCCAGCAGTATCGCGTCGTATTTACCCTTTTCAGGTTCTGGCACCAAAGAAATACCATACTCATGCACGGCTTCTGAATTATCAGCCCAGCAGTCGGTCACATCAACATTACAGCCAAAGTCTTCAAGCTCTTTAACCACATCGATTACGCGGGTATTACGCAAATCCGGACAGTTCTCTTTAAAGGTCAAACCCATCACCAATACCCTGGAGTTCGCAATAGTCTGGCCTTTTTTGATCATCGCCTTAACCAATGCGGCCGCGGCATAAGGCCCCATGTTGTCATTTACCCGACGGCCGGCCAGGATGATCTCCGGGTTATAGCCAATCGCCTGCGCTTTATGAGTCAGATAATACGGATCCACACCAATACAATGGCCGCCCACCAGGCCCGGTTTGAATGGCAAAAAGTTCCACTTGGTACCCGCTGCGGCCAGCACTTCGTGGGTATCAATACCCAGGCGCGCAAAGATCATGGAGAGCTCATTCATCAACGCAATGTTCAAATCGCGCTGGGTGTTTTCAATCACCTTCGCGGCTTCCGCGACCTTAATGGAGCTGGCCTTGTGGGTGCCGGCGGTAATGATATCCGCATATAGGGCATCCACTTCGTCGGCAATCTCCGGCGTAGAGCCAGACGTCACCTTCATAATCGTCGTCACCCGGTGCTCTTTGTCCCCCGGATTGATCCGCTCCGGGCTGTAACCGGCGAAAAAGTCCTGGTTGAACGTCAGGCCCGACATCTTCTCCAGCACCGGTACGCACACCTCTTCCGTGGCGCCCGGGTACACGGTGGATTCGTAAATCACGATATCACCCCGTTTGAGCACCTTGCCCACGCTCTCACTGGCCTTCACCAACGGCGTGAGATCCGGGGTTTTGTATTCATCAATCGGCGTGGGCACCGTCACAATATAAATCTGACAATCGGCGATGCCGTCCAGCGAATCAGCAAAAGACAACCCCTCAGACGCCGCCAGCTCCTCTCGCGAAACCTCAAGCGTAAAATCCACGCCATCCCTGAGCTCAGCGATACGCCTGGCATTGATATCAAAACCCACCACTTCGCGCTTCTCACCAAAAGCCGCTGCCAACGGCAAACCCACATAACCCAAACCTATCACTGCGATCTTCTTCATAAATCCTCCATTTTTGGGGTCAGACCCAAATACATTTTGGTCCGTCAAATGTTCGGGGGTCTGACCCCACTATTTGATGTTCTGTTGATAGGCTTGATCAAGCTGCTGCTGGATAAGCCGGGTAGTCTCAGTGCTCACGCCAAGCGCCTTTGCCGTGGCAGAGAAACCGGCCAAGGCATTCAGTACACGGTCTATTCCCTGCCTCGCCTGTTGCCAGCTGGCAAAGCCTGCTTCGGCGGCCAACTTTTGCATGGCCTTCAACGACGGTTTCTTGCCAAACCCAGCGTAAGCCGTGCTGTGTTCGCCAAACCGGCCGGGGCTGAAGGTCACATCATAGAAGGGTGCAGGCTGCCAATGGCCATCATCGCTTTGCAAAAACGCCCAGTTCTTGCTGTGATCGTCCTGGTTCACCGCGAACAAATTAAACACTGCGCGCAAAAACTGCAGCTGCGCCGCGTTAACGCCACGGCATAACTGGCCACTGGCCTTGATCAAATCCTCATAATCCAGGCTGGGCGCCCGGAAATCCGCATCCAGCAAACCACAGGCACTGTGCAGATGAACGCAACCGGGCACATCCTCTGGGCGCCACACCCGGTCGAATCGCTCAACTGCTAACCAGGCCCTGGCACCCAATACCTCGGGAGCCGGCAGCAACTGCCAGCGAGGAGGCTGCAATCCTGCGCGTTCTGCCAATGATAAATAAACCGCTTCACACAGCCCTTCTTCATGGCCCAGTGGCAGATTGGCCGAGGTAAACTTAACCAGCCAGGCTTCATCACCAGCGATGGGCCGGGTGCGACACACGCCGTACTCCCCTTCAGCAAAATACAGCTGCGCCTTGGGCCGCGCGCCTGCAGAACTGCCGGCGGCAACCAGTTCGGCCAACACATCCGTCGTTTGCCCGTCGAATACGGCCTGCGCCTGAAGCCCAAGCTCCGCTGTTTCAATCAGCTTGTCATCCGCGACCGGCGCGAATTCCGCCACGGGCGTATAACTCAGTGCACCGGTACCCGTGGCGCCCACAAACGCCAGCCTGTCCATCGGCGTTACCTGGGCTGGCAGAATACCCTGCTGACGAAACACGCGGTCCATCAACAGCAACCCCCAGCCATCGGGCAGAGAATCCGCGAACACCCCAGGCAGCCCGCCATGGGGATCGCGGGGAGCCAGCTGCACAGTCGCATCCCACGTCAGCGCAAAGGGCGACAACGGGCTAAACCTGGCCAGGTAATCTGCATCGTACTGAAAGAATACACCTTGCCGGTTCTGCGCCAGGCCACCAACCAGGGCCCGCTGCCCATCGCTGAACGTGCGCCAAACCGCTAACTGGCGAACCGGGGCAAAGCTCACTGGGCAAGTACCTCATCCAGTGAACGCGGCATAGGCTTTTGCTCCGCGCTCGTCAAATCCTGTAACCGATGAAGATCATCCACGCACTGCCACAACAGTAAAAACTGCCGTAATGAAATCTGCCCCGTGGTTTCAAACTTCTTGATGGTCGGTGCCGGCACAGTACTGCGCTCCGCCAGCGCCGCCCGCGACCACTTCAAGGCCTTCCGCCGCTCCTGCACATACGCCGCTAAGGCAACCTGTACATCCCGCCCTGAAATCAGATTCACAGAGATACTCCTATATCCAAAAAACTAGTTAATTATATCAAATTGGATACAGCAGTATCTATTTTAAATTGGGGTCTGACCCCACATCTGTTAGTTCAGTATCAGCACCTCAGCCCCACGCACCCTCTCCCGCAACTTCCCCTGCATCCCAAACTCAGCAATTAGCCCCTCAATCTCATCTAACAACTCATGAGTGTGAATAGGGGTCAGCAGACCCCAGACTCATCGCAACATCCAAAATACTCACAAAAATCCGAATGCAGTTTTTGGAACCGCGCCGATGACAAAGCACCATACTTTTTAGAAACAACACTCTTAGCGATAACAAAAGTCTTTCTGACCATTGCCTTCGACGTTTTCGGCAGGGTTCCATCAGCAAGGTCTTCTCGCTCCAGCAGGCTTTCATCAGCATGCAGCCGGCCGATTTTGCTACTTACGGGTATTCCAACGAAATCATTAAACGGAAGGTTATCTCTGAATACAATAACGGGCCTACGCTTACTTTGCCCAAGATCAGAAAAATAGAACTCGCACAACACCAGCTCTCCTTGCTTTACGTCCATATATCGTCCTCTTCTGGATCCTTCCATTCATCAATCGTATCAGCTGTGTGGTTTGACAACGCTTTAACTTCCGGATCTGACGGAAACTCATCTTCATCAACAAGAACAACAACACGTGCATGAGTATTTTTCAGCCGGGCATATTTTTCCGGAATGACCATGACTCCGTCACGAATCTCGGTTTCAAATTCGACCGCATACATTGTCAAGCTCCTCGTCACATCACCCACATTAAACTCCATCATACCCATAAATCGACCGAATTCACCGCAGGCAATCACTCAGGTATCACCACCTCAGCCCCAGGAACCCTCTCCCGCAACTTCACCTGCAAAGCCCCTTTCGCCCCCTCATCCCCATGCACAATGCGAATCTCTCTGGGCGCTTCGGGAATGCCTTCCACAAACCGCAGCAAATCTTCCTGCCCGGCGTGGGCGGAGTAGCCGCCGACGGTGTGCACCTGGGCGCGGATGTCATACCGTTCACCATCCAGCTCCACCCAGCCACCGCGAGGGCCGTAGGTGAGAATGTCCCGGCCTGGTGTTCCGGCGGCCTGGTAGCCGACGAACAGCACATCGTTTCGGGCTTCACCCAGCATCGCTTTCAGATAATTTACCACCCTGCCGCCGGCGCACATACCGGAACCTGCGAGAACCACACAGGGGCGGTGAGATTTGGCCAGGTATTCCACGGCGTTCAAGTGATCTTCGTGGGAATTGATGACGGTGAGTTGTTCGAAGGACAGCGGGTGGCGGCCGGAACTGACCAGAGCGCGGGCTTCATCGTCCCAGAAGGGTTTGAGATCGCGGTAGATTTTGGTGAATTCGGCAGCCAGGGGGGAGTCGACGACGATTTCTAGGTTGCTCCAGAAACCACCAAACTCCGCAATCAGCCCCTCAATCTCATACAACAACTCTTGCGTGCGGCCGATGCTGAACGCTGGCACTAGCACCGTGCCGCCGTCTTCAAGCGCGTGCTCCAACACCGCTTTCAAGCGATAGCGGCGGGTTTCGCGATCTTCGTGGTTCCTGTCACCGTAGGTGCTTTCAATCACCAAGCGATCTGCGCGCTCGGGAGAAGCAGGCTCCGGCAACAGGGGCGAGTGCGGTGCACCCAGGTCCCCGCTGAAGACGATTCGCTCAGACTCCCCGCCAGATACCGCATCACACTCCACATAGGCCGAACCCAGAATGTGCCCGGCCCGTTGCAAACGAACCTTCAAGCTACTCGTCTCTTCCTCGAACACCGAGTGCCAGTGGCCATAGGGCACAGGCACCAAACGTGAACGAATAACACCGAGAACACGGTTGATCAGAGCACGATCCCGGGTGAAGCCGATTTTCAGGGCATCTTCGAGGATTTCCGGGAGCATGATGGCGGAGGGTTCGGAACAAATGATGGGGCCGTCGAAGCCGGCGGCAAGCAGGTAGGGAATGCGGCCTACGTGGTCGATGTGAACGTGGGTAACGACCAGGGCGCGGATGTGGTCGATGGGGAAATCGATGGCGAGCTCGGCGGCGGAGGAGCGGTTTGTGGCGTCTTGGCCCTGGAACAGGCCGCAGTCTATGAG
>NZ_JACUUB010000021.1 GCF_014859525.1 Marinobacter sp.
GCTCTGGTTCTGGCTCTGGCTCTGGCTCTGGCTCTGGCTCTGGCTCTGGCTCTGGTTCTGGCTCTGGCTCTGGCTCTGGTTCTGGTTCTGGCAAAGGTTCTGGCTCTGGTAACAGCTCTGATTCTGGCTCCGGGAGAGCATCGATGGGTTGAACCGGCTCGGCCAAGACGGAGCTTAAGCGCTCCGACTCATGGTCGGTGACATCAGACTCCGGACCAATGGTAATGCTTCGGCGCACCGGCTCCTGTCGAACATCGGCATTGCCTGAATCGGCGACTGATTCGTCGTATTGCCAGGACACCAGCACCCAGGAGGTGGCAAGCAGCACCAACGCCAGAGCTGGCCAGCGAAAGGTGGCCATTGGCGGCCATTGACGGGTGCTGGCGGCTCGCTGCCCAGACACCATATCTAACCAGATGCCGGGAGCCACTCGCTTTAACCGACCAAAACTGCCTTGACTCAGCGCGTGCAGTTGCTTGATCCGGGCAGGCGACAGAAGCTCCTCCTTTCGCCCGCCGGCCCGATGAATACGCGGCTCAAGGTAAGCCACAACGTCTTCACGGCTCAAGGGTGGCAGGTGGATGTGGTGAATATGAGCAGAAAGGTCCTCGGCGCGAAACTCATTCTGCAAGCCTGCGGCCCCGGCAAATACCAGCCCGGCAGCCAGCGAGCGATCTGCCGACAGAAAGCCCGCTAACAGCAGGTTCAGCAGCTCCGGTGCCACACGCTCTGCGTCATCCAGAATCAAAACCAAACGTTGCCCCCGCTGAGCACGACTCTCAGACCAACGAAAAAACTGGTAAACCAATTCTCTCGGCTCGGCATCTGCAGGCACACCGGAACGAGCGATTTTTCTGAGATCCCGGGCCAAGGCCTGGCTTCCGGTCAGGGCAGCGGAAGGAATTCGATGAAAGTCGAGGCGCGACGATTCACTGCGGACCAGCTCAGCGAGGAGTCGGGTTTTGCCGGCTCCCGGCGCTCCTGTGACCAGCAGCGCCATATCCCCAAAGCCACAGAGATGGCGAAGAGACTCCAGCGCGTGATGGCGCATCGCATCCGGATAAAACGGGATTTCAAGATCAAGCGGATTCTCCCGCAGGCCATAGCGCTGCTGGAGACGAGGGAAAAGCCCACCATCCTCGATCGTATTAAGGTTATCTTCGATCACAATACATCCCTGCCAGTTGCCGGCTCAGCAACACTCACCGTGTTATTGGGTAAACCCCTGCAAGGTGTCCTTGAGATGCCGCTCTGACACATCGGCCGTCACGAAGGCATCACCCAGCGCGCGCATCAAAACCAGTCTTAGTTTGCCGTCGACATTTTTCTTGTCCACGGCCATCAGAGACATAAAATCTTCCACCGTCATGCCCTCCGGCGCTTGTTCCGGCAGGTTGCCCCGACGAATCAACGCAACAGTCCTTTCATGATCTGCCCGGCTAATCCACCCTTCCCTCAAGGAAAGATCGGATGCCATCAGCATACCCGTACCGACTGCCTCTCCATGCAGCCAGTTGCCATAACCGGCGAAGGTTTCAATGGCGTGACCAAAGGTATGGCCAAGATTGAGGATCGCCCGCAAACCACCTTCGCGTTCATCAGCCGCGACCACCTCAGCTTTACACAAACAGGAACGATAGATTGCTTCGCCCAGGGCCTCGGGCTCTGTACGGATTAAGGCATCGATATTTGCCTCAAGCCAGGTCAGGAAGGACTCGTCACGAATCAGTCCATATTTGATGACTTCTGCCAGCCCGGCCGAGACTTCACGCGGAGGCAAGGTAGACAGCGAGTCGGTGTCAATCAATACGATGTTTGGCTGATGAAAAGCACCCACCATATTCTTACCCAGCGGGTGATTGATCCCAGTCTTGCCGCCAACGGACGAATCAACCTGAGACAACAAGGTGGTCGGGATCTGAATAAACGGCACGCCACGCTGATAACTGGCCGCAGCAAATCCGGCCATATCGCCAACCACACCACCGCCGAGCGCAACTAACGTGGTCTTGCGGGAGTGTCGCTGCTCCAGCAGTCCGTCAAAAATGAGGTTCAGGGTTTGCCAGTCTTTGTATTGTTCCCCATCCGGCAAAGTGACCACGTCTACTTTTTTGCCGGGAAAGCACGCGATGGCTTTCTCAAGGTACAGCGGACCAACGGTATCATTGGTGACGACCATCACCTGGCTGCCAGCAACCCAGGGTGTCAAATCATAGGAACCGAGCAGCCCCTGACCAATGACGATGGGATAGCTCCGCTCACCTAATTCAACCTTAAGCTCTTTGAGGACCTTGTTCATGCTGACGACCTTCTTTCCGTCTTTGCCGTTTATGTCTTGGGGTTTTTGGATTGATTCGATTGACCAGCTGACGAACCACCAACCTGGGGCTCTTGCGATCGGTAAACATCACAATATCGGCCAACTTGGTATACAAAGGATCGCGAACGGCAAACAGCGCTCGTAACACGCCCTCCGGGTCTTCATTCTGCAGCAATGGGCGATTTCGGTCTTTACGGGTGCGCTCTACCTGTTGTTCGATTGAGGTTTTGAGATACACCACAACCGCACCTTTTTTAAGCAGCAGATGGTTTTCTGGCCGCACAACGGCCCCGCCCCCGGTCGCCAGCACTGTTCCCGTTGCTCCCGACAGCTCATCCAGCATTGCAGTCTCTCTTTGCCGGAATCCACTTTCTCCTTCAACATCAAAAATCCACGGAATATTCGCCCCACAGCGCTCTTCAATGATCCTGTCAGAGTCCACAAAGCGATAGCCGAGCTCTTTAGCAAGCATACGACCAATCGTGCTTTTCCCAGCCCCCATGGGGCCGACCAGGACAACGCGTTCGGGCAAAGACATAATTTCCGCTCAACAGGGTTCAGGCGGGTGAGAATAGCACAGGGTAAACCATTCCATAAGCCGCTGCTGCCGATCCCAACAAAAAAGCCGCCGGTGTTAGCGGCGGCTTTTTTGCAACTCGACCTGTTACTGGATCAGGTCAGTTTTGATGATCTTCGGAGTGATGAAGATCAGTAGCTCGCTGCGCTCGTCAATGTGAACGGTGCGCTTGAACAGACGTCCGAGGTAGGGAATATCACCCAGGAACGGAGTCTTTGTAGTCTGGGTAGCCACTTCGGACTGGAAGATGCCGCCCAGCACCACGGTTTCGCCGTTGGCAACCAGAACCTGGGTTGTCACGGAGTTTGTGTTAATAGAAGGAATACCTGCAGTCACCTCACCTCGTGAATCCTGATTAACCACGAGGTCCATGATGACTTTGTCATCAGGGGTAATCTGCGGAGTCACTTCGAGCGACAACACAGCTTCTTTGAATTCTACGTTAGTTGCGCCGCTGGAGGTCGCCTCCTGGAAGGGAATTTCTTCACCAGACTTGATTGACGCGCTCTGGCGGTCGGCAGTCACAACACGGGGCTGAGAGACCACCTCAGCACGACCATCGGTCTCCAGGGCAGAAAGCTCAAGGTCGATCAGGAAGTCATCGCCGCCCCAGCCGATAGCGAACGAAGATGCACCGTCACCAGTAACACCCATATCAACACCCAAAGCACCCGGGAACGAAATGGCACCGCTGCCACCAGCCGCTGCATCTCTGGCTTCCTGAAGCGTGCCCAGGGAACCACCGATGCTGACAACATTGCTTCCGCTCACATCATACGCGGCACCGCCCCAACGAACACCCAGACTCTCTGCCACGTTGGTCTGAGCACGAACAATACGGGCTTCGATCGACACCTGACGAACGGGAACGTCCCAGGTACCGACCAGACGACGAATTTCTTCCAGCTTCTGAGACGTCTCACGAACACTGATGGTGTTGGTGCGCACATCAGAAGAAATAAATCCGCGGGAAGAAATCAGCTCTTCATCAGCCCTGATCAAAGCCACAATGTCTGATGCTTTGGCGTAGTTCACCTGAACGATATCCAGACGAACCGGAGCCAACTCAGCGATCTGCTTACTGGTTTCCAGCTCCAGTCTTTCGCGGGCTGCAATCTCTTCAGCCGGAGCGACCAGAAGTACATTACCAATTTGACGCTGATCCAGGCCCTTGGTTTTGAGAATCAGGTCTAGCGCCTGATCCCAGGGAACGTTCTGCAGGCGCAGGGTAATGCTGCCCCCGACCGTGTCACTGGCGACCAGGTTCAGACCGGTAAAGTCTGCAATCAACTGCAGAACAGAGCGTACTTCGATGTCCTGGAAGTTCAGGGAAAGCTTTTCACCCGTGTACGGGAAGCGCTCTTCACGACGGGATTCGGCTTCTTCCTCGGTCAGCTTTTCTACGCTGACAGTGAATTCCCGACCAGACTGATAGGCTATGTAGTCGTAGTTGCCCTGAGGGCGAATCTCGATAACCGCGTTACCGTCTTCAACAAAGGTATCCACGCGGGTCACCGGTGTTGCAAAATCCGTAACATCGAGGCGACGACGAAGATCGGCTGGCACCTGCAAACCCGGCATGGTCAGCCGGATACGACCAGCTTGTTCTGTCAGGTTTACCGCCTGCGTAGCCCGACCGAGATCCACAATCACCCGGCCTTCTCCATCCTGGCTGCGGCGAAAGTCCACGCCAGCCAAAGCGTTTTGAGCGGCCTGATCTGATGGCGCAGATTGACCCTGTGACGACTGTGCCGCTATCGCTGGCGCACTGCCAGCACCGCCAATTGTCATCACCAGCGAGTTGTTCTGCCGCACGGTTTCGTGGGGCGCCAACTCAACCAGATTAAAAATCAACCGGGTACGATCTCTGGTTTCCACTACTGTCACGCTCTGCGCATTACCCGAACCTAGCGGAATACTGCGCTGGTTCAATCCACTGGTGGTGTCTGGCAAATCAACGGCAATCCGGGCGGGGCGCTCGATGGTGTAACCCGTGGGCTCAGGTGGCGGCCCGTCGAATTTCATGGTGACTTCCAGTCGCTCCCCTGGCAGTGACGAAAACGACACGTCTTCCAGCATGACCGCGCTGGCCAGGCCGCTCCATAACCCGATGGCGATAACGCCTACGCAGACATTGAGTTTTTTGAACATCGCTAGCCTCGACCTTGAACCATTTTGTTCGTGCATGTTTTTATCAATCATTTTGATCGCTCCTGGCCTTATCCTTCATCCAAAGACAGCGAGCGTGGGCGTTCTACCCATCCACCCCGGCCATTTGGAACGATTTCTATCAATTCAATTCGGGTTTCACTTACACCGACAATGCGGCCGTAACTCTGCCCCATATAATTGCCTGCTCGTACCCGATGAATACCGCTGTTGCCGTCCCGGATCAGAGCAAATAAATTGCCGTCAACACCTTGCAGCGTGCCCACCATGACCAGAGATTTAAGGTCAAAGTTTTCAAGTACTTCTCTTGGCCGGTCGAGATCCGGCTCGACATCGCTGACCGGCTGCTCATCCAACATGGTCAGCTGAACATCAATGGGTGCCTCGAACGGTGCTCGACGATCGGCCGTCGAGTAGCTAAACGCTTCATAGGCCTTGAATTCTGGCAGTGGCTCTACGTGGCCCCGCGGCTTGGCCCGGGTATCCGCCATAAACTTATCCAGATCCGAGAAACCGTTGCCCTGGGAGCAAGCCGTAAGCAAAGATGCCAGACACACACCCAACCAGGCTTTTCCCGCATGCTTTAATGTCATGCTCACTCTCCAGCCCGGTAGCGGTAGGTACGAGCAACAACCTGCATATCAAGCTGCTCGCCATCCCCGCTAATTGGTTTAATGGTTAAGTCGTGCAACGTCACGATCCGCGGCAGACTCGCCACACTGCTGACGAACGAGGCCAGCTCGTGGTAAGCACCTGAAACCCGGATATTGATCGGAAGCTCGGAATAGAAATCACGGCGTTGCTCTGGCTGCAGTGCAACCTGCTGAAGGGCCAGACCATTACCCAAAGCCGTATTGGTGATGTCTTCCAACAGCCCCGGAACTTCCGTCTCGCTGGGCAACTGCCGAACCAGAGCACCGAAAGTCTCTTCCATCTCCGCCATCTGCGCCTTGAATACGTCCAGATTCGCTACCTGATAGGCCTTTTGCTCATAGCGCTGTTTTAGGTCCTGCTCTGTGCGTTCAACCCGCTCCAACTGGCCGTACTGATCTTTGATGAAGAACCAGTAACCGCCACCCAGAATCAGACCAAAAACAATCAGGGCCACAATGGCTTTGATCGGAGCAGGCCAAATACCGGCATTGTTGATGTCAAGATCATTGATATCAAATTCATTCAAGCTTTTAAGTGAGTCCGCGAGGCTCATTAATTACCCTCCCCTTCGGGCTCTGGCGTCCGTTGCTGGACCGCAAGGTTGAACTGACTGTAGCCGGCCCGTCGGGCATCGGCAGCAGCCACGTTTGAGAGATTGGGATTGGTAAACCAGTCAGATTCTTCAAAACGGCGCATCAAATTGGAAATTCGGCTGTTGGACTCCGCCATGCCGATGATCTCGATCCGCTCACCGGTGCGCTTGAGGTCGGTGTAGTAGAGACCGTCTGGCAAGGTTCTTACCAGTTCGTCAAACACACGAACAATAACCGGACGCGTACCCTGAAGATCCTGAATTACCTGCATCCGTGCCAGCAGTTCATCGCGCTGCCGTTTCAGGTTCTCAATTTCAGTGATCTGTTGATCCAGCTGTTTGGTTGCCGTCTCAATGTAGGCATTGCGCGATTGCTGGTAAGCAACCCGACTGTCCATATCGGATTTCCAAAGAAAGGTCAGGCCGCCGGCAATGATTACAGCACCAAGAATCATGACAATGAACTGCTTTTGCTTCTCAGCTCGCAGTTCCTCTCGCCATGGTCTGAGGTTAATTTTAGCCATCAGTCGAAACTCCTCATTGCCAGGCCGCAGGCAATCATCAACGATGGAGCATCATTGCTCAGAGCTGATGCGTTCACTCTGGAACCAATCGCCATATCCGCAAACGGGTTGGCCACCAGAGTCGGCGTGCCGGTCTTTTCCTCGACCATTTCGGTCAGGCCCTGAATAGACGCTGTTCCGCCAGCCAGAACCACGTAATCCACTGCATTGTACTGACTGGCACCGAAGAAGAACTGGAGCGCGCGGGCAACTTGCTGCACGACGGCCTCCCGGAACGGGGTGAGCACTTCTGGCTCGTAGTCATCGGGGAGCCCGCCCTGCTTTTTGGCGAGACCGGCCTCCTCGAGCGAGAGTCCGTAGCGACGCTGAATCTCTTCAGTCAGCTGCTTGCCACCAAAGATCTGCTCACGGGTGTAAACCGTTTTGCCTTCAGCCAGCACACTCAGCGTGGTCATGGTTGCACCGACATCAACGATAGCGACGACCAGTTCTTCACCCTGGGAATCCAGCTGCGATTCGATCAGACTGTAGGCGCGCTCAAGCGCGTAAGCTTCAACATCGACTATTTTGGTGGTGAGGCCGGCAATCTCGAGGGCATCTTCCCGAATATCCACGTTCTCTTTACGACACGCTGCCAGCAGGACATCCACTTGATCCGGATTAGACTCAGATGGACCCTGAACCTCAAAATCAATGGCAACCTCGTCCAGGGGATAAGGAATATACTGATCCGCCTCTAGCCCGATCTGATCTTCCATCTCGAACTCGTTGAGACCAGCGTCCATCTGAATCACTTTTGTGATTACCGCAGACCCTGAGACCGCAACCGCCACATGTTTCACGCCGGTGCGGGATTTGGAGGCCACTCGTTTGAGCACCTCACCCACCGCCTCAACGTCCGTAATGTTCTTCTCGACCACTGCGTTGGCCGGCAAAGGCTCAACGGCATAGCTTTCCACTTTGTAGCGGTCGCCATGCTTTGACAGTTCCAGAAGTTTGACCGAGCTGGAGCTGACATCCAAGCCCAGCACCGCACTGGATTTTTTTCCTAGCAATCCGAACACGCGCTCACCCTATACCTGGTTTAATGCACCCGGCTTAAGAGACTCTGAATCAAGCCTTAATACGGCGATCATTTCAGAGGTACTCTATGTGTTTTTTATGTAAGAGAATTCTTTGTGCTTTCCGTCTACAATGCAGGCTCTTTGTTGTTCAAGAGTTATTGCATACAGCGAAGCGACTGATTCTTCCTAATGCAATTTCTCAAATAATAGACCTATATCCAACTGTTGTCAGAAAAAAATGTCTCATTTGCTGCGTACATCTCGTGTTTTTGCCTGGTTCCTGCTCACCGGCCTGAGCGTCACTATTCTTATCGCCTCAGCCTTTTACCTCTATCTTCGGCCATCCCTGCCGCCTGTCCAACAACTGCTCGACGTAAAACTTCAGACGCCGCTTCGGGTATATAGCCAAGACAACAGATTAATAGCAGAATTCGGCGAAAAGAGAAGGGCACCGATCACAATCGAACAGATCCCTACAATTCAGTTACAAGCGTTCATGGCAGCGGAAGACTCGCGATTCTATGATCACTTTGGTGTCGACTTCAGAGGCCTGACGCGGGCTGCCGTCGAGCTGGTGTCGACCGGAAGCATTCAGTCCGGGGGCAGCACCATCACCATGCAGGTTGCAAAAAATTACTTTTTGTCACGCGACAGGACCTTTATCCGAAAGTTCAATGAGATACTTCTGGCTCTTCAGATAGAGCGTGAACTTGATAAAGACAAGATCCTGGAGCTGTACCTGAACAAAATCTACCTCGGCAACCGAGCCTATGGTATTGCGGCCGCCGCCCAGGTTTATTACGACAAACCCGTTGATGAACTGACGCTTGCCCAGATGGCGATGCTGGCCGGCCTGCCCAAGGCACCCTCCGCCTTCAATCCGCTGGCAAACCCTGAACGGGCCATGATCCGTCGCAATTGGATTCTTGGCCGCATGCGGGACCTTGGCTACATCACCGAAGACGCATGGCAACTGGCTGTCGAGGCACCCTTGACCGCCACCTACAACACCCGCGAAGCCGAAGTTGATGCGGATTACGTTGCCGAAATGGCACGAGCAGAAATGGTGCGCCGATTTGGCGAGGCCGCCTACACTGACGGCTACAGCGTCATCCTGACAGTCGACAGTGAAAAACAGAAAGCCGCCACCGAATCTCTTCGCACCGGACTCGAAAACTACGATCGGCGTCATGGTTTTCGGGGAGCGGTTGGTCAGTTTGATGTGAGCGGCATGTCGGCCATCGCGCTCTCCGATCAAATGCGCAACTACCCGCGCATTGAGAGCCTGGTGCCCGCTGTTGTTACCGCTGTCGATGACGACGGTGCCTTGGCCCGCGTGCATACCCGGCACTTCGGGGCCGGAAAAATGAACTTTGACACCATGACCTGGGCACGGCGCTATCGCACTGAAAGCCTGACCGGCCCAGCCCCGAGCAAGGTGTCTGACGTGGTATCGGTAGGCGATGTCGTTTACGTCAAAGTACTGCAACTGCCCCAGGTTCAGGATCAAAGTGAGACCCCTGACAACGGTGAAGACTTCCTGAAGCAAGAACTGCAGGTCTCCCTGGCCCAGGCCCCCAGAGTTGAGGGCGCCGTCATTTCAATTAATGCGCAAAACGGCGCAATCGAATCCCTCGCGGGCGGCTACAGCTTCAGCCAGAGCAAATACAACAGAGCCACGCAAGCTGACCGCCAGCCCGGCTCGACCTTTAAACCTTTCCTTTACCTGGCAGCTCTGGAGAGTGGACGAACGCCTGCGACGATTTATAACGACGCCCCGATTGTGTTCGAAGATTCAGAACTGGAAGGCTCATGGCGGCCACAGAACTCATCCGGACAGTTTTATGGCCCAACCACTCTGCGAGAGGGTCTCTATCGGTCTCGCAACCTGGTTTCTATCCGATTGCTCAGAGACCTCGGCATTCGCCACACTCTGAACTACCTGGACCAATTGAAGATACCGACAGCCAGAATGCCCGCAAACCTCTCGCTGTCGCTCGGCTCTGGCCAGCTAACACCAATGGACTTGGCCCGGGGTTTCGCGGTCATCGCCAATGGCGGCTACGATGTCGAGCCCTACCTGATCCTGCGTATCCAGGAGCCGGATGGCACCGTCGTGTATGAGGCTCCGGAAACCGTTCTGTGCGATACCAACTGTCAGGAAGAACTTGATAAAGCAGACTCGGAGGGTGCTGTAATGGCTAGCCAGCCAGACACACCCGAGACCGAGGGAATGAAGCTGCTGGCCTCTGCCGAAACCCACCCTGAGCGCCGAGTCATGCAACGACTCGCCGATGAGCGATCCGTCTTTATACTGCACTCGATCATGCAGGACGTGGTGCGCCGGGGTACTGGGCGCCGGGCGCTGGCCCTTAATCGGAACGACCTTGCGGGCAAAACCGGCACAACCAACGACCAAATAGACACCTGGTTTGCCGGCTTCAATCACAACATTGCCACCACCGTATGGGTAGGCTTCGACCAACCCGCTCCGCTGGGCCGCGGAGAGTTCGGCGCAAGCACCGCCCTGCCGATCTGGGTTGACTATATGAAAACCGCAATGAAGGGCGCACCTTCCGCCACCATGCCTCGCCCCAACGGCATCGCCAACATTCGCATCAACCCGAGAACCGGGGAGCGGGCACGACCCGGTGAAGACGGCACCTTTGAGCTGTTCAAAGAAGAGAACGCGCCGGCGCCACTGCCACAGGACGCCAACGAGAACGGCGGAAACGGCGGTGACAGCCAGCTACCTGGCAATATTTTCTGACCGGGCCAAACCTGAGCCAATAACCGACACAAAAAAACCGGCGGGATCTCCGCCGGTTTTTTTTTGTAAAGCCGAACTACATCAAGATTAGATGATGTCGTCCATAGACTTCAGCGGGTAGTGCGCAGGGTACGGGTTGCGCGCCACACCAGAGTCCACTGCAGCGCGAGCGACCGCGGCAGGAACCACTTCCAGCAGACGGACGTCCATCGGCTTCGGAATGATGTATTGCTTGCCGAACTCCAGGCTATCGATGCTGTAAGCAGCACAGATTTCCTGAGGCACAGGCTCCTTCGCCAGCTCACGAATCGCGTTAACCGCAGCCACCTTCATTTCCTCATTGATGGTGGTTGCACGAACGTCCAACGCACCACGGAAAATAAACGGAAAGCCCAACACGTTGTTGACCTGGTTCGGATAATCAGAACGACCTGTCGCCATGATCAGATCATCACGAGCCGCCAGAGCGATTTCCGGGCTGATTTCCGGGTCAGGGTTTGAGCAGGCGAACACGACCGGGTTCGGAGCCATCTTCTTCAGCTGCTCAGCAGTCAGCAGGTCCGGGCCGGACAGGCCAAGGAATACGTCTGCGCCATCGATGGCGTCATCCAGCGTGCGCTTGTCCGTCTGGTTCGCGAACATAGCCTTGTACTGGTTCAGATCGTCACGACCAGAGTGGATCACACCCTTACGGTCGAGCATCAAGATGTTTTCAGAGCGCATACCGCAGCTGATCAGCAGCTTCATGCAGGCAATCGCGGCCGCACCAGCGCCCAGACAGACCACTTTTGCATCTTCAATTTTCTTACCCTGCAACTCAAGGGCATTGATCATGCCGGCTGCAGTAACGATGGCCGTACCATGCTGGTCATCGTGGAAAACCGGCACATTGCACTTTTCAATCAGTGCGCGCTCGATCTCAAAGCACTCAGGTGCCTTGATGTCTTCCAGGTTGATACCTCCAAAGGTATCCGCAATACGCTCAACCGTTTCAATAAACGCTTGCGGGCTTTCGGAATTGACTTCGATATCGAACACGTCGATTCCTGCAAAGCGCTTGAACAGTACGCCTTTACCTTCCATTACCGGCTTGCTCGCCAGCGGACCGAGATTACCCAGGCCCAGGATGGCAGTACCGTCAGAAATAACGGCTACCAGGTTACCCTTGGCCGTGTACTTGTATGCGTTCTCGGGGTCCTTCGCGATCTCGCGGACCGGCTCGGCAACCCCGGGGCTGTACGCCAGGGATAGGTCGCGGGAAGTTTGCGTCGGCTTGGTGATTTCAACACTCAGCTTACCCGGCCGCGGTTTGGCGTGATATTCAAGGGCTGCTTCTTTCAGATCTTGAGACATTGCCACTGTTCCGTTTGTCACGTTTAAAGGTAATAGCCGCCAGGCGCTTGCCCAGCGGAGCGCGCCATTATGGCGCGACCGCCCCGAAACGACAAGCCGAAATAGAATATTTAGCGATCAGTCAATAGTGCATTTTGCGTATACACTTGCCAGAGCACGAATTTCAGGCATAAAAAAACGCCCTCAGGCGCTTTTTTAACACTCCGGTGCAGATCAGTCTTTCTTGCTACCGATACGACCACCAAAACGCTTGTTGAACTTGTCGATACGACCGCCGGTGTCCATAACCTTCTGCTTGCCGGTGTAGAACGGGTGGCACTGGGAGCAAACGTCCAACTGCAGATCGTTACCCACGGTGGAGCGGGTCTTGATCACGTTACCGCAAGAACAGGTAGCGGTGATTTCTTCGTACTTGGGGTGAATACCTTCTTTCATGGCGAACCTCTATCGGTCATGCCGCTACCTGATCTGCTGTCGAATACGACGTTGATGCCAGGCACCGCATGTTTGAATCAATTGGAAAGACCGTGCACAATCAAGCCCGGCCAGAAACAGACCGCGAATCTTACTGACAAACCCGGCCACAGGCAAGTATCTTGCTCCCGCAGAACACTCCGGAACACAACACCCGGCGCCCCAGAGGCGCGCATTCAGGATACGCAGATACCGTGACACGGCCAGCCACAGCCCGAATCGCCCTTAACCGCCCGCTACGGCGATTGTTTGACTACCAGATTCCTGATCAGATAAACCTGATCCCGGGGCAGCGGGTAACGGTTCCTTTTGGCCGGCAAACACTGACCGGACTGGTCGTCGAAACCGGCGTAGAACCACCCGCCGGCATCACTCTCAAGCTCGTCCGCGAGCGCCTCGAGCCTTGGCCAGCACTGCCCGAAAGCACCTTTCAACTGCTTACCTGGGCCAGCGACTACTACCAACACCCGCTCGGGGAATGCCTGTTCACCGCCCTGCCTCCTGCACTGAGGAAAGGCCGGCCAGCCCGGGAAAAACCGGATGAACGCTGGACGGCATCAAGCACAGAAGCGGCCCTGCCCGCTAACGCCCATCGCCAGATGGCACTTTTCAAGACGGTCAAAGGCGCTCCGGGAATCACTTCAAGCGCACTGGTTCAGGCCGGTTTCACCAGGGCACAAATACGCAACCTGCAACAAAAAGAATTGATTGCAGAAGCGACCGAACCACAAATAACACCCTTGGCGCCGGAAGCCGAATTGCCAGCCCCGACACTGTCCGACGCCCAGGCAACAGCCGCAGCAGATTTCCCCGCTGACACCAAGGCGTTCTCTGCCACCCTGTTATACGGCATCACCGGCAGCGGCAAAACAGAGCTGTACCTTCATTACCTCAAGACCCGTCTGCAAGCCAATGAGCAGGCCCTGGTACTGGTGCCGGAAATTAATCTGACCCCACAAACGCTGGCGCGGTTTCGCCGCTATTTTGGCAATCGTATCCAGGTATGGCATTCCGCACTGAATGATGGCGAGCGCCTGAGCACATGGCTGAAAATCCGTAACGGCGAACCGGTCATTCTGATCGGCACGCGTTCGGCCGTGCTGCTTCCTTTCACCCACCTGCGCACCATCATCGTCGATGAAGAGCATGACAGCTCTTATAAGCAAGGCGAAGGTTTTCGTTATTCCGGACGCGACGTGGCCGTTTACCGTGCTCACCTCAACCAGTGCCCGGTGATTCTTGGCTCAGCGACCCCCTCCCTGGAATCCTGGCACAACGCCAACCAAGGCAAATACAAGCTGATCCGCCTGGAACAAAGGGCCGGCAACGCGACGCCACCGCACCTGGAGCTTCTGGACATCCGCAGCCGACCACTGGACGCAGGCCTGTCGCGTCCGGTCCTGAACACTATTAAAGAAACTCTGGCCAGAGGCGAACAAGCCCTGGTGTTCGTCAACCGCCGCGGCTTTGCCCCCGTGGTGATGTGCTTTGATTGCGGCCACCTGGAAGAATGCCCCCGTTGCGACACCCGGTTGACCTTTCACCGGCGCGACCGAGCCATGCGCTGCCACCATTGCGACTTTCAGATGGCCGCCAGCCACACCTGTCCGAAATGCCAAAGCGAAAACTACAAACCGGTTGGCCAAGGCACCGAGCGCACCGAAGACAGCTTGGCGGAACAGTTCCCGGACGTGCCTGTGGTGCGGGTAGACCGGGACAGCACCCAGCGCAAAGGCAGCATTCAGGCCATCCTGAAGAAAGTAAACAGCGGCGATCCCTGCATCCTGGTTGGCACCCAGATGCTCGCCAAAGGCCACGACTTTCCCAACGTCACCCTGGTGATTGTGGTGAACGCCGATGGCGGCCTGTTCAGCGTGGATTTCCGTGCCCCGGAACAGATGATCCAAACCCTGCTACAAGTCAGCGGCCGGGCAGGCCGCGGCGACAAGCCCGGCAAGGTACTGATCCAGACCTGCCACAGTGATCACCCTCTATTAAATGCCCTTAGCCGAGGCCAATACGCCACCATCGCCGATCAACTGCTGGCCGAACGAGAAGGCAGCCAACTGCCCCCCTTCCGGGCCATGGCAATCCTGCGGGCAGAGGCAGACACCATGCAAAACAGCCTGCAACTACTCGACAGCCTGAAACCCATGATTCAAATACCCGGCGTCGAAATCTGGGGACCCCTGCCCGCCGTGATCGCACGCAAAGCCGACCGACATCGGGCGCAACTGGTGCTGATTACAGACAACCGGAAACATCTGAACCGGCTATTGACCCACCTTTGCCAACACCTGGACCAGACCAGGCTACCGAATAACATTAAATGGATGATTGATGTGGATCCGCAGGAGACAGGCTGAAAGGTTCGGCTCGGAGCAAGCCAAAAGCCTATCAATCAATAACGATTGCAATACGTTGCATGGATCTCTACCTGGAGACCATGTCCGGAAGAAGAAACTGACACCGCAACAGCGGAACAAAGATGTGGGCCATACACCGGCCCGGGGGTTTTGGCGGACGATAGTAGATTGATCGTATTCGCGTCCAACGGGACCGTAGCCGCTTATTTTAACGGTATGAAATAGTCTGTGAGAGCCCGGCCTCAGCGCCGGGCTTTTTGCTTACACCCAAACTTTCCGCGATAATACCCCTCTTCTGATTTCAACGGGCGCCCTGCCCTGCATCCACTCTCCTGAAAACCGAGTCATCTGACGCATGAAAGAGACCGTATCCGAGCTTCTACAGTCTGCACTGGCTGCCTTGCAGTCTGAAGGCACCTTGCCAGCAGATCAGGCCTTTACGCCACAGATTGGCAATACCAAAGACAAATCCCATGGGGATTACGCCTGTAACATTGCCTTGGTTGCGTCAAAAGCAGCCGGTTGTCCGCCACGCAAACTGGCGGAGGCGTTGGTGGCGGCATTACCAGAGAGCTCTGCGGTGTCGAAGGTGGAGATCGCCGGGCCCGGCTTTATTAACTTTTTCATGAGTACGGCCAGTGCGTTTGGCGTAGTAGCCACCATTCTGGATGAGGCCGAGCAGTTTGGCCGCAACAACCGCGGCCAGGGCGAAAAAGTGCAGGTAGAGTTTGTATCTGCCAACCCCACGGGTCCTTTGCACGTGGGCCATGGCCGAGGTGCGGCCATTGGCGACTGCCTGTGCCGGTTGCTGGAAGCCAACGGTTACGACGTTACCCGTGAGTTTTATTACAACGACGCCGGTGCCCAGATCAACAACCTGGCGCGGTCGGTTCAGTCGCGGGCGAAAGGCCTGACGCCAGAGCATGAAAGCTGGCCAGAAGATGGCTACCGGGGCGACTACATTGTTGATGTGGCCAATGCCTACCTGGCCGGCGAAACCGTGATTGCAGATGACCGGGAAGTAACCGCCAAGGCAAACCCGGACGACCAGGATGCCATCCGCGAATTTGCCGTGGCCTACCTGCGCCGGGAGCAGGATTTAGACCTGAAAGCCTTTGGTGTTCAGTTCGATGTGTATTTTCTGGAGTCGTCGCTGTATGAAGACGGCAAGGTAGAAGCGACCGTTGATCGCCTGAAAGCAAACGGCTACACCTACGAACAAGACGGCGCCATGTGGCTGAAAACCACCGAGTTTGGTGATGACAAAGACCGCGTTATGCGCAAGCAGGACGGTGGCTACACTTACTTCTTACCAGATGTGGCCTACCACCTGGATAAATGGCAGCGCGGCTTTACTACCGTTATTAATGAGCAAGGCGCCGACCACCACTCCACCGTCACTCGGGTGCGTGCCGGCCTGCAAGCATTGAACGCCGACATCCCCCAGGGCTGGCCAGACTACGTATTGCACCAGATGGTCATGGTGACCCGCTCCGGTCAGGAAGTGAAAATCTCCAAACGAGCGGGCAGTTACGTTACCTTGCGCGACCTGATTGACGAAGTGGGTCGGGACGCGACTCGATTCTTCCTGGCGGCGCGCCGTGTTGACTCCCAGTTGACCTTCGATATCGACCTGGCACGCTCCCAGACCAATGAAAACCCGGTCTACTACATTCAGTATGCCCATGCCCGCATTTGCAGCGTCTTGCGCAAGCTGTCAGCGGAAGGCGTTCAGCGTGGCCTGAACGAATGCGTTGGCGACCTGAGTTTGCTGGCCCTCGACGAAGAGAAAGAACTGGCCAATCAGCTGGCGAAATACCCAGAGCTGATTACCAACTCCGCCGTGCAACGGGAACCGCACCAGCTCGCCCACTATTTGCGCGAATTGGCCGGACTGTTCCACACTTATTACAACGCCCACAAGGTGTTAATTGAAGACACCGCGCTGCGGGATGCCCGCGTAAGCCTGTACCTGGCCGTACGCCAGGTGATCGCGAACGGCCTGGGCGTGCTGGGTGTAAGCGCCCCGGAAGAGATGTAAACCGATCATGGCCAGAGACTACGCCAAGAAAAACCGCCCCGCTGGCAGGGGCGCTGCTGCCCCCAGAAAGCAGGCTGCCCGCCCCCAAAAGGCAGACAGACCAAAGCGGACTGCACCCTCGCATTCCCAGCACGGGGCATTGTCTTTGAAGTGGATTTTGTCACTGGCTGCGGTGGGCGGTTTTATTGGCTTTATCGTGTTCCTGAACACGCTCCCTGACGGGCAAAGTCAGGCCCCGGCTACACCCGCCAAACAAACAACCCAACCGCAAACATCTGCGCCGGGTAAGGCCAAGCAGGACTCTACTCGCTCACAGGATCGGGAACGGAATTTCCGGTTCTATGACATGCTGCCAGAATCTGAAGTCGTGCCTCCGAAGGTGCAAGAATACTCACCTAGCCCGACCATTCAGGATTTCAATTACGTTGTTCAGTCTGGCTCTTTCCGCAGTCAGGCCGATGCCGAGCGCCAGCGAGCGCAGATAGCTTTCCAGGGCTTGCGGGCCAGTGTTCAGCGAATTGATCTTGAAAGCGGCAGCGTGTGGTACCGCGTGAACGTAGGCCCGTTTGAGTCCCGCAGTCAGATGAATGCCGCCGTGGACAAGCTGGTTTCCATCAACATCCAGCCACTGGTCCGCAAAGTTCCGCGCGAAGGCTGATTTTTCATAAAAGCCCCCCATTCCTGTCGGCTTTGTGGGGGCGCCCAACTCAGACCTCTTGAATTCCCGCCAGAAGCCTCCATAACTGCAAAATACGAATTTTAATCAGGCAACTGGAGCCAAAATGACTACGATTGTTTCCGTCCGTCGTGACGACGAAGTCGCTATGGGAGGTGACGGCCAGGTTTCTCTGGGTAACACCGTCATGAAAGGCAATGCCCGCAAAGTACGCCGGCTGTACAACGGCCAGGTGATTGCAGGGTTTGCCGGCGGCACCGCCGACGCCTTCACCCTGTTCGAACGCTTTGAAGCCCAGTTGGAAAAACACCAGGGCAACCTCACCCGGGCCGCCGTTGAACTGGCCAAAGACTGGCGCACCGATCGCGCCCTCAGAAAACTTGAGGCCCTGCTGGCTGTGGCTGACAAAACCGCCTCATTGATCATTACCGGCAACGGCGACGTTATTGAGCCCGAACAAGGCCTGATCGCCATTGGCTCTGGCGGCCCGTTTGCCCAGGCATCGGCTCGTGCATTGCTTGAGAACACCGATCTGAGCGCACATGAGATTGCAGAGAAAGCTCTTCAAATTGCCGGCGACATCTGCATCTATACCAATCAGAACCGCACTATGGAAGTGCTGTCCTTCAAAGACTGACCGGAGCGACCATGTCTGCAATGACTCCCCGTGAGATCGTCCACGAACTCAATAAACACATCGTGGGCCAGCAAGAAGCCAAGCGCGCCGTGGCCATTGCCCTGCGTAACCGCTGGCGCCGGATGCAGCTGGACAACAGCCTGCGTGATGAAGTTACTCCCAAAAACATACTGATGATTGGCCCGACCGGCGTGGGCAAGACTGAAATCGCCCGCCGCCTGGCAAAACTGGCAGACGCGCCCTTTTTGAAGGTAGAAGCAACCAAGTTTACCGAAGTAGGCTATGTCGGCCGGGACGTTGAATCGATTATCCGTGACCTGGCGGATATGGCCGTGAAAATGCTTCGGGAAAAAGAGATGAAGCGCCACGAAAACCGGGCTCTGGATGCCGCCGAAGAGCGCATCCTGGATGCCCTGCTGCCTCCGGCCCGGGATTACAACGAAGACAATCAACGCAATAACGACTCCAGCACCCGCCAGATGTTCCGCAAAAAGCTCAGAGAAGGCGAACTGGACGACAAAGAAATCGAAATTGACCTGCGCAGTGGCGGGGCTGGTGTAGAAATCATGGCACCTCCCGGCATGGAAGAGATGACCAATCAGCTGCAGAGCATGTTCTCTAACCTGTCGTCCGACAAGCGCAAGACGCGCAAGATGAAAGTGTCTGACGCCATCCGGCAGGTAAAAGACGAGGAAGCCGCCAAACTGGTCAACGAAGAAGAGATCAAACACAAAGCCATTGAGGCGGTGGAGCAAAACGGTATCGTGTTTCTTGATGAAATCGACAAGGTTGCCAAGCGCTCCGAGAACACCTCCTCCGACGTATCCCGCGAGGGCGTTCAGCGGGATCTGTTGCCATTGATCGAAGGCAGCACCGTGACCACCAAATACGGCGCTGTGCGCACAGACCATATTCTGTTTATCGCCTCAGGCGCGTTCCACCTGTCCAAACCGTCTGACCTGATTCCGGAACTGCAGGGCCGCCTGCCGATCCGGGTTGAGCTGCATGCGCTGACGCCGGATGACTTCAAGCGCATTCTGACCGAGCCAGACGCGTCTCTGGTGCAGCAATACGAAGCTCTGATGGGTACCGAAGGCCTCAAACTGACCTTCACCGAAGACGCCATTACCCGCATTGCGGAGGTGGCCTTCAAGGTCAACGAAACCACTGAGAACATCGGCGCCCGCCGCTTACACACGGTGCTGGAGCGGCTACTGGAATCCCTGTCGTTCGACGCGGGTGATAAAGTGACGGACAGCTTTGAAGTCAGCGCAGCCTACGTAGACGAGAAGCTGGGAGACCTGGCAGAAGATGAAGATCTGAGCCGTTACATCCTGTAGCGGATCGGCTCTATGCAAAAGGCCGGGCGCGCAGAGAGCGGTCCGGCCTTTTTTGTGCCCGCGTGTCCGGTTTACTGAGCCTTGGAGAACAGGTGCGTGACGTTGCTGATGCCGGTGGCGAACTTGCTTTTTTCGGCCTGTTTTTTCCGGCCCTTGGCCACGTACAGCGGCAGCATTTCTCCGTAGAGGCTGGTGCTGATGGTGCGCTGTTCGTCTTCAAGACGGTCCCGGCGCAGCTTGATGCCGTATTTGCGCAACTTGGGCTCCAGCTCATCAGCCCGTTCCAGCAAGTCCCGGCGGGTCATCTGGTAAGCATGTTCGCACACCATTCGCCGGCTCTGGAAACTGAACACGTTAGAGAAGAACAGCTTGGCGTCGTCCCGGGTCGGTTCGAACAGCAGGATGTCTTTATCCGGATAGTCGCGGCCATACTGAGCAATACCCGACTGCATACGGGAATAGACCATGGTGCGGAACATCTGGGACAGGAGATTGGGCATACCAGAGCGGGTCAGTTCGCCCGGCTTCATGGTGCCGGCGCGGACGGCAGCACTGGCATCAATCGGCACCTGAGGGTTAACCGCCAGCACCAGATCAGCGCCGTCTTCAAACGCCACGGAGGCATGCAGGCCTTTGCGCAGGGTGCCATCGACGTAGTAGCGACCATCGATATCAACCGGAACATACAGGCCCGGTGATGCCGTGCTGGCCTGAACCGCTCTGGAGATCGGCACGTGGTCAAATCCCGGCGCACCAAAGCAGACGGCTTCAGTACTCTCTACATCCGCCGCGACAATATAGAGGCTGCGCTTTAGTTGACGGAAATCGTTGGTGCGACCGAGCATGGTGAAGGCTTGGCGCAGGTATTCATGCAAACCTTCATTATCAAACAGCCCCGCCGGCGCAGCCTGGGCCAGAATGGTCATGGCTTCCAGCAGGCTCTGATCATAGGGATTATTGATGAATCGACCGACCGCCGTAGTCAACAGGCCTGGCACAGACAACAAGCGACTGCCAATTTCTTTGAACGCCGGACGGTAAAACACCTCCGGGTGGAAGGGATGCACCTCTGCCTCGTTGCGCACGAAGATTCGACACAATTGGGCCGTGGTCATCTGGTTAGCAAGGTTGGCGGCCACGAAAGACCCGGAGTTAACACCGACGTAAACATCAATGTTGTTAAAATCCAGGCCGTCCAGAGCCTCATCGAGCGCCCGCAGTGCGCCGATCTCATAGATGCCCCCCAAGGGCCCACCGCCGCCAAGGGCGAGGCCTATACGCGGTGCTGGTTTGAGCTCGGTCGCTTTCGTCATAGCCTGTCCTTCGTAGGTACTACTGCAATAATTACGTTACTAACCTACCAACGGATTTTAGAGTAAGCACCCTATTAAAGCGCCCGGGCGTCAGGAGATCGCCTGCTCCGCCACCGTAACACTTGAGGATTTGCCCGGGCGCAGGTATCGGCCAAAGCCGGCATTCCTGAGTGCCAGGTCTACACAACTCTTGATCACATGGGGTGAATCCAGCAGTAAAACATCTTCCAACAGCTGAATGCCCCATTCCCGATCAATACTGCGAATAACCGACTTCACCTTCGGCAAACTGGCGGCGTTCATCGACAAAGAATCGTAGCCCATCGCCATCAACAAAACAGCGCCACCAGGGTCGCCTGCCAGCTCGCCGCAAATACCGACGGGCTTACCTACCGATCGGGCATCCTGAGCAATGCGCACCAGCGCTTGTAGCACGGCTGGGTGGTACGAGTGATAGAGCTGAGCAACCCGGGGATTGTTTCGGTCTACCGCCAGCAGGTACTGGGTGAGATCATTGGAGCCAACGGATAAAAAGTCGACCCGCTCAGCCAGCTCTCGGATCTGATAAACCGCCGCAGGCACTTCCACCATCACACCCACCTTGGGCATGTGAACGTCGTAACCTTCTTCGCGCACTTCGTGGTATACACGATAAATCAGGTGGAGCGACTCCTCCACCTCAGAAATATTGCTGATCATGGGCAGCATGATCTGCAAGTTGTTCAGGCCTTCGCTGGCCTTGAGCATGGCCCGCACCTGAACCAGAAAGATTTCCGGGTGATCCAGGGTAACCCGAATACCCCGCCAGCCCAGGAACGGATTTTCTTCCTCGATGGGGAAATAGGTCAGCGATTTATCGCCACCAATGTCGAGGGTGCGCATGGTCACCGGGTTGGGCGCAAAGGCCTCCAGCTGCTCCCGATAATACTCCCGCTGCTCCTGCTCAGACGGGAAGCGATCCTTGATCATAAAGGGCACTTCGGTTCGGTACAGACCTATGCCTTCCGCACCATGAGACAGTGATCGCACGACATCGGTCATCAAGCCGGTATTAACCAGCAGCGATACCCGATGGCCATCGGTGGTTTCACACGGTTTGTCCCTGAGCACTTCAAGGCCGCGGAACAACTCCGCCTCTTCTTCGCAAATTGCCTGATAGAAGGCACGAAGATCTGCTGAGGGCGAGGCAAATATCTGCCCATCAAAGCCATCCACCACCAGCTCTCGGCCGTCCAGCTGGTTCACCGGGATGTCTACCAGACCCATCACCGTAGGCACACCCATGGCCCGGGCCAGAATAGCAACGTGGGAGTTACTGGAGCCTTTGACCGAGACCAGGCCGACCAACTGCCCCTTGGGAACTTCGCCGAGCATCGCAGGCGTCAGCTCTTCACTGACCAACACAGTATGTTCCGGATATTCCTGATGCTTCTGCTCACCTTCCTGCATGCGGGATAGCAGGCGGCGACCAAGGTCGCGGATATCCACCACCCGCTCCTGCAGGTAGTGATCGTCCATCATTTCAAAATGGCGAATGTACTGCTGAACCACCTGCTTCAGTGCACCCTGGGCCCAGATGCCTTCCCGAATCTTGATGGCCACCTCTCCGGGCAGGGCTTCGTCGTCCAGCATGCGCAGGTACACGTCAAACAACGCCTGTTCTTCCGGGCGGAGCTGAGAGGCCAGTCGGTTGGCGACCCGCTCTATGTCTTCTCTGACAGCCTGCACCGCAGCCTGGAACAGCTCCAACTCACCTTCGATATTGTCGGTGTGTTTTTCGGGCACCACGTCCAGATCCGCCGACGGGTACACCACCACACCGGTGCCAATAGCTACGCCCGGGGCACCAGGCACCCCGTTAAAGCTGATGTCCTGGGTTTCTTCACCGGTCAGAGACAAGCCACTGATCGCACCGGTCGCCTCACTGTGCGCAATGACGCCCGCCAGTTGGGCAGACACCGTCACCAGAAACGCCTCTTCGCCCTCGTCAAAGCAACGGGAACTTTCCCGCTGCTGCACGACCAACACGCCAAGCACACGACGATGGTGAATGATGGGCACACCCAGAAAAGAACTGAAGCGCTCTTCCCCGGTTTCCGGGAAGTAACGGTAACGCGGGTGAGAGGGCGCATCTTCCAGGTTGATGGGCTCTTCACGAGAACCCACCAGACCAACCAGGCCCTCGGAATACGCCAGACTGACTTTGCCAACCGAGTCTTTGTAGAGACCTTCGGTGGCCATCAGGATGTAACGATTAGAGGCGGGATCGAGCAGATAGACGGAACAGACCTCTGTGTTCATCGCTTTTTGTACCCGCGATACAATGATATCCAGCGCCTCTTTCAAGTCGCGGGCACTGTTTACCTCTTGCACTAGGCTTCGCAGGATACTCAGCATGGAGTCAGTCCGTCATTTTTGATGTTCCTTCAGCGCCGGTTCTGTTCGCCCTTCTGCCACTGCTCCATGTTGTGGAACAGCCTGGGCGCTAACTCTCGCAGCGCACGTCTGTAAACTTCTCTTTTGAACGAGACTACTTGCCCCAACGGGTACCAGTAGCTCACCCACTGCCAGCCATCAAATTCCGGTGAATCTGTTACATCCACCTTAACGTGGGCGTCTGGCGACAACATCCTCAGCAGGAACCATTTCTGTTTTTGCCCCACACAAACGGGGTGCGAGTTATGGCGAACCATCCTCCGGGGAAGACGGTATCGCAGCCAGCCCCCGGTGCAGCTGATGATTTCCACATCCGTCGCACTCAGGCCGATTTCCTCTCCAAGCTCCCGGTAAAGCGCGTCTTCCGGTGATTCGGTGTGCTTGATACCACCTTGCGGAAACTGCCAGGAGTCCTGCCCAATTCGCCTTGCCCAGAGAACTTCTCCCCTGTGGTTGGCCAGAATGATTCCGACGTTGGGTCTGAAACCGTCTGAATCGATCACGGCACAGTCCTTATAAAAGTCGGTTGCCGGTTAATTTATAACCGGCGAAAATTGTCCAAGTTGCTCTCATTCTTACAGAATCCCAAGGCTTCGGCAAACGGAGCTGTATGCGGCACACCATGACAGAGCCATGGTAGACTGTTTGCTCTGCTCTATAGCCTGTGACAATGGGAGGATGCGGCTTGACGCTCGCAATTTTTGATCTGGACAACACGCTTCTGGCCGGCGACAGCGACCACGCCTGGGGCGAATTTTTAGTGGAAGAAGGCATGGTAGATGCCGATGAGTATCGCCGTGCCAACGACCGCTTCTATGAGGAATACCTGAACGGCGAGCTGGATATCTTTCACTATCAGCGTTTTGTGCTTCAGCCCCTGACCCGTCACAACACGGAGGAGCTAGAGGCCTGGCGCGAAGCCTTTATGGCCAAAAAAGTACAGCCGATGATGCAAGACAAAGCCAAAAAACTCCTGGCCGATCACCAGAACCAGGGCCATACCCTGATGATCATCACCGCCACCAATCGGTTTATTACCGAGCCGATCGCCGAATTATTGGGCGTAGAACACCTGATTGCGACCGAGCCAGAACTGGTCAATGGCAAGTTTACCGGCGAAGTAGCCGGCACGCCGAGTTTTCAGGAAGGCAAAGTGGAACGACTCAACGACTGGCTCGCCGCCCACGGCGAAAGTTTGGAGGGCGCCTGGTTTTACAGCGACTCCCATAATGACGTACCACTGCTGAAGCAGGTGGCCAACCCGGTAGCAGTAGACCCGGACCCGACGCTGGAAAAGCTGGCCTTAGAGAATGGCTGGACGGTGATGTCGCTCAGGGTCTGACTTAGGGGTCTGTCCCCGCATGGGGACAGACCCTGACAACCCCCCACGCTTCTCCCCCGCCAATCACAAAAATCCAGTCAACGAGCGCACAAAGCAGGATTTTATGTAATCGGTCTCCGGAATCCCCGGCACAATCGGATGATCCGGTGCCTGGTGGCCCTGCTCCAGCAGTTGCACAAAGCGGTCAATCTTGCGGCCGCTGCCGCGAATAATATCGATCAGCTTTTCCTGGGACAAATGCATAGAGCAAGAGGCGGACACCAGCAAACCGTCTCGCTCAAGCAGCCTTAGCCCCAATTGGTTTAACCGGGCATAGGCCTGCTCCCCCGCCTTCTGATCGCGCCTGCGCGGAATCAGTGCCGGCGGGTCCAACACAACAATATCGAACTTCTCTTTCTCATCCGCCAACGCTTTCAGGGCATCAAAAGCATCGCCTTCAAGGGTGTCTACATTCTCCAGCCCGTTCAGTTTGGCGTTGTGATGGACCGCATCCACCGCCGAAGAGGAAGCATCGACACAGGTCACCTGAGATGCTCCGGCACAAGCAGCCTGAATACCCCAACCGCCCACGTAACTGAACACATCCAGCACCTTTTTGCCGGGCGCATAGGCCTGCAGGCGTTGCCGGTTCATACGATGATCATAGAACCAACCGGTCTTCTGACCACCGGCCAGCGGCACCTCAAAACGGGCACCGTTCTCCTCCACCAACACCGTGTCTGCTTCCGGCCCGTGGGCAAACTCCACATAGGTGTCCAGCCCTTCAACCTTGCGCATCTTGCCGTCATTCTTCAGCACGATAACCCGGGCATGGGCCAACCGCTGAACGGCACGCACGATGGCCTCTTTCATTTGCTCCATACCCGCGGTAGAAATCTGCACCACCACCACATCATCAAACCGGTCCACCACCAG
This sequence comes from Marinobacter sp., assembly GCF_014859525.1. Classification (GTDB taxonomy): domain Bacteria; phylum Pseudomonadota; class Gammaproteobacteria; order Pseudomonadales; family Oleiphilaceae; genus Marinobacter. The sequence goes on from NZ_JACUUB010000021.1 coordinate 25,564, forward strand.
GCCAGAGAGCCCGTCACTATCGCCGAACACCCAACGGTAAAAAGGCTTGGCAAACAACCGTTCCCTCAGGCTCAGCGCCGACTCCATCCGGTCCGTCAGCCGCTTCGGCGTCATGCCATGGTCCGCATCCCGGCTGATCAGCCGGCCGCAAATCAACGCATGGGGATTCACAAACGCCACGCCCATTGGCTTGTCGTTCGAAGCACGCACCTGAACTTGCGCGCCGGGCTCAAACGCTTGCAGCGGGCTGCGGTGGGTGTCCACCTCATTGCTGTAAACCCACAAGTGGCCGGCACGGAGACGGCGTTCTGCGCCTTTGCGCAGGTAGAGAACGGGAAAATCCATCGAATAGTTACCTGAGAGTTCGGTTAAATAGAGGACCGCGCCATTGCTTGGGCGTGCTTCCGGAGACAGGCCTCTCGAAACTGTGCGAAGCCATGGATGGCGTAGCCCAAGCGCCACATGGATGTGCCGAAGGAGCGTGTTTCGGGAGGCCTGTCCCCGGAAGCACGCTTGCGCCAGGAGCGGATCTTACTCTTCCGCTGCCACATGCTCACCATAGGCTGCCGCATCCATCAGGCCATCAAGCTCGCCTTTATCCGCCAGCTTAATTTTGAACATCCAGCCATCACCATAAGGATCTTCGTTCACAATCTCCGGCTCGTCCTCCAGCTTCTCATTCACCTCGAGAACCTCACCGGTCACCGGACTGAACACATCCGACGCCGACTTGACCGACTCCGCCACACCGGCCTCCTCACCGCCATTCACCGTCGCACCCACTTCCGGCACCCCGATATAAACCACATCACCCAACTGCTCCTGGGCAAAGTCGGTAATACCTACCGTGGCCGTGCCATCGGCATCTACCCGCACCCACTGATGAGTCTCGAGATACTTCAAATCTGCCGGAATATTGCTCATGTTCTGTGTGTCCTGTTGATACTTTTGCGCAGTTTAACCGAACCGACTAATTCCAGCGAATGCTACGAGCCAGCGTCATGAATGCGCTCAGATAATCCACCTCGGCATCCCGCTCCCGAAAGCCCAGAAAAATCTGTTTGGGCATGCCCTCCCGGCCCAGTTGCAGCGCCTTGATCGGCATTTTTTGCGCATACTCATCCACCAGCCAGCGAGGCAATGCCGACACGCCGCGCCCGGCAGCCACCATCTGCAGCATGATGTCTGTGGTCTCAATGGTCTTGTGACGCGCCGGAGCCGAATGAGCGGGCAAGAAGAAACGCGTGAAAATGTCCAGTCGCTCCGGCGCCACTGGATAAGTAATCAGGGTTTCTTTTTCCAGCTGCCCGGGTTCCACCCAGGGCTCGCCCGCCAGAGCATGGGCTTCTGCCACCACCAACACCTGTTCATAGTCAAACACCGGTTCAAAACGCACGCCGGGGCGGTGCAGCGGGTCTGGCGTAACCAGCAGATCAATGTCATGACCAAACAGCGCTCCCATACCGCCAAACTGGAATTCCTGCTTTACATCTACGTCTACATCCGGCCACTGCTGCAAGTAAGGACCCACCACTTTCAGCAACCACTGATAACACGGATGGCACTCCATCCCCACCCGCAGCCTGCCGCGCTGGCCTTTGGCCACCTGGCCGATCAGCATTTCTGCATGCTCGAATTGTGGTAACAAGCGATTGGCCAGATTGAGCAACTGATCCCCTGCCTGGGTAAATCGCAACTGCCGCCCTTCTCTCAGCCACACCGGCGTACCCAGCTGCTGCTCCAGCTTCCGAATGGCATGGCTCAGCGCTGACTGAGTCAGGTGCAGCTGCTCTGCCGCCGCCGTTAGGGAACCCTGGCGCTCGACCGCCCGGAAGATCTCAAGATGACTTCGCTCAATCATGACTTACCCGTGAATTATGTTCATGGTTCGTTGAGATAATACCATTTTTATTCATTCGATTACCCGCCTAACCTTGTCCAACGATTCACGCTGACAACACCGAAGGACAGACTCATGGTGAACACACACAACCTTGGTTTCCCCCGCATTGGCGGCCAACGGGAACTGAAATTTGCACTGGAAGATTACTGGGCCGGCCGACAAAACGAGCATCAACTGGCCATCACAGCCGCCGATCTGCGCCGCCGCCACTGGCAGCAACAAGCCAAGCTGGATTTTGTGCCGGTGGGCGACTTTTCCCTGTATGACCAGGTACTGGATATGTCGGTCACGGTCGGCAACCTGCCTGGGCGGGTCGCCAACAAAGATGGCTCGGCCCTGGACGACTACTTTCGTGCAGCCCGGGGCCGAGGCGCCAACGACAGCCCCTGCTGCGCCACCGCTGCCGGCGAGATGACCAAGTGGTTTGATACCAACTACCACTACATCGTGCCCGAATTTACCGCCGATACCCGTTTTGAACTGAATCCGGAACGCCTTCTTGGCCAGCTGGCCGAAGCCCGGGAACAGGGCGTGTCGGTTAAACCGGTGATTATCGGCCCGGTCACTTACCTGTGGCTGGGCAAGAGCTCCGATGGCAGCAACCGCCTGGATCTGCTGGAGCGCCTGCTGCCAGTGTACGCCCAACTGCTGGAAGCTCTGGCGGATGCCGGTGCCGACTGGGTACAGATTGATGAACCCGCCCTGGTTACCGATCTGGACGCCAACTGGCGCTATGCCTTCAACCTGGCCTATCACCAACTCAAGAGCAGCCGGCCAAAATTGCTGCTGACCACTTACTTCGGCGAGCTTCGGGGCAACCTGCAACTGGCGTGCGAACTGCCCGTTGCAGGGGTCCACCTGGATGCCATCAGCGCGCCAGACGAGGTCAATCGCATTGTCGACTGGCTGCCCAGCCACAAAGTGCTGTCTTTAGGCGTAATCAGTGGGCGCAATATCTGGAAAGCCGATCTGGCCAAGGCTCTGGATTGGCTTGAGCCTGTTCATCACAAACTCGGAGAACGCCTGTGGCTGGCTCCTTCATGCTCGCTGCTGCATGTACCGGTTGATCTGACCCCAGAACAAGATCTGGACGGGGACATCCGCGATTGGCTGGCCTTTGCCGTACAGAAACTGGATGAATTACAGGTATTAGCCCGCGCCCTGAACGAGGGTCGTCAGGCGGTGCAAGGCCCACTGGCTGCCAATCAGCAATCCATTGAAAGCCGGCAGCGTTCAACCCGGGTGGTTAATCCAGAAGTTCGTAAAGCGGTCGCAGGCATCACTGCAGAACAGGGCAAGCGCCAAAGTCCTTACCCCCAACGCATCGCTCTGCAGCAACAGGCCCTGAAATTGCCCGCATTCCCGACCACGACCATCGGCTCCTTCCCGCAAACGCCGGAAATCCGCCAGGCACGACTGCAGTATCGCAAAGGCGAACTCACCGGACCCGCGTACACCGAGAAAATGCAAGCCGAAATCGCCCACTGCATTCGGGAGCAGGAAAAGCTGGGGCTGGACGTGCTGGTGCACGGCGAACCGGAACGCAACGACATGGTGGAATACTTTGGCGAACAGCTGGACGGCTACGCGTTTACCCGCTTCGGCTGGGTTCAGTCTTACGGCTCCCGGTGCGTGAAACCGCCGATTCTGTTCGGTGATATCCGCCGGCCGAAAGCCATGACGGTGGACTGGACGGTTTACGCGCAATCGCTGACCGAAAAACCGGTCAAGGGCATGCTGACCGGGCCGGTCACGATTCTGAACTGGTCTTTCGTGCGCGACGACCAGCCCCGCAAGGATTCCTGCCTGCAACTGGCCCTGGCCATTCGCGACGAAGTGCAGGACCTGGAGAAAGCGGGCGTAAACATCATTCAGATAGACGAGGCCGCCCTGCGCGAAGGCTTGCCCCTGCGCCAGTCAGACTGGGAAGCTTATCTGGACTGGGCCATCAACAGCTTCCGTGTTGCCGCCAATGGCGTGGCGGACCACACGCAGATTCATACCCACATGTGCTATTCGGAGTTCAACGACATCATCGAGGCCATCGCCCGCATGGATGCCGACGTGATCACCATCGAGACCTCGCGCTCAGACATGGAGTTGCTGGATGCCTTCAGGAACTTCGAGTACCCGAACGACATCGGACCGGGCGTGTATGATATCCACTCCCCCAACATTCCTGATCAGGATCACATCATCAACCTGATGAAACTGGCTGCAGAACGCATCCCGCCGGAACGCCTTTGGGTAAATCCGGACTGTGGCCTGAAAACGCGGAAATGGGAGGAAGTGACACCAGCACTGCAAACCATGGTGGCTGCGGCGCAGGCTCTGCGGGGCTGAGCCAATAAAAGATTGACCCCTGCAGGCCCTCAACCCGCCGATACGCGCAACGGTTGAAGCCTGCAGGGGCAGACGGAACCATCAGTAACCCGTGCTGTTCTCATCCAGATCAAACTCGAACCGGCTCGCCCTGAAGACTTCTGTGGTGAAATTGCCGGAGGAGCCCAGTTCAAACCAGCGATAACCGGGAGCTAAAGGCTCTACCGCGAAGTCACTCGATCCGGTGGCAAACTGGATGCAGGTGGAGGGTGTGGCGAGCAGTTGCACACCATTACGATGCTGCTGCAGATCCTGATGAATATGGCCCCAGAGTGCGATTTTGACTTGCGGGTATTTGTCGACCACTTGCCAGAAGGCATCGCGGTTTCTCAGACCTATTTTTTCCATCCAGTCGGAGCCGATGTCTACCGGATGGTGGTGCAGGCACACCATGGTGGGTAATTCCGGATGCCGCGAAAGCGCATTATCCAGAAAGGAAAGCTCAGCCTGCGAAAGCTCACCAAACACCTTGCCATGTACGGAAGAGTCCAGCATGACAAAATGCCAGCCACCCTTCACGACCTGTTTTTGCTCCGCCTGAAACTCAGCCGCGACGGATGCCAACAAATCGGAGTCGTCATGATTGCCGGCAATCCAGAGAGAAGGACAGTTAAACGCTTTCAACTGCCCGCCAAAATACCGATAGGCCTCAGATGACGCGTCTTGGGCGAGATCACCGGTCGCCAGAATCAAATCTGGCTGGCCATGCTTGCGAAGAACCTCATCGATTACCGCTGCGAGGCTGTCACGGGTGTTGACGCCAAGCAAAGCGCCATCGGCCGATGCCATCAGATGTGGATCGGTCAGCTGCAATACCTTCAGAGGGCGGGCAGTTTGATTGACGGTCATTCAGGGCCTGTTGTCTTAGTTGCAACCAGTTGATATTACAAACAAGTGTACGATGGCTGCGTTCCGTTTTATCAGATTTAAATGGTAGGCAGGTCACATTCTGGCCCGCTACCACAAATATTTTGCGGTATTTGACAACTATGGCACAGGGGAAGCGAGGGGCAAGTCAGACTTTCAGCGAACTGCGGCGCGGTTCCCATAGTTTGCGGAAGCTTACTTGCAGCCCTCGCCGGCAGACCAGGCTGCGTGCTCCATTGGCAGGTGACCAAAGCGCTGGCAGTAATCCAGCCAGTCAGCCAGAAAACCGTTAACCTGAACCTTCTCATCAGGATGATGCATGAAACGGTTCGGGTAATCGTTCACCGGCGCAATCTGGCGCTGCCGGTAGCAACTGATCACCTCCGCCATCAAGGCGTCGTGGTAAACCCTTACGGTCATTTGAGGGTTGTTGAGCCAGCGGCCACTGTTATGAACCTGTTCCAGCAACAGGGTTTCCGTGAACTTAGCCGTTTGCAGCACTTCAATCCGAACCCGGCCCAGATATTGGTTTTCACGATGCAGCTCAAACTCGCACACGGGTTTGCCGTCAGCTTCCAGCTGACGCAGTTTCCTCAAGCGCTGGTAGTTGCCATCACACAAAGCACCCAACTGGCGCAAATCCGGCACATACCGCTTTGGCCGCTTTACCCACTCGGTCATGCCCGCCACTCCCGGCGCAACCTGTCCCGGTTCAATTGCAGCCACTGAATGGCGATGATGCCGGCGGCGTTGTTGATGCGGCCGTCGGCAATCATGGCGATACACTCGTCGACACTGACGACGTGAGACAAGATATCTTCGTGCTCGTGCTCCACCCCGAATACGCCACCGGCATTTGCGGTGCTAACCTGGCCACAGTAAACGTGGATCATCTCGGTGGTGCCACCCGGCGATACCAGGTAATCACAGATTTTATGGAGGCGGCTAAAACTCAGCCCGGCCTCTTCCTGGCCCTCACGCTGAGCCACCTCTTCCGGGCTCTCGCCTTCTTCGTTCATACCGGCCACGAGTTCCAGTAACCAGGGCGACTGGTTACGGCCCAGAGCACCGAGGCGAAACTGCTCCAGCAGCACGACTTCATCCCGTTCCGGGTCGTAGGGGAGCACGCAGGTGGCGTCGCCGCGGATGAAGAGTTCGCGGGTGAAGGTAGGCATGTCGCGGCCATCGAAGCGCGGATGGGTCAGCCAGAGCTTGTCCATGCGAAAGAAGCCCTGGAAGACGGTTTCGCGTTTTTCGATGGTGACGTTGCTGGCGTTGAACTGAAACGGTTTCGGCATTCGATTTTCCGAGTTGGTGTTCGATTTGGAACGATAGCCCCAGGGGTTGCTTGGGTGCAAGTGTCTTACGGTTGGTGTAATGGTTTGGTTCTGGCCCCAGCCTTCTCGGCTTGGTGCATGGCAGTCGTTGGGTATTGCTTTCCAAAACACGCTCCTTCGGCACGTCCGTGTGACGCTTGGGCTCCGCCATCCCTGGCTCCGCACAGTTTTGGAAAGCAATACCCAACGACTGCCCGAAACCTTTTGCAGTGCGCCAAAGAATTGCCTAACTCAGTATAGGGAGCGATTACTGCAAACGTCCAAGAGAGCTGGGGTGGGGGCCTTGTTCAGAAACGTGCGGAGCCAGGGATGGCGGAGCCCGAGACGCACAGGGACGTCTCGAGTCGTTTTCTGAACAAGGCCCCCACCCCGGCTCTGAGCACCCAGCCAGAAGGCTAGGCGACCCAGAACTCAGAACTCAGACCTTGTCGTAAAGCTTGGAGCCAGAGGTCACAAATTCCCTTGATTTTTCCTGCATACCAACATCAATCGCCGATACCTCGTCGATGCCTTGTTCCGCCGCATAATCACGAACTTCCTGTGAGATCTTCATCGAGCAGAACTTAGGGCCGCACATAGAGCAGAAGTGCGCCACCTTGGCGGAATCCTTCGGCAAGGTTTCATCGTGGAAGGCGCGGGCCGTGTCCGGGTCCAGTGCGAGGTTGAACTGGTCTTCCCAGCGGAACTCGAAACGGGCTTTGGACAACGCATTGTCGCGGACCTGGGCTCCGGGATGGCCTTTGGCCAGATCGGCGGCGTGGGCGGCGATCTTGTAGGTGATGATGCCGGTTTTAACGTCGTCTTTGTTGGGCAAGCCCAGGTGCTCTTTCGGGGTGACATAGCAGAGCATGGCGCAACCGAACCAGCCGATCATCGCCGCACCAATGCCGGAGGTGATGTGATCGTACCCAGGGGCAATATCGGTGGTCAGCGGCCCCAGAGTGTAGAACGGCGCTTCGTCACAACATTCCAGCTGCTTGTCCATGTTCTCTTTAATCAGGTGCATGGGCACATGGCCGGGGCCTTCGATCATGCACTGGACATCGTGCTTCCAGGCGATTTTGGTCAGCTCGCCCAACGTTTCCAGCTCACCGAACTGAGCCGCATCGTTGGCATCGGCAATGGAACCCGGACGCAGGCCATCGCCGAGGCTGAAGGAGACATCGTAGGCTTTCATGATTTCGCAAATGTCTTCAAAGTGCTCGTACAGGAAACTCTCTTTGTGATGAGCCAGGCACCATTTGGCCATGATAGAGCCGCCACGAGAGACAATGCCCGTGGTGCGCTTGGCGGTCATTGGCACGTGGTGTAAACGCACACCGGCATGGATGGTGAAGTAGTCCACGCCTTGCTCGGCCTGTTCGATCAGCGTATCCCGGAAGATTTCCCAGGTCAGGTCTTCGGCTACGCCGCCCACTTTTTCCAGTGCCTGATAAATGGGTACAGTGCCGATGGGGACCGGTGAGTTGCGGATGATCCACTCGCGGGTTTCGTGGATATTCTTGCCGGTGGACAAGTCCATCACGGTGTCTGAGCCCCAACGAATGCCCCAGGTGAGTTTTTCCACTTCCTCTTCAATGGACGAGCTTACCGCCGAGTTGCCGATGTTACCGTTGATCTTCACCAGAAAGTTACGGCCAATGATCATCGGCTCGGTTTCCGGGTGGTTGATGTTGGCGGGGATGATGGCACGGCCACGGGCCACCTCGTCACGAACAAACTCCGGCGTGATCTCGTTGGGCAGGTTGGCACCAAAAGATTGGCCGGGGTGCTGATCGTCCAACAGGCCCTGGTCACGAGCTTCCTGCAGCTTCATGTTTTCCCGTATGGCGATGAACTCCATTTCCGGGGTGATGATACCCTGACGAGCATAATGCATCTGGCTGACATTCTTACCCGGCTTAGCTTTGAGAGGCTTGCGCTCGTCCATAAAGCGAAGCGGGTCCAGCTGTGGGTCTTTCATTCGCCGACGGGTAAATTCGGAGGTGTAACCGTCCAGTTGTTCAACGTCACCGCGCTCAGCAATCCAGGCGGCCCGGACCGGTTTCAAACCTTTACGCAGGTCGATGGTGGCATCAGGATCTGTGTAGGGGCCGGAGGTGTCATAGACCATAACGGGTGGATTTTTCTCGCCGCCCAGCTCGGTTGGCGTGTCGCTCACGGTAATTTCCCGCATAGGCACTCGCAGATCTGGCCGGCTACCCTGTACGTAAATTTTTCGTGAGCTTGGTAATGGTTTGATTGCTGCGGAGTCCACTGTCGCGGAGTCGCTGAGGTAGGCTGGTAAGTCCGTCATGTTCTGCTCCCGGTATGGTCTGATCGTGTCGGGTCGCGTATGACGGAGCTGGGCCAAAATCACCAATCTTGGGCTATCTGGCACTGTCGTATGGTCTTAATCCCTACGCCGGTATTATCCGGATCAGGTCGCGGGTTCTGCGATGCAATCTCAGCCGATCGCCGGTTTTGGCGAATCAGCACCCCGTCAAGACGCGAAACTGTATTGTCCTGCTCATAAAATGAGTGACATTCTCAAGTGTAGAGGTGGGGAGCATTATTGTCCATAATGACCGACCACTACCTTTTGGTGACGGCCGGGGCGCACTTTACTCTGCTCGCTGGCTTTTCGATTCCTGTGTCCAGATCAAGGATGCCCGGAGATAGCATGTCAGGAGAAACAATGAAAAAACGTTTACTTCCAGGGTTGATCGCCCTGTTCGCAGCACAGCCTGCCTTTTCTCTGGATCTGATGGAAACCTATGAGAAGGCCCTGTCTTACGACTCCGGCATCGCCTCCGCCCTGGCTCAGTTCCAGGCCCAGCAGGCCGCCAGCGATGTCAGCAGAAGCTCGCTGCTACCCCAGATCGGGGCGTTCGCCGAAGGTAGCCACGTCAATGTCGATCCAAAACAGGGTAGTTCCAACAACTACCGCCCGTTCAGTTATGGTGTCCAGCTGACTCAGCCCATCTTTCGTGCCGACAGCTGGTTCCGGTACGACGCCAGTCAGTTCCAGACAGACGCGGCCCAGGCCCAGTACAACCTGGCCCAACAACAGTTGATCCTGGATGTCGCCTCTGCTTACTTCAATGTGTTGCGCGCCCAGGACACCGTGACCACCGCACGGGCCACCGAAGCGGCTATTCAACGCCAGTTCGAACAGGCTCAGGAGCGGTTTGATGTAGGCCTGATTGCGATCACCGAAGTGTATGAAGCCCGCGCCAGCTATGACGACAGCAAGAGCCAGCGCATTGCCGCCGAGAATCAGCTGAACGTCGCCCGTGAGCAACTGGCCCGCTTGACCGGCGAATACGCGGACGACCTGGAAAATCTGCGCGAGAATTTCCCCCTTGGCCGGCCCGAACCCATGGACCCCTCCGCCTGGGAGAACACTGCGCTGGAGCAGAACTGGTCGATCCAGTCGGCCCTGTATCAGTTGAATTCCAGCGAGGCTAACCTGAAAGTGGCCAAATCCGGGCATTTGCCAACGCTGGACCTGACCGCGTCGTATAGCGAGACCGACATTCATGGCAATGAAAGCACGGCACTGGGTCAGCGCCAGCAGTTCGAAGGCTCCCAAGGCGTGATCGGCCTGCAGCTGAATGTTCCGCTTTACATGGGCGGCGGCACTCAGGCTGGGGTGCGCCAGCAGCGCTCACTGGTCACGGCAGCAGAGCAAGACCTGAACACGGTTCGCCGTGATGTGCGTGTGAACACCCGCAGCCTGTACCTGACCGTGAACAACAACGTAGAAACCGCCTCGGCCCTGGAGCAGACCATCATTTCCCGTCGCAGCGCGCTGGACGCCACTCGTGCCGGTTATGATGTGGGCACCCGTAACATTGTGGAAGTGCTGGATGCTGAGAGGGCTTACTACGTGGCACTGCGAGATTACGCCAACGCTCGTTACGACTACGTGATCAACACCCTGCAACTGAAGCAGGCCGCCGGCACCCTGAGCCCGCAGGATCTGATCGATCTGAACAACTGGCTCAGCGCCAACGCTCGCGGCATTGAAGCCATGGCCGAAGAAGGCCGCACTCTGGACGACCCCAGGCAATAAGCCGGCAACGGCTCAAACGATTCCGGGCACCCTCGGGCGCCCGGAATCACAATCTTTCAATCACGCCTTCAACGACCCTGTCCAGAGCACCCCGGTTCTTGTCGACCACCGCAAGCGCTCGCGCCCCGTAAGCCATGCATTCGGTTTTATCCGCAAATAATCGGCCTACATCACGCGCCAAGTCGTCCGCACCTTCGACCAACTGTACCCCCTGATCCGCCAGCAGCCGTTCGTAGATGGTTTCAAAATTAAATACATGCGGCCCGGAAAACACCGGAATCCCCCAGGCCGCCGGTTCCAAAGGGTTATGCCCGCCGCGCTTAATCAACGACCCACCAACAAAAGCGATATCACTGGCACCGTACAGCATCATCAACTCGCCCATGGTATCGCCCAGATAGACCTGGACGCCCTGAACACCCTGGCCCTGAGACCGGCGAGCCACCTGAAAACCGCGCTCCACCGCCAGCGCCGCAACCATATCAAACCGCTCCGGATGTCTGGGAACAATGATCAACAGTGCCTCTGGGTGGTGATCCAGTACACTCTTATGGGCCAGCAGCAACTGCTCGTCTTCACCAGCATGAGTGCTGCCCGCAATCCAGATCGGCCGTGCCCCGACCCCGCTCCGGAAGGCATCGGCAGCTGCCCGTATGTCTTCCGGAATATCCACATCAAACTTCACGCTGCCGGTGACTTCAACGTGACTGGCCGCCACACCGATGCGACGAAATCGCTCGGCGTCGCGCTCTGCCTGGGCAGCCACCCAGCTGATGCTCCTCATGATCGGGCCAGCCAACCCCTTCACCCGCTCATAACCTCGTGCCGAGCGTTCCGACAAGCGCGCGTTAATAAGAAACACCGGCACTTTTCGCCGCCGACACTGGCGGATCATATTCGGCCAGATTTCCGTTTCCAGAATGACCAGAATGCGAGGATTGATGCGATCGAGAAAGCGGCGAATGGCGCCTGGCGTATCGTATGGAGCATAGGCATAGGTTACCCTGTCACCAAACATCTTACGCGCCTGTGCCAGCCCGGTGTCGGTCATCGCGGTCATTAGAATAGTGGCTCCAAGATTACGGGCCAACAACCGGCGCACCAGGGGGCCCGCCGCAATGGTTTCGCCCACAGAAACGGCGTGTACCCAGATAACCGGCCCGGAGATCGGCGGAACAATGCCAAGGCGGTGCTGCCAGTTTTGCCTTAAACCTGGCGCCTTGCGGCCCTGCCACCACAGCCGAATCAAAATGAACGGCAGGGCAAGGCGGATGAGCAGGGAATAGATAAACTGGAACACGCAGGACTCCCGGCAAAACAGTGCGTTATCATAGAGCGAAATTTGTCGAGGGGTTGCATCTTGCCCCCGGGTTAAACGTTTGTCGATGCAGGATTCACGATTTTGAAAAAGAAGTACCGCAAACTTCCAAGAAACACCGACTACTCAGCTTACCGCCATCCCCGCTGGTGGCCAACCTGGCTTGGGATCGCCCTGATGTGGCTGGTGGCACAATTGCCCATCCGGGTTCAGTGGTGGCTGGGCAAGGTTATCGGTTTGCTGGCCTGGAAGCTGGCCAAGAGCCGGCGGCACATTACCGAAGTGAACATAAAGCTGTGTTTTCCTGAACTGAACGCGCAGCAACAGGCCGCACTGGTGCGCAATGCGTTTATTGCCAATGGCATTGGCCTTATGGAGATCGGTATCGCCTGGTTCCGGGACCCGGCAAAACT